>JAQBHL010000291.1:0-45466 GCA_032127745.1 Acidobacteriota bacterium
AGGACTCGCCTGGCTCCGGCGTGTTTGATGAGGCGGTAGGTGAAGCTGCACGCGGTGTAGGTCTTGCCGGCGCCGGTGGCCATCTGGATGAGGGCGCGGGGCTTATCGGCGGCGAGGGAGGCTTCGAGGTTGGTGATGCCCTCGATCTGGCAGTCGCGGAGGCCAAGCTTTGGGAGGGGATGAGCCGTGGGCAGGGCTGCGAGTCGGGCGCGGAGCGTTTCGGGCTCGGCGATCCATGCGGCGAGTGTCTCGGGGCGGTGGAACGCGAAGACTCGGCGGGAGCGCGGGGCCGGGTCTCTCGCGTCCAGGAACTGGGTCTCTACGCCGGTGGCCTCGTAGCGGAAGGGCAGTGCGCCTCCCGGAATGGCGGCCGGCATGAAGTCCGGGAGGTTCTTCGCGTAGTGGCCCGATTGCTCGGCCACGCCCGAGAGGAGCGTGCCTTGTTTCTTGGCCTCCACGACACCGACGGCTTTGCGGTCCACAAGAAGGAGGTAGTCGCAGGTGCCGGACTTCAGCGGCGCTTCGCGGACCGCGATGCCCTGGCCGGCGAGGGGGTTGAACTGGCGGTAGTCCTGAATCAGCCAACCGGAGGCAGCAAGCTGCACGTCGATCTTCTGACGGGCGCTCTGCTCAGGGTTGATGTAAGGACTCGCAATCAAACGTCGCCCGCCTCCGAGGAGAACGGACGATAGCCGATCCGCGGGAGGTCGCCGTTCCGGCGTGAATCGAAGCGAACGCCTGAGTGGGGTCAGCCGGGACCCAGGTGGGCGGCGCGGCGCTGAAGAGCCTGGAGCTTGCCCGGAGGCGACGGTTTTGCTGTTTGTGTATTCCCCCTGTCGGTTGACATCACAGATCTGATGCGTGATGATTGATGCATGCGCACCACCCTGGAACTCGACGACGACTTGATCCTGGTGGGAAAACGGCTGGCTGATCAGCGACAAACGACTCTGGGCCGGGTCGTGTCCGATCTTGTCCGCCTGGCCCTCACTCCAGGGGACGAGCCACGAGTGAAGAACGGCGTGCCCTTGTTCAAGGTCAGGGCCGGAGCAACCAAACCAAGCCTCGATCTGGTCAACCGCCTCCGCGACGCCGAATGACCGCCACCCTGCTGGATGTCAACGTCCTCATCGCGCTGTTCGATCCGGGACACCCATCGCATGCCGACGCTCATACCTTCTTTCAAGCCCAGAAGAAGAAGCTCTGGGCCACCACGCCTTTGACCATCGACGGTTTCGTCCGGGTCATCTCCAACCCGGCCTACCCCACGGTCGATGCCACGCCGGCGCAGGCAGTAGCTCACCTCAAGAAGCTGTGCGCGACCGATCATCATCAGTTCTGGCCCGACGCGATCTCGCTCCTCGACGAAACCATCTTCCGCCCCCAATTCCTGGAGGGTCATCGCCAGATCACGGATGCCCGGCTTCTGGCCCTCGCAGTAAAGAACGACGGACGGCTCGCAACCTTTGATCGGAGGCTGCCCATCAAGGCGGTCAACGGCGCCACCGACCGGCACATTCGACTGGTCGGCTGACCCGCCTCAATCCCAGCAACGCCCATCCCGATTTCCCGCTTTGCGTCACCAAGCGCATTGAAGCCTGGATTCAGTCCTGGGAGACTAGTCAAATTCGTGAGTGGGGGAACGCCGATGGCATTCTGGGACAACTGGACCAAGAAGAAAGAGACTCACACGAACGCTCCCGCGCACTGGCCCAAGCTCGCTATCGAGTTCGATGAGCTGGCGTTCAACTGGATACTCATCGGGTCTTCACTCGCGACGGTGCTCAAGGCGCCGGAAGGGTCCGTCGCCTTCATGCAGTCCTTTGCATACGAGGACGGGATCCTCGAGGTGCCCCTCCTGGTCACAGAGAAAGGAAAGAAGACCGGCGTGTTCCTGTACGGAAGGACCGACAAGGACGCGGCCGCTCATTTCTCGGGTGTGCGCTCTGTGCTGGCAAAGCGTGAGAACGCGACGGCGGTCTACTACGCTCCGACTCCCCTGTCGCCCACTCAGGCGGCGAATGTGCTCAAACCCATCGATACGCCGATGTTCTCGAAGGTAACGACGCCAAAGGCCGACGCTCGCTACTCCCTGTGGTGGGCCACTCCGGAGGATCCCCGCTTCACGGATTCATCTGATCGGATACAGCTGGATCGATGGTTCGAGGCAATGAACGGCTATGGATTCGTCCCGGGTGCCGTACCCAACGTGAACGTGCCGCGTTCGGCTCCACGTCAACGATCTTGGGAGCCGTGCCCAACGTGAACGTGCCGAGGTTCGGCTCTGCGTCAACGCGTCGATGGTTCCGGAGTCAACGTCAACGCGCCGACGGTTCTCGTGAGGCCGAGGGAAGGGCCGGCCCTTGTGTCTTCGGGGCGTCTGCGGCCGAGTACGAGCACGTGTACGTGTACGGTCACGACCGTGACTGGCCGCCGCTGCCTCTTCGGCGCCCTTCGACTCCCCTCGCTCGGTAGCGTCCGGTCCGGTCTCAGACCTCGACCGGATCTGTGGGCGGCGCGGCCTTCTTGGGAGCGATGAGACCGAGGGCCTTCATCTTCTTGTAGAGGTACGAACGCTCGACGCCCAGAGCCTCGGCGGTGCGGCTCATGTTTCCGCGACAGGCTTCGTGCTTCATCGCGATGTAGCGGCGCTCGAAGTCCTCGCGAGCCAGGGCGAGACTCTCGAAATCGACCAGGGCCGGAGCCGCGGACACTGAAGCGGGCGGGGGCGACGGAACGGTCGGGGGCGACAACGACATGGAGCCGGAGTCGGTGGCCGGGGGTGATCGCAGAAGCCGCACATCACTCGCTTCCACCGTGTCCCCCTTGGCCATGATGACATGGCGCTCCACCACGTTCCGAAGCTCGCGCACGTTGCCTGGCCAGTCGTGGCGGACCAGCAGTTGCATGGCCTCGGGCGAATAGTCCTTGATGTGGCGCCCGTATTCGGCCGCATACCCCTGGCTGAAATGCCGCACCAGAGTCGGTATGTCGGACAGGCGATCGCGCAGGGGGATGACGTGAATAGGAATCACGTTGAGCCGGAAATACAGATCGTCACGGAACGTGCCCTTGCGGATTTCATCCTCGAGGTTCTTGTTGGTGGCCGCGATCACGCGCACGTCGACCTTGACGCTCGGCGACCCGCCCACCGGCTCGATTTTCTGTTCCTGGAGAGCGCGGAGGACCTTGGCCTGGGTCTTGAGGGTCATGTCGCCGATTTCGTCCAGGAACAGCGTCCCCCCATCGGCCATTTCGAACTTGCCCTTGCGCGAGGCGGTGGCCCCGGTGAACGAACCTTTGGCGTGACCGAACAGCTCGCTCTCGATCAACTCCTCGGGAATGGCCGCGCAGTTCACCTCCACGAAGGGGCCGTTGCGGCGCAGGCTCTGCTGATGAATGCCCAGCGCCACCAGTTCCTTCCCCGTCCCGTTCTCGCCGGTAATGAGAACCCGCCCGTTGCTCGGCGCGGCCCGCGCGATCAACTGGAGCAGCTCCTTGATCGCTTCGCTCTCGCCCACGATCTGGTTCTTGTGCTTGTCCTTGTCCTTGAGCTCGCGAACCTTCTTTTCGAGGTCCTTCAGGCGCAAGGAGTTCGAGACCGCGAGCAGGATTCGCTCGAGGGAAAGGGGCTTCTCGATGAAGTCCACCGCGCCCATTCGCACTGCCTTGACCGCGGTCTCGACCGTGCCATGACCCGAGATCACGACCACGGGAAGGTCGGGGTCGACCGCCTGAATACGGGTCAGGGTCTCGATGCCGTCGATGCCCGGAAGCCAGACGTCGAGGAGAGCCAGCTCGTATCGATTCGACTCGACCGCCTTCAGCCCGGCCTCACCCGTCTCCACCGCGTCCACTCGATATCCCTCATCGGAGAGAATCCCGGAGAGAGAGGCGCGAACTCCAGCCTCGTCGTCGACAATGAGAATCCTCTCGCGCATAGGAGCCGGGAATCCTAGCAGCCGAAACGGTTTTGTGTCCCATCTGCCACAGGTGAAGACAGGGCCGGTTGCTGCCAACAGATCCTCGGTGAGAGATTCGAAGACAAACTGGCCGAAGCCGGTATCCTCCCCAATCGAAACTTCGCGCGGTTCCGTTCTGGGGGACTGGACCCTCGGGCGCACGAGGTGATCGGAGCAAGGCGGAACCAGCGAACATGGCGGGCGGGCCGCGAGTTGCCACCGACCGATCGCTCAAGCCAAAGAATGTCCGGGGCATTGTCCTCGCAGAGAGATCAAGGAAACCGCAGCCATGACTTGCACAAGAAAAGGTGTCGCCTGGGTTCTCGCCAGCCTCGTCCTCTCCGCATGCGGAGGGACCGGCCCGGGGGGCCGCGCTCCCGGAGGCGGCCCGCCCCCCATGGCGGTCGAGGTCGTGAATCTCGAAGCCCGGCCGGTCGAACAGACGACCGAGTTCGTGGCCACCCTCAAGTCCCGCCGGTCCTCCATGATCCAGCCCCAGGTCGAAGGCTTCATCACCCGTATCGCGGTTCGCTCCGGCGAGAGGGTCGCGCAGGGCGCCACCCTTTTTGAAGTGGATTCCCGGCCCCAGCAGGCGGTGGTGGCCTCGCAGCAGTCCATTCAGGCCATGCGCGCGGCCGAGGTCGAGTACGCCCGGCAGCAGGCGGAGCGGACCCGAAAACTGTTCGAGGCCGGTGCGGCCAGCCAGCAAGACGCCGAGGCGGCCGACACCGCGCTGCGGACGAACGAAGCTCAGCTCAAAGTCGCCGAAGATCAGGTCCGCCAGCAGCGCGCCGAACTCGGCTACTACCAGGTCGTGGCTCCGAGCGCCGGGGTCGTGGGCGACATCCCCGTGCGGGTAGGCGACCGAGTGACCAAGTCCACGGAACTCACCACGGTCAACCAGCATGACGCCTTCGAGGTCAACATCAACGTGCCGGTCGCCCAGGCCCCAGGCTTGAAACCAGGCCTTCCGGTTCGAATCATGGACGACGCCGGCGCGATTCTCTTCACCAACAAAGTCACGTTCGTGTCTCCCAACGTGGACCCCTCGACCCAGACCGTTCTGGCCAAGGCGGCGGTGGTCGAAGGGCGGGGGGAGTTTCGGGCCGACCAGTTCGTGCGGGTCCGCGTGGTGTGGCGTTCCGAGCCCGGCTTGACCCTCCCGGTCACCGCGGCCATGCGCGTCAACGGTCAGTATTTCGTCCTCGTGGCCGAAAAGTCCGAACATGGCCTCGTGGCCAGACAACGCGGGGTGAAGCTCGGCGAGATCATCGGCAACGACTACGTCGTCCTCGAGGGGCTGAAGCCGGGGGATCAGTTGATCGTCGCCGGCCTCCAGAAGATCGGCGACGGCTCGCCGGTGAGCATCGCCGAGCCGGCCTCGGAAGCGCCGGCCGGGCCCGAACCGACGAAGGGTTCATAAGCCATGCTCGCTGACGTCTTCATCCGTCGGCCCGTCCTGTCGACGGTCTGCTCCCTGCTCATCATTCTCGCGGGCGCGGTGTCGATTCCGACCCTGCCCATCGCCCGATACCCCGACCTCGCTCCGCCCACGCTCAGCGTCATCGCGGTCTACACCGGGGCCAACGCGCAGTCGGTGGAGAGTGCGGTCACCACACCCCTCGAACAGGCTATCAACGGGGTTGAGGGGATGACCTACATCACCTCATCCAGCACCAACAGCGGGTTCTCGACCATCAACGTGACCTTCGATGTCGATCGCGACATCGATCTGGCCGCCATCGACGTGCAGAACCGGGTAAACCAGGCTCTCGGCCGCATGCCCGCCGAGGTCCGCACCAACGGCATCACCGTGGTCAAGAGGACGACTGGCTTCATGGGCGGTCTCGGCTTCTTCTCCCAGGACAACCGCTACAGCGCGCAGTTCATCAGCAACTACATCGATCAGTACGTGCGGGACGCGGTCAAGCGGGTGAAGGGGGTCGGCGATGTGATCATCTTCGGTGAGCGCAAGTTCGCTATGCGGCTGTGGCTGGATCCGGCGAAACTCGCGGGACGCCACATCACCGCGGGCGACGTGGTGGGGGCGCTCCGTGAACAGAACGTGCAGGTTGCGGCCGGGGCGGTGGGCGACGCGCCCTCATCCGGGCAGATGTTCACCATCAGCGTCCGGGCCATGGGCCGGTTGTCCGAAGCCAGCCAGTTCGAGGACGTGGTGATCAAGGCGGGAGCCGGCGGCGCTCTGGTGAGGGTCAAGGATGTAGGGCGGGTGGAGCTGGGTGCTGAAACCTACGCCTCGAACCTCCGCTTCCTGGGCCTCGAGGCCCAGGGAATCGGGGTCGCGCTCCTGCCTTCCGCGAACGCCATCGAGGTGTTCAACGGGGTCATGGCCGAAATGGCCCGACTCGAGAAAGACTTCCCGCCCGGGCTCGAATGGCGCATCGCCTTCGACAACGTGATCGTGGTCCGTGAATCGATCATCGAGGTGATCAAGACTCTGGCCGCGGCCATCGCCCTGGTCATTCTGGTGATGTTCCTGTTCCTTCAGAACTGGCGGAGCACCCTCATCCCGGCCATCACCATCCCGGTGTCGCTCATCGGCACGTTTGCTTTCATCAAGCTCTTCGGTTTCTCGATCAACACCCTCACCCTCTTCGGGATCGTGCTCGCCACCGGCATCGTGGTCGATGACGCCATCGTGGTGATCGAAAACATCGAACGCCACATGAGCGAGTACAAGAAGTCGGCGCGGCGAGCCGCCATCGACGCCATGCGCGAGGTTTTCGGGGCGGTGATGGTGATCGGTCTGGTGCTGGTGGCGGTGTTCGTGCCGGTGGCGTTCTTCCCCGGCGTCACCGGCCGGCTGTATCAGCAGTTCTCTCTCACCATCGCCTTCGCGGTCGTCCTGTCGGTGTTCAACGCCATCACTCTGACCCCCGCCCTCTCGGCTCTGCTCCTCGACAAGGAAAGCCACACCCACGGGCGGTTCTTCACCGCCTTCAACCGGATGGTCGACAAGGGCACGGCCTCCTACGCGGGCCTGGTGCGCCGCGCGGTCGGGCTCAGGACGGCCATGATCGTGCTGTTCATGGGCGGCCTCCTCGCCACCTGGGGCGTCTACCGCATTGTGCCCTCGGCCTTCGTCCCCGCGGAGGACGAGGGCTACATCATGATTCTGGTGCAAGCACCCCCGGGCGCTTCCCTCGAATACTCACTGACCATCGCCAAGCAGGCCGAGGAGATCCTGATGAAGGACCCGGACGTTCTGGCCACGTTCTCGGTCATGGGCTTCTCCTTCTCGGGCGCGGCGGCCAACAACGGGTTGATGTTCACCCGCCTCAAGAATTACGCCGACCGTCCCGGGCCCGGGCATTCCCTGCACGCGGTGCTGAACCGGTTGCGGGGGCCCCTCTTCGGCATTCCGGGCGCCATCGTGGTGGCCTTCCCGCCCCCGGCCATCCAGGGCCTGTCCACCTTCGGCGGATTTCAGTTCGAGGTGCTGGATCAAACCGGCGCCGCCAGCGTTGATGGTCTGGCCACGGCGATCCAGGGTCTGATGGGACAGGCGCGCCAGGGCAACAAGGTGCAGGGTCTGTTCTCGAGTTTCAGCGCCGCCGATCCGCAGTTGCTGGTGGACATCGATCGGGACAAGGCGCGCAGTCTCGGCCTGCCCCTCCGGGAAGTCACCGACGCGCTCGGGGTCTTTCTCGGCTCCCAGTATGTCAACGACTTCGACTTCAACAACCGCGCCTACCGCGTCTACGTCCAGGCCGACCAGCAGTTCCGAAAGAATCCGAGCGACCTCAAGCAGCTCTACGCGCGGGCCTCGAACGGCGAGATGGTCTCACTCGATTCGGTGGTGAAGGTCCGGGAAACCACCGCGCCCCAGATCATCAGCCACTTCAACCTCTTTCGTTCCGCCCAGATCACGGGCAGCGCCGGCCCCGGAGTGAGCTCGGGACAGGCTCTGGCCGCCATGGAGGATCTGGCCCGACAGCTTCCCCCCGGTTTCACCTACGCCTGGTCCGGGCAATCGCTTGAAGAAATAAGGGCGGGCACGCAGGCCGGAGCCATCTTCGCGCTGAGCGTGCTTCTGGTGTATCTGGTCCTGGCCGCGCAGTACGAGTCCTTCGTGCTGCCTCTCATCATTCTGCTGGGCGTTCCCCTCGCCATCTTCGGCGCCTTGTCGGCCCAGTGGGCCCGCGGCTACAGCAACGATGTCTTCTGTCAGGTGGGCCTGGTCCTGCTGGTTGGTCTGGCGGCCAAGAACTCGATTCTGATCGTCGAATTCGCCGAACAGCTCCGCGAACGCGGTCTGTCCATCGTCGACGCCGCGGTCGAATCGGCCCGTATCCGCCTGCGCCCTATCCTGATGACGTCTTTCGCCTTCATTCTCGGGGTGCTGCCTCTGGCCTTCGCCACCGGCGCGGGGGCGGCGGGTCGAAACTCGATCGGAACCACGGTGGCCGGAGGCATGGTGGCTTCGACTCTGCTGTCAATTATCTTCATCCCCGTGCTCTACGTGCTCATCCGAACCATTGCTCCGGGGCGCGGACGAAGGTCGCATGACGAGGGCGAGGTTGGAGCCACCGAGATCAAAGCAACCACGAGCGGCCATGGCGGAGCGGGTGCGGCGGGGGTGGCGCTGCTGGTCATCGGGTCGCTGGTGGCCCCGGCGGGGGCTCAGATCCTGCCCGACCCGCCCATGCGGAAGGTGGGCTTCCAGCAGGCCATCGACCAAGCGCTCGAGAAGAACCCGACCGTCGGTCTGGCCGCGACCAACATCCTGCGCTCCCAGGGACTGCTTCAGCAGGTTCGGTCGGGCAGCCTGCCGCGGGTCACGGCCAACGTCGTGAACACCACCCTCGACAAGGCCGTGGCCTTCGGTGACAACGTGGTCCAGCCAAGGAACCAGACGGTTTTCGGTCTCTCCGTCTCGGCCCCCATCCTGGCCGCCGCGCAATGGGCGGCAAAATCCCAGGCGAAAGACCAGGTGGAAGTCGCCCGCCTGGCCAGCACCGATGCCCGGCGACAGGTGGCGGTGGCCACCGCCGACGCCTATCTTTCCGTCATCACCCAGAAGCGTCTGGTCGAGATCGCGGCGCGCTCTCTCAACACCGCGATCGCTCAGTTCGACTACAACCGCAAGCGTCGCGAGGGCGGCATCGGAAGCCGTCTCAATGAGTTGCGGGCCGGCCAGGTGGTCTCGGTCAACGAGTCGCTCCTGGAGGCCTTCAAGCTTGGCCTCCGGCGTTCGCAGGAAGCCCTCGGCGTGCTGCTCGGCGGAGACGGGCCGGTGGACACGGACGGGGAGCCGACCTTCGATGTGGCTCCGGCCAGCCTGCTCGATGATCTCAGCGATCGGACCGACCTGCGCCTTCTGACCGCGGAGCAGCGGGCGGCCCAAAACGTCCTGAAGGGAAATTCGAAGGACTGGTGGCCCACTCTGTCGCTCTCCTTCGCGCCGCAGTACCTCACCCCGAAAGGACTGTTCCAGCCATCCAAGACCTGGAGACTCTCGTTCCAGTTGTCCCAGACCATCTACAACGGCGGCGAGCGCAAAGGAGCGCACATCGAACGGGAGGCCCTCGCACAGGCAGCCGACTTCTCTCTCGCGCAGCAGCAGATTCAGGCGAGAGCCGAGGTGCGTAGCGCCCGCGCCGCGGTCGAAGCCTACGCACGAATCCTCTCGAGCGCACGCCGGGCCGCGGAACAGGCGAACGAGGTCCTGAAGATCACCATCACCGCGTTCGACGCCGGCGCCTCCACGAACATCGAGGTCATCGAAGCCCAGGGCGCGGCCCGCAATGTGGAACTCGCCGCCGCTCAGGCGGAGGACTCATTCACGCAGGCCCAGTTCGATCTGCTCGTGGCCCTCGGCCGTTTTCCGAAGTAGCCCCCCCAAGCCTCCCTGGCCCGTGGGGCCATCTCCAAAAGGGGCCACGCCGAGGACGGGGGCTGCCCTGTGCCATGGGACCCGTGCGAAGATTGCGGAATCTCGCCGGGACGGACCCGCGACCGACATCATTGCTAGGGAGCTGAGAACCATGGAACACGAGAACCCGAAGAACTTCGACCAGGGCGTCTACGATCTGTTCGACAAGTACGTCCATGGCGACATCGACCGTCGTGGTTTCCTCGACGGCGCCTCCAGGTTCGCGGTGGGCAGCATGACCGCGGCCATGATGCTGGATGCCCTCACTCCCCGCTTCGCTGCCGCCGAGGTGGTGGCGAAGGACGACAAGCGCATCACCGGCGAATTCGTCGAATACGACTCTCCCCAGGGTTACGGAAAGATGCGCGGATACCTGGTGCGGCCCGCGGGCAAGACCGGAAAGCTGCCGGGCGTCCTGGTCGTGCACGAAAACCGCGGCCTCAATCCGCACATCGAGGACATGGCGCGGCGGGTGGCCCTCGAGGGTTACATGGCCTTCGCCCCCGACGCTTTGTTCCCCCTCGGCGGATACCCTGGAACCGAGGACGGGGCGCGGGAGATCTTCCCGAAACTCGACCAGGCGAAGACGCGTGAGGACTTCGTGACCGCGGTGGCCTGGCTCAAGGGGCGAAGCGACGGCACCGGCAAAGTGGCGGTGGTGGGCTTCTGTTACGGCGGCGGCATCGCGAACATGCTGGCCACCCGCGTCCCCGACCTCGCGGGAGCCGTGCCCTTCTATGGCGGAGCGCCTCCGGCCGACGACGTGAAGAACATCAAGTGCCCGATGCTCATCCACTATGCGGAAATGGACACGCGCCAGGTCGCGGCCTGGCCGGCTTTCGAGGAGGCCCTCAAGGCGAACAAGGTCCGCTACGAGGGGTTCATCTATCCAGGAGCCCAGCACGGCTTCAACAACGACACCACCCCGCGCTTCGACAAAGACGCGGCGGCGCTGGCCTGGAAGCGAACCCTGGAGTTCTTCGCCAAGAACCTCAAGGGCTAGTCGCCCGATATTCGTGATTCGTCAGCGCGGTGTCAGTCGCACCTTGCCGCTGAACTGCCGAAAGACGATCACGAAATAGCCGAGAGACAAGGCCAGCGCGAATGGCCACCACCAGAGCGCCAGCCCGAGACCTGGCCCACCCACCGCACCCGCCTGAGCGGTGATGGAATAGCCGGGATCCACGGTCGAGTGCAACATGACCGGGAAGAGGCTCGCCGCCGCCGCGGCCAGGATGCCGATGATGAAGCCGGAACCGCCGAGAAGGGCGAGCAGCTCCCTCCCGCGACGCTGACCAATGACGACGGCCATGGAGCCCGCGATGGCGAGCATGACGGCGAGCCATGCGAGGGGCCGGCGCATCATTCCGGCAAAGAGTTCCGGACGCACTGAAGCGGTCTCGAGGGTGATCACGGGCAGGAGGACGAAGACGGCGCGCCACAGCTTCCGGGAGAGCGACAGACTCCGATCGTGGACGTCGCCCTCCGTTCTCCACACCAGATACGAAGCGCCATGGGCGGCCACGCACACGAGGGTAAAGACCGCGACGGACACGGTGTACCAGTCCAGTATGCCGACCTCGCCCTGGGTCCGGAAGTCGGTGAAGAAGGCCAGGCTGAATTTCCCGCTGGGTCCCAGGGGCACGCCGCGAACGAGATTTCCCAGGGCGGCGCCGAGGAGGATGGCGGTGAGGATGCTCGCGATGGCGAAGGCCGCATCCCAGAAGGTGCGCCAGAGAGGGTCGTCGATATGGCCTCCGAGTTCGAGAGCCAGGCCGCGACCCAGAATGCACCACAAGAGAAGGAACACCGCGAGGTAGAACCCGGGAAGGGCGACGGCCAGCACGGTCGGAAAGGCCACGAAAAGGACGCCGCCGGATGCGACCAGCCAGACTTCGTGCCACGTCCACAGGGGACCGATGGCGCTCACCACCAGGCGCCGTTCCGCCCTTGACTTCGTCACCAGAAACTGGACGACGCCGGAACCGAGGCTGGACCCCTCGAGAACCGCATAGGTCGCAAGCATCA
Organism: Acidobacteriota bacterium; assembly: GCA_032127745.1. Lineage (GTDB taxonomy): Bacteria > Acidobacteriota > Vicinamibacteria > Fen-336 > JAGNNV01 > JAGNNV01. The sequence continues at coordinate 11,887 of JAQBHL010000291.1, forward strand.
CACTCAGGATGCCGAACCAGATCTCAACCACGCACCACCTCCGGATAGAGGCCCGCATCGTCGGGATCGCCACCCGGCCCATGAAGGACCTCTCGGCCGATCATGAACAGGTAGAGGAGGCCAACCGCGGAATACAGACCCGCGAATCCAATCAGGGTAAAGAGGGCGTCGCCCTGACTGACCGCATCAGAGTATCCGGCGCTGGTCCGGAAGAGACCAAACACCAGCCAGGGCTGCCGGCCGAGTTCCGCGGTCAGCCATCCCGCGGTGTTGGCAATGAACGGAAACGGAAAGGCCAGCATGAGGGCCCAGAGCAGAAGGGGCGTGTTCAGCAATCGCTTACGGAAACGCAGAAGATTGGCGAGCGCCATCAAGCCGATGAAGATCGTGCCCAGGCCCGCCATGACGTGGAACGAGTAGTACAGGAGCTCGATGTTCGTGGGCCACTGGTCTTCGGGAAATTCGGCCAGACCGCGAACGTTGCTGTGGAACGTGCCGTAGGCCAGGAAGCTGAGCATGCCGGGGAGGGCGATCGGATTGTCGAGGCGGCGCATCTTCACGTTCGGCTGACCGATGATGTTGAGTTGGGCCTCGGTCCCGCTTTCGAACCGGCCTTCCATCGCGGCGAGCGTCACTTCCTGGTACTTGGCCACGAACTTGGCGTGAATATCGCCGGTTGGGAAGGCGACCAGCACCGCCGAAACCAGACCCGCGGCCACGCCCCACTCGACATACACGCGGGCCTGGTCCTGGTGCTCGAGCCGAAGGGTGTAGAACGCGCCGACCGCTGCCACCACGAACGCTCCCGTCACCACCGCAGCCAGCTGGTTGTGCGCGAACATGACGAAGGCCCAGGGATTGAGCAGGTAGGCGGCGAGATCCGCGATCACCAGAGTTCCGCTCTCGGTGAGGCTGTGCCCGACCGGATGCTGCATGAACGCGTTGGTAACCAGGATGAAGTAGGCCGAAAGCCAGCTGCCGAGAGCCACCAGACAGGTGGCGGCAAAGTGCTTTCCCGGTCCCAGCCGGCGCTCGCCCCAGACCATCGCCCCCACAAAAGCGCTCTCCATGAAGAACGCGAACATTCCTTCCATGGCCAGGGTCTGGCCGATCACTCCTCCCGCGTACTTCGAGAATTCCGACCAGTTGGTGCCGAACTGAAACTCCATGGGGATGCCGGTGACCACGCCCACCGCGAAGGTAATCCCGAAGATCCGGCTCCAGAATCGCGCCGCCTGTGCATAGACCTCGTTGCCGGTGCGCAGCGCGCGCCATCTCCACAAGACCAAAAAAGGCGCGAGGCCCATGGTCAGCTGGGGAAAGAGGTAGTGATACGTGATCGTGAATGCGAACTGCAGCCGGTGCCAGAACGCGGGATCGTCCATGCGGTGCCTATCCTAGTCCTGCTCCGGTTGAGCCATGTCGGAAATGATGTCCCGGTCGATCAAAGGGTCGCCTTGACACTGCTGGATCCACGCGGCGTAACATCAACTCAACTAGGGGGCGCGCCAACCGAGACATTCGGGGCCACCCCCGCCTTGAAAAGGAGCCTCGTATGTTTACCCGCCTCAATCGGTTCGTGCTTTACACGGCACTTCTTGGTCTCGTCTGGACCGGCCCGGGCTACGCTCAGCCCGCGGAGGGACGCGTCAGCGGCGTGGTTCGCGACTCGAGCGGGGCGGGAATCCCGGGGGTCGCCCTGACCGCCACCAGCCAGGCCAGCGGGGTCGTGAGCACAGCGACGTCCTCGGTGGACGGCAGCTACACGATCAGCGTCCCGCCCGGATCGTATTCGGTGGCCGCGTCGCTGAAGGGCTTTGGCCGTCAGTCCCGGAAGGACCTCAAGGTCGAGGGGAACGGGAACGTGACCGCCGACTTCACTCTTCAGGCCCAGCGGGAGGAGGAAGTAACGGTCACCGCGACGAAGCGCGAGGAAGCGCTGAGCGATGTTCCCTTTTCGGTTGCCGCACCCACCGAAGACGTGATGCGGGCTCGCGGGGTCGAGAACATCGAGACCCTGGCTGCGAACGTGGCTGGGTTTTCGGTTCAGAACCTGGGTCCTGGCCAAAGCCAGGTGTCCCTGCGTGGAGTGTCGTCGGGGCAGATTGTCCGCGATCAGCCCGGGGTGAAGGAGCAGGTGGGCGCCTACCTCGATGAATCGGTGATCTCCCTTTCCCTGTTCACGCCCGACCTCGATCTGTTCGATGTGGGCCGCGTCGAGGTCTTGCGCGGACCGCAGGGGACGCTCTTCGGCTCCGGCTCCCTGTCGGGAACGGTGCGATACATCAGCAACCAGCCGGAAATCGGAGTTTCAAAGGGGTTCGCCGAGTTCGGCGGAAACTCCCTCAGCGGCGGGGCCTTCGGCGGGAACGCGAAGGTGGGGGGCAACCTGAAGATGGGCGAGAAGGCGGCGCTGCGGGTCGCGGCCTACTACACCCGGATCGCGGGGTACCTCGACGCGGTCCAGCCGAACCTCGGCACCAATCATGACGTCAACGGCGGAGACCGCACGGGAGTGCGGGCGGCCGTGCTGATGAGGCCAAACGACAAGCTCTCGATCACGCCGCGGCTCCTGTACCAGGAGGTGAAGATGGATGGCTGGAATCGCGCCGACGCCTACAACATCCTGGCCAACCCGTACACTACGACCCGTCCGGCGCTGAACCTCGGCGAGCGCCAGCAGTTCACGCAGATCGAGGAGCCATTCACCGACAAGTTCCTGCTCGGCGACCTGAATATCCGGTATTCCTTCGGCAGCGTGGATCTGACCTCGGTCACCTCCTATACCGATCGCGATGTCCTGGTGGTGCGCGACGCCACCGCTCTCACCGCCTCGATCACCGGCGGCAGCATCGGCCTCCCCGAATCGGTCTACACCATCGATGCGCCCCTCGATGACGCCACCAAGGCGAAGTCGTGGACGCAGGAACTTCGCCTGTCCGGCGAAAAGAACCGCTTGCGCTGGGTGGCGGGCGGCTTCTACAGCTCCACCACGCGCGACTACGGACAAAGCCTGCTCGTCTCCGGATTCGAGGATGCCACCGGCATTCCCACCGCGGGAAACTTCGGGGCCGGAAAGGACGTCCTGTTCTACTCCGATCTGAGCTACAGCCTCGACCAGTTTGCCGTCTTTGGCGAGGCGACGCTCTCCGTCAACGACCGCTTCAGCCTGACCGGAGGCCTTCGCTATTACGACTTCACGGAAGACCGCACCCAGGCCTTCGACGGAATCTTCGCCGACCCGGCGAGCAAGCCCGGCACAATCAAGGCCAGTGGTGTGGCCCCTCGCCTCATCGCCACCTTCAAGGCGTCCGACAACACCAACGTGAACGCCCAGGTGGCCAAGGGCTTCCGGCTGGGCGGCATCAACGACCAGCTCAACGTCCCCCTGTGCACCCCGGAAGATCTCGCCACCTTCGGAGGCCAGGAGAACTGGAACGATGAGCGGGCCTGGAACTACGAGATCGGGTCCAAGTCGCGGGTGCTGGAGGGGCGCGGCTCCTTCAGCGTGGCCGCTTTCGACATGGAGATCACCGATCTTCAGGCCACCGTCACCGCGGGTTCCTGTTCGTCGCGCGTGATCTTCAACGTGCCCAAGGCGCGCAGTCGCGGTTTCGAGGCCGAGTTCGCGGCGGCCCCGAACCAGAATTTCGATTTCTCCCTCTCCGGCAGCTACACCGACTCCCAACTTCGATCCACCCTGACCTCCGGCGGCAACGTGGTCTCCGGCATCGAGGCGGGGAAGCGCCTGCCCAGCGTGCCCAAGTTCCAGATGTCAGCCTCGGCGACCTATCAGTGGCAGATGAAGAGCGACGTTCTGGCCTATGTGACCGGCACCTATCAATACACCGGTTCACGGTTCACCCAGATCGGGGACCAGGCGGAGGGTTTCGGCACCGTGAATCTCCTTTCGTTCGCGCCCAACAACATCGGCGGCCCCCTCACCGCGGCCACCTTCACGTTCAACCCCGAGTTGCCGTCCTACAACCTGGTGAACGCGCGGGTTGGGGTCATTCGCGACAAGTGGGACCTGGCGCTTTACGGCAACAACCTGACCGATGAAGTCGCCCTCCTGGCCCTCGACCAGGAGCGGGGAACCCGGGCCCGGGTCGGCTACCTGACCAACCCTCCCCGCTCGTTCGGGATCACCGCCCGGGTCAAGTTCTAAGCGGATTCAGCCATCGACGAGGACGCCGCGTCCGGAAGGCGCGGCGTCCTACATGCGAAAGAGGTAGCTGAACTTGATGAAGAAGCCGTCGTTCGCACGGCTGAGTTGTCTGAAGGCGAACGGGTCGTATTCCTGCAGCGAGCTTCCGTAGCCGGCGAAGAACACCGTACCCGGGGTGGGCTGCCAGGCGAACAGGGCATCGATCCGGAGGCTGTTCTCGCGGCTGCCCAGGGCCGGCTCATAGAGGCCGGAAGTCGGATCCCTGATCAGAATCGGGGCCTCGGTCCGTGAGTCATCCCGGAGGGAATCCTGGAAGCGCGCGTCGTACTCCGCGATGACCCGGCCAAAGATGGCGCGGGTGGCCTGATATTCGAGTTTCAGCCGGGGAATCCGGCGCTGGCCCACCAGGGACCCGTCGGACCGCCGCTTGTACTGCTGAAGGTTGTAGAGCGCGTTCAGGCGGATCTTTTCCGTGGGCCGCCAGTCGACCTGCACGGTGGCGAACGCGACATCGGCGCTCGACCATTCGTAGAAGTTCTCATCCTTGCCCCACACCGCATTGGCGGAGACGGAAAGATGCTTGAAGTCCGGGGAGGTGACGCTCAGAACGTAGTCCAGATTGGACAGTGTGGGCACCCCGACAAAGGGCAGGATTTCGCCCGGCTGGTCTCCGGCGAGCGCGTAGTCGGCATAGAAATCGGGGTCGTAGCCGAACGACTCGATGAGAACCGATCCCCCCACCTTCCAGCCTCCCCGCAGGGTGGCGTTGTTGTTGATGTGGAGTTTCTGGTCCTGCACGCCGCCCTCCCCGAAGAAGGCGTCGTACTTCCAGGTGCCATCCAGCACGACATCGGCGTTCCAGGCTTCGATCAGGCTGCCCTTTCCGCCAAAGAAGCTCACCCGCTGATCGATGGATGACCGCACGATTCCCGGTCGGCTGATGAATCCAGCGTCGGCGCGAAAGTCCTCGTCGATGCCCGTGATCAGGGCCCGGGTCCCGAGCCTCCTGCCGTTGCGGTTGAAGATCGCCTGGAAGAGAGGAGCGTCGGTGCGGGTTCCCGCGCGGCGATTCAGGGAGAGGGCCCCTTGCACGTCGATGGTCGAGATGTCGCCCAGGGCGATGCGCGCGTCGAGGCCAGCCACCCGGTTCCAGTCGTCCCCGTCGATCTTGTCCGTGTACACGAGTCCGATCCGCGAGCGCTGGCCCAGGTCGCGGCGCGCGCGCAGGAGGTTGAAGATTGGGTGGTCCTCCCCGGTTCGGGAGGTCGCGGTGTCGTCCACCGCGGACAGGAAGCCGACGCTGGTCCCGGACAGCGTCCCGGTGAGCTTGGCCGCGGTGAGGGGCGAGACAATCCTTCGCGTGTAGATCAGTCGGTTCGGGGTGGCGAACTGCTCCAGACCGTCGAGAAAGAAGGGCCTCTTCTCGTCGAAGAAGAGGGCGTTCCGGGGGTCGTACTGAACCTGGCTCGCATCCGCCTCGACCTGGGAGAAGTCCGGATTGATGGTGCCGTTCAGGGAGAGATTCGGAGTCACCCCCCACCGCACATTGCCGCCGATCTCGGGCCGGTCCGCGTCGTAGTCCCAGCCCTTCGTGGCCCCGGGCGCGCCGTTGGCCCGGCCGGTGAATTCCGGATTGAGATCGAGCACCAGGCCGGGACGAAGTTCGTGCATGCCCTCGATCACGCCGCCCTGGGCCAGGAACGAGGTGGCGTCGCGCCGGGCCGGGGCCCAGGAATCCTCGTAGCCGGTGTTCTGACTCTTGCGCAGGATGTTCAATCCCCAGCTCTGGCTCTCCGTCTTCTGGTACCGGAGGCTCTTGAACGGCACCCGCACCTCGATCTCGTAACCGGCCTCGGTGAGACGGCCCTTCGAGTGAAACACGAAGTCGGGGGAAAGGTCCGGCGCCTCGCGTCCGGTGGCGAGGCCTGAGAAGCCGTGCTGGGCGCTCTGGCTCAAGCCTTCGATGAGGGTGCCGTCGGCCTGGACGCCCAGCGGATTGACGGTGAGGGCCACCGCCTGCCGGCCATCGTTGAAGGTGGAGAGGAAGAAGGTGATGGAATCCTCGGCCCCGAGTTTGTCGCGCTGGGCCAGGCTCGCCCGAACGCTCCCGGCCGGAGCCTCCGCGCGCACGCCAAAGTGGATGGCACTCGCCGAATAGAACACCAGCACCTCGGTCTTCTGTTCGGCGGGCCGGCCATCCGTGGGCGAGTACTGGGAGAAGTCAGTGAGCCGCGCGGCCTGGGCCCAGGCCGGTTCATCGAGGCGCCCGTCCACCTCGATGCTCTCGTCGAGTCTCGGAATCGCCACCTTGAGCTGGTTTTCGCGGCCCGGGTAGACGAGAAGCTCGGGCGATCCGGCCAGAGCCAGGACCGGGAGAAAGGCAAGAGAGAGCATTCGGTTCTAAGCAGTCCTGGGGAAAGAGAGGTTCGCTACGATTCGGGATAATAGTGGTTGCTCCCCGGTTACCCCCCCTGCCTGGGGGGCGCCCCGGGTGGCAAAGCGTCCTATTCTGCTCGCATCACCGCGGTGGGTTCACCCGAACCGCACGCAGGGCCGGGAGGAAGCTGCCCAGCACGGTCATGACCCCGATGAGTCCAGCCGCGGCCACGAGGGTAGGAAAGTCCGCCGGGCTGAGGCGGGCAAGAAGTGCCGACATGTAGAAGGCTATCAGGCAACCTCCGGAGCCAGGCCCACGGCCCGGGCGAACGTCACCAGCTCGGTGAGACGAGCAGCCTCGGCCCGGGCGGCGGATCTGCCCAGTCTGGAAATGCGGTAGTACCGTCGCCTCTCATCGTCCAGTTCGGGGGCTGGACGTTCCCGCACCTCTTCGATCAGACCATCCTCCAGCATGCGCTGGATGGATCGATACAGCGTGCCCGGGCTCAGGCGAAGAGCGCCACCGGTTCGACTCTCGACGTCCTGAATGATCGCGTATCCGTGCCTGGCTTCGTCCGCCACGGCGAGGAGAATGTGGAAGGTCGCCAGAGGCAGGGGCAGGAAGGGAGCTGGATCAACCGTTTCGTAGATCATTTGCTTGACTATATCCATGTTGGATATAACGACAGAGGCTATATTTTGTTCTATGGAATCTCATTAATGATAAGGCGCGTTTTTTCAGTGCATTAACAGGATTTGACAAAAATATCACTTGACCAAAGTGAACAATGTCTTGATACTTAACGTCGTTCATAATTGAAACGGAGTTATATGCCATGGGAATCACAGAACGAAGGGAGCGGGAAAAGGAGGATGTGCGGCGCAAAATCCTGGACGCCGCGCACGACCTTTTCGAAGCTCACGGCTACGAGAACGTGACCATGCGGGCGGTGGCCGATGCCATCGAGTACTCGCCCACCACCATCTACCACCATTTCGCCAGCAAGGACGCCCTGGTCGAGGCCGTGTGCTTCGCGGACTTCGAGCAACTCTCGGCGACCATGAATCAGGGACCGCTTCCCGCACATCCGGTCGAACGCATCCGCGCCCTGGGACGCGGCTACGCGGCCTTCGGGATCGCCAATCCGAATCACTACCGGTTCATGTTCATGACCGAGGGCGACTGGAAGAACCACGCCAACCAGGAAGGAGCGCCGCCCGCTCAGTCATACGCGGTCCTTCGCGACGCGGTCATGGAGGCCATGGACCAGGGCTTCTTCCGCAAGGATGACGTGGATCTGGTGTCCCAGGTTCTGTGGTCGGGGATCCACGGCGTGGTGGCCCTGGTGATCACGTTCAAGCCCCGGCAGTTCCCTCAGGTTCCTCCCCGTCCCGGCCTGGTGGAGGCCTCCATCGAGGCGACCTTGAATGGCCTGCTGGTCGACCCGAAGGAAGCGGTGCGGTGATGGTCTCGCTCGCTCGAAAGAATCTTCTCCACGACCGCATCCGGTTCGCCATCACCCTCGCGGGAGTCGCCTTCGCGGTCACCCTCGTCCTCGTTCAGGTTGGCCTGTTCCTCGGTCTGCTGGGCAAGGCCACGGTCACCATCGAGAACTCGAGCGCCGATATCTGGATCGTGGCCAAGAACACCCCGAACGTCGATTTCGGCAATCCCTTTCCGGAAACCGTGTTCCTCCGGGCCCGCGGCGTACCCGGAGTGGAGCGCGCGGACAATGCGATTGTTCAGTTCGTCAATCTCCAGCTTCCGACCGGAGCCACCGAGAACGCACTGGTCTATGGTCTTTCCGATCCCACCTACTGGAAGCTGCCCTGGAAAGTCGAAGCGGGTCGCGCCGAAGACCTCTCCCGCGGCTACAACCTCATCATGGATCGCTCGGCGACCCTGCGTTTCGGGGCCTTCGACCTGGGTGACTACCGGGAACTGGGCGGCCGGCGTTTCCGGATCACCGGCCGCAGCGCCGAGGCCGAGTCGTTCACCACCACCCCCATCGTATTCATGGACTTCGAGAACGCTCAGAGCCTGCTCGAACAACTGAGCGGCCAGACCACCTACGTTCTGGTCAAGGTGGCGAAGGGTTATGACCCGGAGGAGGTCGCGGCGCGGCTGCGTCCGATGTTCCCCTACAACAACGTGCACACCCGCGCGGAATGGGCCGCGGCCTCTCGCGGGTACTGGATCGAGTCGACCGGCCTGGGCATGAGCATGGGTGTCACCGTCTTCCTGGGCATCCTGGTGGGCGTGGTGATCGTGGCCCAGACTCTCTACACCTCGGCGGTCGAGAACATCCGGCAATTCGGCACGGTGAAGGCCATCGGGGGATCGAACTGGGACATCTACCGCATCCTGGGCGAGCAGGCGCTCATCGCCGCCGTCTTCGGATTCCTCCTCGGTGCTCTCGCCTCCTACGCGGTGCGCCCGGCCATGGCCAGCCTGCATCTCACCGTTCTGCTGACCCCGCAGTTCTCGGGCGTGGTCTTCGTGGGCACGCTCACCATGTGTCTCGCCGCCGCTTTGTTCTCTTTCCGCCGCGTGGCCCTGATCGACCCCGCGCTCGTATTCCGAGGGTAAGCCATGAAGAAGGTCCTTGAAGCCCGCACCATCCGCAAGACGTTCGAGGAGGGCTCGCAGCGGGTCGAAGTGCTGCGCGGGGTCAGCCTGGACGTGAGTGCGGGCGAGATCGTCTCTCTCGAGGGTCCCTCGGGTTCGGGCAAGACCACACTGCTTTCGATCATGGGCTGCATCCTCACCCCCAGCGCGGGCGAGATCCACATCGGCGGCCGGCCGATCAGCGGAGACGAGAGGGCCTTGCGCGACGCGCGACGCCGGTCGATCGGCTTCGTCTTCCAGCAGTTCAATCTCTTCCCCGCCCTCACCGCGCGCGAGAACATCATCTACGCGCTCGGGATCAAGGGGCACCAGGGCGCAAGCGCCCTGGTCGAAGCCGATCGCGTGATCGACGCGGTGGGGCTCACCGACCGGAAGAATTTCCTGCCCCGCGATCTTTCCGGCGGCCAGAAGCAGCGCGTGGCCATCGCCCGGGCCCTTGCCGGTTCGCCCGAGGTGATCCTGGCCGACGAACCCACGGCCAACCTCGACTCCGCGGTGGGGGTTCAGATCCTCGATCTGTTCCGCGAACTCGCCAAGCGCGAGAACAAGGGCCTCATCATCGTGACCCACGATCCGAAAGTCCGCCGGGTGGCGGACCGGGTGGCGGGCATCGCCGACGGCTTGTTGCTTCAAGAGGCCCACGCGGCCTGATCACTAAGGACCAAACATCATGCGCTCGAGTCTTGTTCTGCTGTCACTGTCTGGAATCGGTATCGCTCTTCTCGCCGGCACCGCGATTCAGGCCCGGCCCCAGGGGGTCGATGCCTCGACCGGCGTCCCCGCCACGCGGCCCCTCCCCACCGGGGTGGCCGCCGAGGGACGGGTCGTCGCCTATCCCGGTGCGGAGGTGACCATCGGCGCGGATGCGGTCGGTCGTCTCCTGCGCGTCAACGTCGAGGAAGGCGATCTGGTTCGAGCGGGCCAGGTCCTGGCCGAGATCGACGCCAGCGATCTCCTCGCCGGCCTCGATGAGGCGAAGGCCCGACTCGAGGAAGCGACCGCGGAGCGGCGCCTCGCTCAACTCAACGCGGATCGCAAACTTCGTCTCTTCGGCGAAGGCGTCATCCCCGCCTTCGACCGCGACGCGGCCGCGCGCGACGTGGAGATCACACAGGCCCGCATCGAGACGGCAAGGGCGTCGATCCGCCGCCTCGAGGCCACCATCGCCAAGACCGAGATGATCGCGCCGATCAACGGCACCGTGACCTCGCGCATCGTCAACGCCGGACAGATGGTGGATCGCGGCGATGCGGCGTTCGTGGTGGCAGATCTGAACCGCGTGCGCATCGAGGGCGAGGCCCATGAAGCCGACGCGGACCGGGTGAGACTCGGAGCCGAGGTGGAAATCCGGGCCGACGGTTTTCCCTCTCGCAGCTTCCGCGGTCACGTGGAAGAGATCCCGGGCAACGTGACTCTGCGGCGGATCAAACCCCAGGATCCGTCGCGCCCTACCGACGTTCGGGTTCTCGCCCTGAAGGTCGCCTTCGACGGGAAGACGCCGCTGAAACTGGGCAGCACCGTCGATCTGGTGGTGAGCGCTCCCGCGAGATAGTGGGGCGCCAGGGCCACCTGGTGGGTCCGCGAAGACCATGAGGCTGCGCTAGATTCACGGAGTCATGAGCGCTGCCATGGCGCTCTTCGGCCGGAAATCTGAAGCAGCGCCCCTCACCGAAACCGACACCACCTTCCTGCAGGAGTGGTCTGAGCCGTACGCGAACATGAGCGGAGCTCTCAAGGCCGAGTTCGAGGTCCAGGTCGCGAACTTCGTGGCCCAGCAGCGCATCACCGGGGTGGGGCTCCCGGGACCGGTCGAACGCGAGGACCGTCTTCTGGTGGCGGCCTCGGCCTGCACCCTGTCCTGCGGGTGGCCGGGCTTTCGCTGGACGGACGTCTCGGAAATCCTCCTGTACGCGGATGACTTCGACCGCGACTATCGGATCGGGGGAGAGGAAGAAGGGAGCTCGGAGCTGTCCGGTCAGGCCCATCCCTGGGGCACGGTTCTCCTCTCCCTTCCCTCCCTCGAGGAGGGCTTCGAGGATCCGCACGACGGCTTCCACGTCGGCTATCACGAGTTCGCTCACATCCTCGACAAGGACTCCGCGGCGCAGAGCGGCGACGCCGGCTACGGAGGACTGCCCTTCAATATCGGTGGCCCCTTCGCGGCCGAGATGTCGAAGGCCCTCAACCAGATGCGCGTCGCTCTCGAACGAGGGGAGTCCCCGCTGGATGAGTACGGACTGCAGTCGCCCGCCGAGCTGTGGGCGGTCGCGGTGGAGGGCTTCTTCGAGCTGAGGGGGGCCATGCACTCCGCCCATCCCCGTTTGCGAGAGTTGCTGGACCTCTACTTCAACCAGCGCACCGCCAATTAGGCGAGGCCGGCCCCGCCGTCCTCGGGGAGCGGGCTGGGCAGACCGGGGCGGACCTTCAGCGTTTCCTCCCTGCGAACCTGCACGGTGCCCACCGGCGCGCCTCGCGGTTTTGAGACGTTGCGGGCCTGAGTACAGGTCACCGGGACCACGCCTCCCGCCCGCGCTTTGCTGTGATAGGCGGCGACCGCGGCCGCGCTCCTCAGGGTCTCGCGATCCGGTCTCTCGCCTTCCGGACCCTGGAGCACCACGTGGGAGCCGGGCAGCCCGTGAGCGTGAAACCAATAGTCGTCCGGCCGGGCGACCTGAAGAGACAGGCACTCGTTGTCGGCATCGGTCTTCCCAGCCAGCACCTTCCATCCGCCCGGAAGCGCGTACTCGAAGGCCCGCAGCTGGTCCGGGGTCACCATGTGCGCCACCATAGCCGAATCGCAAATATTTTCGGCCGTCGACGCGAGCGACCACCCGGCCCGGTCTGATATCGTTCCTCTCCCTTCGGGACACGTGGGCCTGTGGCGCAGCTGGGAGCGCGCTTGAATGGCATTCAAGAGGTCAGGGGTTCGATCCCCCTCAGGTCCACCATCCTTCCCAGGAGGCGGCAGCGGTGTGTGGCCTGCGAGAATTGCGTCATCGTGGCCCGTCTGAAATCCGTCTGCGTCTATTGCGGCTCGTCGTCGGGGGGAAATCCCGAGTTCGCACGGGCCGCACAGGAAACCGGCCGTCTCATCGCCGCTTCTAAGCGCACCCTGATCTATGGCGGGGGCGGGATTGGCCTCATGGGTGAACTCGCCCGGGCGGCCATGGCCGCGGGCGGACGAGTGATCGGGGTGATCCCCGGCCACCTCAACACCGCCGAACGGGCGTACCACGAAATCGAACTGAGAGTGGTCGACACCATGCACGAGCGCAAGCAACTGATGGCGGACCTCGCCGAGGCCTTCATCGCCCTGCCCGGCGGCTTGGGCACGTTCGACGAACTGTTCGAGATTCTGACCTGGAACCAGATCGGGCTCCACGGTAAGCCGGTGGGCCTGCTGAACGTGGCCGGCTACTTCGACCCCTTCCTCGGCGTGATCGAACACGCGGTGCGCGAGGGGTTCGTCCCGGCGAGGGTGCGCTCACGAATCCTGGTCGCAGAAACTCCCGCGGGCCTTCTGGACTTGCTGGACGCCCACCTCGACCCCTGAACGAAGAGGGCGGGGGCCGGTGGCGACCCTGGCTTCTTCTACGCCTTCGGCTGCATGGGGGGCAACGCCCGCGCCTCTATTGTGGAGGCGAAGCCGCATCGCGCATGCGAACCATCGCAGAACGGCTTGTTGGCGGACTGTCCGCAGCGGCACAGCCCGATGGCGGCGCGGCCGGCGAGATCGAACGCCTTTCCGGTCTCGTCGACGATTTCGAAATCGCCCTCGACCCGGATGGAACCGTTGTTCTTGACGATGATCTTGGTGGCGGCCATTTGAAGGTCTTCCTTGCTTGCTGAAGTGCGGGACCCCTCATGATATCGGAGCGGGGCCCTTAGACTCGTGCCCTTGAGAACCGAAGATGCCGTCGCCAATGTCCGGACCGGAGCCGGCTGGATCCGACTCGACCGCTTGAGCCTGATCCGGGTGGGCGGGCCTCACCGGGTGAACTTCCTTCACCGCCTGCTCTCGAACGACATCGCGGGTCTCGCCACCGGGCATACCCGGCTGGCCGCCCTGATGAATCTCAAGGGCCAGCAGGTCGCCTGGATGCGGGTGATGGCTGAAGAGGATGCCGTCATCTGCGAACTTCCCCGCGAGGTTCGCGACACCGTGATCGAAACCTTCGTTCACTACAAGGTCGGTGCGCCGGTCCGCTTCGAACAACCAGGGGCGGTCATCTTCGGTCTGTTCGGAGGAAAGGCGCCCTTGGCCCTCCGTGATCTCGGATTCTCCGATCCGCCACCGGCGAGGGAGGCCTTCGCCAGGATCGCCGGCTCGTTTGGGACCATGAGGGCCAGTCGTGGCTCCGACCTTCCCGCCCTTGGCTTCACGCTCCATGCAGACCCGGTGGCCGCGCTCGCGTTGGAGGAACACCTGCGCCGGGCCCTGGGCGAATCCATGGCGCCCGCTACGCTTGAGACCCTGCGCGTCGAGGAAGGCATCCCCTGGCACGGGATAGACGTGAAAGAGGACAATCTCCTTCACGAGACGGGACAGTTGGGCGTCTATCACTCACCCTCCAAGGGCTGCTATCTCGGGCAGGAGGTGGTGGCCCGACTCGAGGGTCGGGGCGGCAATGTGAACCGGAGATTCCGGGGTTTGAAGTGCGCGCGAAAGGCGGCGGCGGGTGACGCCATCCTCGCCGATTCGAAGGACGTCGGCAGGGTGACGAGCGTCGGCGAGTCCCCTGAGTTTGGCCCCATTGCCATGGGTTACGTACACCGCTCCCACGCCGACCCTGGGACCGAGGTCCACGTGGCTGGAGAATCGGCCGAGGTCATCGAACTCCCCTTCAAACCCTGATGCCGAGCCAGGCGGCGGCGCAGAAGCTCAAATGGACGCTCTTCGGAACCCAGGCCCTCGGCTCGGCGGGGTTCGTCGTCGCTTCCACGGTGACCCCTATCGTAGGCGCGGAGCTTTCCGGCCGACCCGCGTTCGCGGGCGTCCCCACGGCGTTCTACTGGGCGGGTGGCGCGCTGGCCACGCTGCTCTGGGGCCGCCTGATGGACCCCATCGGACGGCGCCGGACCCTTTCCCTCGGACTTCTGGTCGGGGTCCTGGGCGCCGCCCTGGCCTCTTCCTTCGTGGTTCGACACTCGTTCGCAGGCTTCATCTTCGGTCTCATCCTCATGGGCGCGGCAAACTCGGCGCTGCAGCTGGCCCGGTTCATGGCCGGCGAGGTGCACCGCGTCGAAGAGCGGGGCCGAGCCATCGCCACCGTGGTTCTGGGCGGCACCGCGGGTGCGGTGGTGGGCCCGGTCATCGTGGCTCCGATGTCCGATCTGGCCGCTTCACTGGGCGGGCCGCCCCTGGCCGGTCCCTACGCCGCGAGCGCGATCTTCTTCCTCCTCGGATCGCTGGTCGTCACCGCTCTGCTGCGACCCGACCCTCGGGACCTCGCCCTTGAAGTCCACCGCCAGGCCGACCTCCCCGCATCCGCGGACCGCCCGGTCCGGGAGATCCTGAGCGACCCGGGGGTTCGAGTGGCGGGACTGACCATGGCCACTGCCCAACTCGTGATGGTGATGCTGATGGTCATCACTTCTCTGCATATGTCTCATCATCACCACGCTCTGTCCAGCATCGCCGCGGTCATGTCGTCGCACGTCTTCGGCATGTATGCCTTCTCGGTGGTCTCCGGGCGTCTCGCCGATCGATGGGGTCGGGGCCCGCTCATCCGCGCGGGGGCCATGGTGCTGGCGGTGGCCAGCCTGACCGCGACGATCTCCACCGACGTGGGCCCGCTCGCCTTCGCTTTGTTCCTCCTCGGGCTCGGCTGGAACTTCTGCTACGTGGGAGGATCGACCCTTCTCTCGGATCGCCTCTCTCAGGGCGAGCGGGCGCGCATTCAGAGCATCAACGATTTCGTACTGACCAGCATGGCCGGCGGCGGCAGCGCGCTCTCCGGCTTCGTCTTCTCCGCGGTGGGTTATTCGATGATGGGCTACCTGAGCGCCGGGGTTTCCTTCGCTCTGTTCCGGCTGGCCAAAAGCCACGAGAGGCGCCGGCCGGCCTGAGGCCGCGTGCCGCTACGCGCCGAGGCGCGCGGCGAGTTCTTCCAGCGATCGAACCCGCATGCAGTCGCGATCGCGGTTGACGTTCGCGGGGTCGAACAGGATGGCCTCGAGACCGGCTCGGCGCGCGCCCACCACGTCGATCTCGTAGAAATCACCCACATGAACCGTGGTCTCCCGCCGCGAGGCGCTTCGCTCGAGGGCGATCTCGAAAAAGCGCGGATCCGGCTTCTCCACTTTCTCCACATGGGAGTCGAAGACAGCATCGAAGTGCGAGGTCAGACCCAGGCGATCGAAGTGCGCGTGAAGGGTGCCGTTGGCGTTCGACACCACCACCAGGCGCAGGCCGTGCGTTCGCAAACGGACCAGAAAAGGGACCACGTCGTCGGGCACCGACTCCCAAAGGTTGTTCGCCGCGTGATACTCGCGGAGCTCGCCGAGCGCGGCGCGAACCGAATCGTCGACCACGATGCCGGCCCGGCGCAAGACGGTGGCGAAATAGACGAGGCCTCGGTTGTCGTCGTCCGAGCCTTTTATGAAGGCAGGATCCTCCAGATCCCTTTTGGCCAGGGGCTCGACGCGCCTCAGTTCATCGCCGCTCGTCCGCACCCTGTGCCGGCCCAGCGCCTCGGCAACCCGATCGAAGTTCGGGTGCACGAGCACGCCGCCCGCGTCCAGAAAGACGGTTTCAATCACCAGGGCATTCTCGCAAGAGTCTGGCCCAAAAGGGTCGAGGCGGCTAGACTTCGACCGTCTGCCTGTAACGTCTAGCTATCTCGAATGCGTTTTCATTTTGCTCGGTTCTGGGCCCTCGGCACCATGTGCCTTGGCGGCCCTGCGCTTGTCCACGCCGCGGAGACTTGCGTGGGGGCGCCCTTCATCAACGTCCTGAAGCCGCGAGCGATGGAGGAATCTGCGGGAGTCACCGTGGGCCCGCAGGTCTTCGACGTGGCCCCGCACCCCCGGGGACTCATCCTCCTCGCCAACAACAACGGGCTGCTGAGTTACGACGGAGTGTCCTGGCGCCTGACCCCCCTGGGCCGCTCGGTGGTGGCGTTTTCGGTCGCGGTGGGACCGAGCGGTCGGATCTTCGCGGGCGGGGCCCGGACCTTCGGCGAGGTGGTCGAGGAACCCACGGGCAAATTGCTCTACCAGCCGTTCGAATCGCGCCTTCCGCCTGAAGACCGGGACTTCTCGGACGTCTGGCAAACCCTGGCGACGCCGTCGGGGATCACGTATTTCAGGTCGCGGGAGAAGCTGATGGTGGTCCAGAACGCGAGCGTGCGCGCGCTTTCGCCGGTCGGCCAGTTTTCCGCCGCCGGTCTCGCGAAGGGAGTCCTGTACGCGCATGACAGCGGCCTGGGGCTCTTGCGCGTGGACTCCGATGAGGCCTCTCTGGTCCCCGGGGGTGAGGTGTTCAAGAACACCCGGGTGACCGCAATCGCGGAGGGGGAAGATGGCGCGCTTCTCGTGGGCACGCAGGGTCAGGGGCTGTTCGAGTTCGATCCGGGAAGCGGCGAGCTTCGCTCCCTCGGCCCTGCACTCGGTTCGGCTGAGATCCTGAGCGTTCACCAGCTTGGCGACGGGCAGATCGCGGTGGGAACCCTCCGAAGGGGACTGTTCCTGCTCAGCCGGGCCGGCGAGTTGCGCCTGCGGATGGACCGAGACTTCGGCCTGCCCGACAGTGCGATCCTGAGCCTGCAGACGGCGGCCGGTTCCCTGTGGGCAGGGACCAACGGGGGAGTGGCCCAGATCCTGCTCCCCAGTTCGGTCCAGAGCTTCGACGCGCGTCTGGGCCTGCCGGGTCTGGTCGAGTCGATCGAGGAGCATCAAGGATCGATCTACACCGCGACCTCGCAAGGCGTCTTCCGTCTGACCTGTCGGCCCGGTTTCGAGCTGGTAGCCTCGCTTCAGGAGCAGTCGTTCGCCCTCCTCTCCGCGGGCGGTCTCCTGGCCGCCACCGCCGACGGAATCTATGAGATCAACGGGTCCGACGCGAGGCTCGTTCGCGCGGGAAGGGCCCGCGGTCTCTCCAGATCCTCGGCCCCCGATCGAATCTGGGCCGCCACCCAGACCGGCGCGGTGGGACTGGTGAGAAAGGGCGACCGCTGGTTTTCCGATTCGCCCCTGACCCTTGACCTTTCCGCCCCCGGCCTCGCCGGAATCCAGGGCGTCGAAGCCACCAGCGTGGCTGAAGACACGGATGGACGGCTATGGTTCTCTCTGGTCACGGGACGCGTGGTTTCCGGGCTTCCCTCTCGACGGAACGGGACCCTCGAACTCTCGGACACCCGGGTATTCGGCGAGGACGAAGGCATCTCAGCCGGGTTCGCCGAAGTGGTTTCGCTCAAAGACGGGTTCCGGATCGGGACAAGCACCTCTGTCCTGCGCCCCAAAGACGGCCACCTGGCGCCGGACCCGGCGTTCACCATCCCCCTGGGACCGGGGGTGGGTGCGTTTCGAATCGAGGAAGCCGGGGACGGGGGCTATTGGGTCGCATCGGCCAAGAGGCCGATCCGGCTGGTCAGGGAGAAGACGGGCCTAGCACTCGCCACCGGGAACAGGGCCCTGCTGCGGATGCCCGCCGGCGGCCGCATCCTCGCCTTTCTCGACCTGTCGGAAACCGAGGTCTGGGTCGGGACGGACGATGGAGCCTTCCGGTATGACGCTTCGGCGGACTCCCTGGCCACCGGCTCGACCACGGCCCTGGTGCGGCGGGTCCAGTCGAACCAGGTGACACTCTTCTCCGGCGGAGACGCCGATGCTCTCGACCTGGATCTGCCTCATCTGGCGTCCCTTCGGTTCGAAGTGGCTTCATCCAGTTTCGACGACCCCTCCCGCAACCGTTTCCGGTTCCGGCTGGACGGTCAGGATGGCGACTGGTCTCCCTGGACCGCCGAGACCCTCAAGGACTACACCAATCTGGGCCCGGGCGCCTACCGCTTTCGGGTCGAGACCCGCGATGTTTACGGTCGCATCGGCAAGGAGGCTGGGATCTCCTTCATGGTTCTGACCCCTTGGTACCGAAAGCCCGTGGCCCTCCTGTTCGGCCTGGCCGCGGTTCTGGGTCTGTTCTCTCTGGCCCTGAATCTCCGCACCCGGTCCCTGCAACAGCGGCAGCGCGAGCTCGAGATGATCGTGGAGCAGAAGACGGCGGAACTGCGGGAAGCCTCTTTCACGGATCCCCTCACCGGGCTGCGAAATCGCCGGTACTTCGCAGAGGTGATCGGGGCCGAGGCCTCGCTGGCCTGCCGCCCGGACTCTCCCGCTCTCCACGTGTTCCTCGTCGATCTGGACCACTTCAAGCAGGTCAACGACACCCACGGTCACGCCGTGGGCGACCTTGTCCTTCGCCAGACCGCGGACCGGCTCAGGACGGCCATGCGCGTATCGGACCTGGTCTTCCGATGGGGCGGCGAAGAGTTCCTCATCGTGGCCCGGGGCGCCTCCGACCTGCCACGCCGGGAGATCGCGAATCGAATCGTGCGCGTACTGGCGCAGGAGCCCTTCCGGATCGGCGAGGGTCGGAAGCTCGTCAAGACGGGCTCGGTCGGTTTCGCGACCTACCCGTTCTATTCCAACAGCCCCACCAGCATGTCTCTCGACGCCGTGATGGAGCTGGCCGACCTGGCCATGTACCGCGCCAAGCAGACCGGCCGCAATCGGGCGGTGGGCGTCTCGCCCCAGGACGCCGTACCCCCGTCCGGAGATTTCTGGAGAGACAAGGTGCTTGAAAACCTGGAGGAGCAGGCCATCTCCGTCGAAGTCCTGGAGGGACCGGCCACCGTGGCCCCATGAGCGAACCACGAACGCGCGGGCAGGCCCCCCCGTCGTGGCGGCGGCTGGAATCCAAAGCCGCGTGACTCCCAATAAGCCTCCCGCGGACCGCCTCACTCGAGGCCAGCTGGCCGAGCTTTTTTATTTCCTCAAGCTCAACCGGGGTCTGGAGGAGAAGCTCTCGAACCTGTATCGCCAGGGCAAGGTGGTGGGCGGCCTCTATCGAAGCCTCGGCCAGGAGGCGTGCTCGATCGGAAGCGCCTACGCCCTGGAGCGGGGCGATATCTTCACCCCTCTCATTCGCAATCTTGGCGCCGTCCTGGTGAGGGGAGGTTCGCCACGCGACATCTTTTGCCAGTACATGGCGAAAGCCGACTCGCCCACCCGCGGTCGGGACCTCAACGTCCACTTCGGCTGGCTCTCTCCCGAGGGTTCGATGCCTTCGGTGATCTCGATGCTGGGCGACATGATTCCGATTCTCACCGGAGCGGTCATGGCCGAACGGATGAACGGCCGGCGCACCGTGGCCCTGACCTGGATCGGCGACGGGGGGACATCCACCGGCGCCTTCCACGAGGGCTTGAACCTGGCCTGCGTTCAGAAGGCTCCCCTGATCGTGATCGTCGAGAACAACGGCTGGGCCTATTCAACCCCCACCGCCCGTCAGACCGCGAACCCGCAATTCGTCGATCGGGCGAAAGCCTACGGTTGTTTCGGGGAGCGGGTGGACGGCAACGACGTCCTCGCGGTCTACGAGGCGACGCGAGCCGCGGTCCAGCGGGCCCGCCAGGGCCTTGGACCCACGCTCATCGAAGCCGTGACCATGAGGATGAAGGGCCACGCCGAGCACGACGACATGAAGTACGTGCCCCAGGAGCAGGTGGACCAGTGGGCCCGGCGCGATCCCATCGCGTTGTTCGAGCAGTATCTGCTGGGGCAGGATTTCGCCGCCGCTGATCTCGAGGCCATGGCCCGGCGAGTCGATCAGGAACTCGCGGCCGAACTCGAAAGCGCCGAAGCCTCGCCCATGCCGGAAGGACACACGGCCCGCACCGACGTGTACTTCGGCTCTACCGCCGAGGACGCCACTCCCGAGATCGTGCGCCAGTCGAAGGCCGCTAAGGGTCGCTGATCGAACATGGCGACGCTCACCTATCTCGAAGCCATCCGCCAGGCCATGGAGGAGGAGATGTCGCGCGACCCCCGGGTCTTCATCCTGGGCGAGGACGTGGGCACATACGGAGGAGCGTTTCGGGTCACTCAGGGGTTCCTGGAGAAGTTCGGTCCCGGACGCATCATCGACACTCCGATTTCCGAGACCGGCCTCATCGGCGCCGCCATCGGAGCCTCCCTCTTCGGCATGCGCCCCATCGCGGAACTGCAATTCATCGACTTCATCGCCTGCGGTTTCAATCAGATCGTGAACTACGCGGCCAAGAGCCGGTATCGCTGGGGCGGAGGCGTGCCCATCGTCATCCGCGGTCCGGCCGGCGCCGGAGTGCACGGCGGGCCCTTCCACTCCCAGAGTCCGGAGTCGTACTTCATGAACGTGCCCGGGCTGAAGATCGTGGTGCCCGCCACCCCGACCGACGCCAAGGGTCTGATGCTGGCGGCCATCCGCGATCCGGACCCCGTGATCTTCCTGGAGCACAAGTTCCTCTACCGAAGGCTCAAGGAAGAGGTTCCAGAGGGCGACTACACCACGCCGATCGGCGAGGCCCGGGTGGCCAGAAGCGGCGAGGACGTCTCCATCATCACCTACGGCGCCATGGTCCACGCCTCGCTCGAAGCCGCGGAGCTCGTGGCCAGGGAGGGCCTCAGCGTCGAGATCCTCGATCTGCGGACCCTGCTTCCCATGGACCGTCCGCGGATTCTGGAAACGGTGAAGAAGACGGGACGGGTGCTGATCGTTCACGAAGCCACCAAGACCGGTGGGCCGGGCGGGGAGATCGCGGCCACGATCGCCGAACACGCTTTCCTCGATCTCGACGCCCCGATCGTGCGGGTGGCGCCTCCCGACACTCCGGTTCCCTATTCGCCGCCCCTCGAAGAATTTTTCCTGCCGAACGCCTCGAAGATCGCCGACGCCGTCCGCGCACTCGCCGGGTACTGAGGGAGGGCCTGAGAGTTCCGGCTAAACTGCGCGCTCGATTCCAGACGGCGTTTCCACGCCTCCGGTTCCGGTCCTTCTGGCCGCGCCCTTCTCTATTCGTGTGAGGTATCAATGACCGACGTGATCATGCCGCAGATGGGCGAATCCATCGCGGAGGGCACCGTCACCAAGTGGCTCAAGAAGATCGGCGACACCGTCAAACGGGATGAACCGCTCTTCGAGATCTCCACCGACAAGGTCGATGCGGAGATCCCTGCGCCGATCGCGGGCGTGCTCACCGAGATCCTGATTCAGCCCGGCACCACAGTTGAAGTCGGCACCGTGGTGGGCCGGATCGGCGCCGCGGGGTCCACGGGCGCGACCCCGCAGCCACCGCCGGAAACCCCACCTCCCCTGCCCGGGCCCAAGGCGGCGGCGCCCGCCCCCCGCTCAGCGGTCCCTTCCCCCCCTTCCGCGGCGGCATCCCACGGAGCGAACTTCGTCCCCGAGCGTCCCCCCGAGGGAATGACGTCGGGCGAACTTCGGATGGCCCGCAGTTCACCGGTGGTGCGGAAGATCGCGCTTGAGCATGGAGTCGACATCAACGATGTTCCGGGCACCGGGCTCGGCGGCCGGGTCACCCGCGAAGACATCCTCTCCTACGTCGAGACCCGGAAGAGCGCGGTCATCGGACGGGATGCGCCGGCCGCAATCTATGCGCCGCCCCCGCTTCCGCCCGTTCCGGTGGTTCCTCCGGTTCCAATCATTCCCCCGATTCCCGCCATTCCGGTGGCGCCTTCCATTCCGGCTCCTCCCCGGGCCCCGCTCTCCCACCCCGCGGTCGTGGCCGTCGCTCCGCCCCCGGTGCCGCGCGTTCCCACCATCGCCCCCCCTCAAGCTCCCGCGATCCGTTCGACCCCGGTGGTCATGGCCGCGCCGGACCCTCCGCTCTCCCAGGTTGCCGGCCCGCCGGCGAAATCGGCCGGTTCCCGGGTGGAAGTGGTTCCGATGTCGCCCATCCGCAAGAAGACCGCGGACCATATGGTCATGTCGAAACGGACCTCGGCCCACGTCTCAACGGTCTGGGAAGTCGACATGACCCGGGTGGCTGCCCTTCGGGCCAGATACAAGAAGGCCTATGAAGAGCGGAGCAGCGTGAATCTCACCTACACCCCGTTCATCGTCAAGGCCGCGACCGATTCTCTCAAGGCCTTCAAGATCCTCAACTCGAGCGTGGAAGGCGATTCGATCGTCTACCGCAAGGACATCAACGTCGGGATCGCGGTGGCCCTCGATTGGGGCTTGATCGTGCCCGTGATCCACGCCGCGGACGAGAGGAACATCCTCGGCCTGGCCCGGATCGTGAACGATCTGGGCGAACGAGCCCGCACGAAGAAGCTGAAGGTCGAGGAAGTCCAGGGCGGCACCTTCACGATCACCAACCCCGGAGCCTTCGGTTCAATGTTTGGAACCCCCATCATCTCTCAGCCTCAGGTGGCAATTCTGGGCGTCGGCGTCATCGAGAAACGCCCGGTGGTCCGGGATGAAGCCATCGCGATTCGCACCATGGCCTATTTCTGCCTGACCTTCGACCACCGGATCATCGACGGAGCGGAAGCCGACAAGTTCATGGCCCACTTCAAGGACGGCCTCCAGAACTTCGACGAGTCGGCGCTTTAAGGAACCTCAAAGACGATCACGACCCCGCTCCCCGACCTGGAACCGAGCGCCCGCGCGACCCTCGACCTTCGCCGCCTCGGCCGGGTTTCCTACGCCCGTGGCCTGGCCCTGCAGGAGCAACTGGTCGAGGAGCGGAAGCGCGGCGCAACCGGCGACACCCTGCTGCTTCTGGAGCACGACCCGGTACTCACCCTGGGCCGCAACGCGCGGCCCGAGAACCTTCTGATCTCCGAAGACCTTCTGGGCGCACGCGGTGTGGACCTGTTCGAAGTCGGCCGGGGCGGCGACATCACCTACCATGGCCCCGGGCAGGTGGTCGGATATCCGATCATCGAGATCCCCGAAGGACGGCGGGATGTCCATCGCTACGTCCGCGATCTGGAGGAAGTGATGATCCGGGTGTGCGCCGAATATGGCCTGGCCGGCCGTCGAATCAAGGGCAAGAGCGGCACCTTCGTGGGCGACGACAAGATCGGAGCCATCGGCGTGCGCATCTCCCGGTGGGTCACCTCCCACGGCTTCGCCTTCAACGTGAACACGGATCTGTCCGGGTTCGACCTCATCGTCCCCTGCGGCCTCAAGGACCAGGGCGTCACCTCCCTCGCCAAGCTGCTCGGAACCGCGGTGGACCAGGGCGAGGTGGAGGAGAGGTTGGGGGAGCGGTTCCGCGAAGTCTTCGGGTACTAGACCCCCGTCGCGAGGAGGTAGGTCCAGTTGAGCGCGGCCAGAGTGATGGCCACCACCAGCAGGAGCCTCGGCGCACCCCCATCCGCGCGGATCAGGGTTCGCCGGCCCGAGAGGAGCAAGGCCGCGTCCAGAGCGCCCCAGGCTATGAGCCCGAGCGTACCGACGGTCACCAGCGGCTGAATGGCGTAAGCGCTCGGCAGATCCCATCGCGCCAGATGACCGAAGGCCCTGGTGGTCCCGCAGGTCAGGCAGGCATGGCCGGTCAGGGCCTTGAAGTAGCAGAAAGAGACTCCGGCATGATCGAGGCCGGACAGGCGGATGAAAGCACAGGCCAGGACCGCAAGACCGCCCAGGGTCATGGGACCGGTGAGAGCCCATGGACCCTCGCTCGGAACCACAAAGATACGAAGAGACCGGGAAAGCATGGGCCGCTATAGTACGCGGGCTCTATGGTTGCAATCGAAGACAAGCTGGTGACCCACATCGCCACTCTGGCCCGCCTCTCGCTCTCGCCGGAAGAGACAACCTCGCTGGCCCAGGATCTCCGCGAGATCCTCAAGTTCGCGGCCTCGCTCGAAGCCATCGACCTCGAGGGCGTGCCGCCCATGAGCCACGGTACCGAGGGCGAACGGTTCCGGCCGGATGAGCCGAAGCACGAGCTCACCCGCGAGCAGGCGCTGGAAAACGCTCCCGATCACGAGGACGGACTCTTCCGCGTCCCTCAGGTGATCGGAGGATGAGCGCCCTGACCTCGATGGGCGTGGCCGAGATCGCGAACGCCATCAAAGACAAGAAGGCGTCGGCGCGCGAAGTCGTGGACGCGCATCTGGCCCGAGTGAGCGAGAAGGACGGCGCCATCGGAGCCTTCCTGGCCCGGGCCGACGAGGACGCGCGTGGGCAGGCCGAAACCATCGACGCGCAACTGGCTCGGGGCGAGGACCCGGGACCGCTCCGAGGCGTTCCCATCGCGATCAAGGATGTCATGCACGTCCGTGGCCTGCCCACCACCTGCGGCTCGAAGATCCTTAAGAAATTCGCCCCGCCATACGAAGCCACGGCCATCAAACGGCTCAAAGCCGCGGGCGCCATCGTGATCGGCAAGCTCAATATGGACGAATTCGCCATGGGCTCTTCCAACGAGAACAGCGCCTTCGGGCCGGTCCGCAATCCCTGGGATGTCACCCGCGTGCCCGGTGGCTCGTCGGGAGGCTCCGCGGCGGCGGTGGCCGCCGGCTTCGCGGCCATGACTTTGGGGTCGGATACCGGCGGATCGATCCGGCAGCCGGCGGCTTTTTGCGGAGTGGTGGGACTGAAGCCCACCTACGGTCGGGTGAGCCGGTATGGACTGGTCGCCTTCGCGTCCTCGCTCGATCAGATCGGTCCGCTCACCCGCTCGTGCGACGACGCGGCGCTGGCTCTATCGATCATCGCCGGAGAGGATCCGCACGATGCCACGAGCTCTCCACGGCCGCTCGACGACTACCGGGCCGCGCTCCAAGGGCCAACCCGGGGCCTTAAAATCGGCGTGCCTCGCGACTTCCTCAAGACCGGCGTCGAGGCGGGAACCATGGCCGAGTTCGAAAAGACCCTCTCCGCCCTTCGCGGAGATGGAGCCGAGATCGTCGAGGTCGCGCTGCCCAACGCCCCCCACGCCATCGCCACCTACTATCTGGTGGCCACCGCGGAGGCCTCCGCCAATCTGGCCCGGTTCGACGGCGTGCGCTATGGCCTGCGCGCGGATTCGCCCGCGGCCCGGGCCACCCTCAAGGACATGTACGGCGAGACGCGGGACGAGGGCTTTGGGCCCGAGGTCAAGCGCAGGATCATTCTCGGCACCTTCGTCCTCTCATCGGGGTACTACGAGGCCTACTACATTCGGGCCCAGAAGGTCCGCACTCTGATCCGGCGCGACTTCGAAGCGGCGTTTTCTTCCTGCGACGTGATCGCGACTCCCACCACACCCTCTCCGGCCTTCAAACTGGGAGAGAAAACGGCGAACCCGCTGGAGATGTATCTGGCCGATGTCTTCACCGTGCCCGCCAATCTCGCGGGCGTGCCCGGGCTCTCCGTGCCGTGCGGATTTTCGGGCGGCCTGCCCGTGGGCATTCAATTCGTGGCCCGGACCTTCGCGGAGGGCTCGCTGCTTCGCGCCGGCCATGCGGTGGAACGACTGATGGGGGTGAGCGCGAAACGCCCGCCGCTGTAGCCGGGGGCCGGGGCCGCGTTCAGGGGTTCAGGCCTTTGGGCCGGGCGGGGTGGAGCCACCGCGCCCGTCGCCGTCCGACCTGGTCCGCTGAGCCCGGCTCTCCAGGAACTTCAGGCACAACGCATAGGCGGGCAGGGCGACGGCCAGGCCGAGCAGCGTGTTGCCGAGCACGATCGGCCAGAAAAGGGTGCTCAGCGTGGAGCCAAGGGCGCCCACACCCTGGCCCCAGTCGATGGCCATGAGATCGCCGGCGTCAACGCCCAGCAGGAGCGCGCCCAGGAAAGTCCCGAAGGCGTAGCAGGGAGCCAGGGCCCACACGTTGACCCAGGCCCCGGCGAGAACGGCCACGCGATTGAGCCCGAAGGCGAAGGCGATGGCGATGGCGATAAACGTATGAAGCCCCAGCAGAGGCGAGAAGGCTATGAAGACCCCGATGCCGAAGGCGAGCGCCGTCCGGTGGGGCGGGTCCTTCAGGTGAAGGAGGCGCTGGAGAGATTCACGCATCAATTCTTCGCGGCGGAAAAGAACGATGTCTCCGGTCGGGAAGCCGAGCAGCCGCTCCTAGGTGACGGAGAAAGCGGGAGGACGCTGAACCTCGCTGAAACCAAAGTGGTCGTAGCCGATGGACTTGAGCGGTTCAATCGACTCCCCCACCTGGACCGAAACGACGGGAGCTCCGACCACGAACTGACCAATGACGGTGATGGCCAGGTCCCAGACGAAGGCCATTTCGCGCACGGCGTCGATGCCGTCGGGCGACACCGCCATCAGCAACTGATAGTCCTCGCCCCCATGGAGGGCCAGGGGCAGGGGATCCCCGCCGCGCGCGCGCTCGACCATAGCCACCGCCGGGTCGATCGGAACGGCCAGGGGGTCGATAACCGCGCCTATCGAACTCTCGGCGCACAGCCGGATCAGGTCGATCGACAGCCCGTCGGAGAGGTCCATCATGGCCCGGACCAGCCCCTGGGTTTCGGAGAGGGCTCGGGCGAAGGCGAGGGGCGGAGTGGGATCCAACTGGGCGCGGACGCAGCGAGCGAGCGGCCCTTCGGAGGTGGCGGTCCAGATCCCGGTGTCCATGATCACACCATCGTCGGAAAGCCGCACGCCCTCCCGCAGGAGGCGCAGGCCTTCGGCCGCGGCGCCGAGCCCGCCGGTGGTCACGACCAGATCGCCCACTTTGACTCCCTGGCGGAGTATGGGCCGATCGCCAACCCCCAGAAGGGTGACGGCGACCATGATGGGACCGGTGGTGGCGGAAAGGTTCCCGCCCACGATCGCCACTCCCACCTCGGCCGCCCGTGCGATGAGGCCGTCGTACAGGCCGTCGAAGAAATCGACGGGACAGGTGGGGGGCAGACAGAGATTGACCAGGGCATAGCGGGGAACGCCCGACATCGCGCCCACGTCGGAGAGGCTCACCGACAAGGCCTTGCGGCCCAGAAGTCGCGCCGGGGTCAGATTTCGGTCGAAGTGAACGCCTTCCACCAGGGTGTCGGTGGTGAGCAGGGAAACCGCCGGGGTCTCGACCAGAGCGCAGTCGTCCCCGATGCCGACCCTCACCCCCGGCGTTTCGGCGATACGAGACCGCAAGCGCGCAACCAGGGCGCGCTCCCCCACGGAGGAGACGGTTTCGATGCGTTCTTCGCTCAAGAAGCGTGACCGAACGGGACTTTACCAGCGTCTTCGACCGGGCATGCCGCGGCTTCGAGAGTTCGAACGAGCCCGTGAAGGGCCGCGGCCGGCCGCGGGCGCCGGGCGAGATCGGTATCCGCCCTCGCAGGGGCGGTGTATCCTGCCTCGATCATCCGAAAGAGCCACGAAGTCACAAGCATGGTCCACGCGAATTTCCTGAAGAGATTCTCCGCGGTCCTGGTCTGCGTCGCGCTTTCAGGCCTGGAAGCCCTGGACGCGCGCGGCCAGGATCTCGCTCGCGTCAATCAGGATGAACTCGCCTCTTTCTACGGGCGGATGAACGTGGTGGTGGGCTCGGGCGCGCGGGCTTTTGGCATGGGCGGCGCCTTTCTGGCTCGAGCCGACGATGCCACCGCGGCCTCCTGGAACCCGGCCGGCCTCAGCTACTTGAGACGCACCGAGTTCTCGGTGGTCGGCGTGCATAACGACTTCTACCAGGAGATCCCGAACGTGAACCAGGCGGTGGCCCCCCCGGCGCAGGTCACCACCCTGGATCAGTTGCAGGGTTCAGTGGCCGATTTCATCGGTTTCGCCTATCCACTCCGATTCAGGGAACGAACCGGCGCGGTTCAGATTTCCTACCAGCGCAGTTTTTCCTTCACCGGGTCAAGGCGAGCCGAGGGGCCGGTGGCGGTGAAGGGTTTCCTGAATTCAAGCGGAGAGAACGTGCTTCCCACCGAGTTCACCGTCGAGGGCAAGGGGGGCTTCGATACCCTCTCCTTGTCGTCCGGCTTCGAGGTACATCCGGGCATCCGTCTGGGCCTCAGTGTGAACCGGTGGGTCAAGGGTTTCTCGCAGACGGTCGACCGCCCGGACGCTCAGACCGGCGGGTCGAGGCAGATTCACAGCGCGTGGGATATCTCGGGCACGAATTTCAACCTCGGAGCCCTGTTCACACCCACGCCAAAGCTCAATCTGGGTGCGGTCTTGAAGACCCCTTTCGAGGCCAGCGTGAAGCTCAGCAAGACCCGGATCGACGACACACGAATCCCCGACCAGAACGGCGAGATCCCGGAGCCCACGGTTAACTCGGAATCGGGCGACGCCCAGATCCGTTTTCCACGGGTGTACGGGTTCGGCGTCTCGTACCGGGCCACGAACACGCTCACGGTCTCCGCGGACTTCACCCGCACCCGGTGGTCGAAGGCCACGATCACCGACTTCTTCACTCTGGCCAGGGCCGGGGTGGTGCCGAGCGACGTGGATTACTACCCCGAACTTCCCTTCCCGGCGGTGGAGGCGGGGGTGGACGGTCAGGTCGATACCAACCAGCTGCGGTTGGGCGCCGAGTGGGTCTTGAGATTGGGTCAGTCGGGGAACATTCTCCTGCCCGTCCGCGCCGGTTTTTTCCGTGACGGCCAGCCCGTGATCATCAAGCTGACGGGCGCGAACGGCGCACCCTTGCCAGATGTGCAGCCCACCTTTTCCGGCTTCACCGCGGGCCTGGGCGTGACCGTGGGGGGAGTTCTCTTCGACGTGGCATATATCCGCGAGGCCGGGGACGTCCCCGCGCCGACATCCGACGGCCTGATGGACGATCCAACCACCAGGATCCGCTACAACCGGGTCTTTGCCTCGGTGATGCTCCGATTCGGCCCGAGGCGATAGCGTCCAGGGATCACGGGCGCGGCTCCACGCTTACCCAGGTTGAGACGGTGGCGTCCTCTCCAGGCGGCGAAGCAGCGGTCGCGGAGTCGTGGTCCGCCTTTCGCAAATCGCTCTTGAAGCGCAACTTAGGCCTGCAGGGTCCACCGGCACGATCGTTGCTTCGATGCGGGCGAGACGCTCGGAGGAAGCAATCATGAGCATGAAGATGGCCGTCCGCATTCGAAACGCGACTTTCGCCGCTGGCCTCGCCTTCGGCTCGCTCCCCTCATCCGCCCTGGCCCAGGATATTCGGTACCGGGACGGACGTTTCCTGGAGACCCTGGGCGGCGTGACCATCCAGCGGGCGGACGAGGCCGGCTCGGATGAGGCCGTCCTCAACATGCCGTTCCTCCCTGGCGATCGGGTCTGGACCGATGAGGCAGGCCGGGCCGAGATTCTGTTCGCGGAGGGTGAGGTCCTGTGGATCGCCGAGCGCAGCAAAGTGGACTCCCTCGGAAGGGGCGGTCCGGATCAGGACGAAAGACTCGGTCTGCGTGTCTTCGCCGGTTCCTTCGGAGCGCTCGTCCGGCCGGGAGGACCTGGATTCGAGTTCCGCGCCCCGGGCGGCAGCATCACGACCGCCGGCGCCGCCGCCTTCAGGGTCGACGTCCGCGGCGGAGAGACCGTGGTCTCGGTGAGTGGGGGCGAAATCCTCGCCGATCTCGGAGGGGAGCGCATGACCGTGCGGAGCGGAGAACGGGTCCGGTACGCCAATGGGCGCCTGGACCGCCCGTTCGCCTATTCGCGGGCCGATACCGACGGTTTCGACCGCTGGTGCGAAGAAAGATCCTCCGAGTTGAGTCGAATGGCCCGCCGCGATGACCGGCTGCCCGATGAGCTGGATCAGTACGGGGACGAGCTCGAGCAGAACGGGGACTGGGTCTACGACGAGCCGCAGGGCTACATCTACGTTCCCCGAGTCGCCTACGATTGGGCGCCCTACACGTACGGCCGCTGGGTCTACACCCTCTACGGCTGGACCTGGGTGGCGGACGAGCCCTGGGGTTTCGTGACCTCACACTACGGTCGGTGGGGATACTCCGCACAGATCGGCTGGCACTGGATGCCCCGAGTGGGTTTCTCCGGCGCCTGGGTGGGCTGGTCGTCGCCGGTCGGAAGCTGGAACAACACCATCGGCTGGTGCGCCCTCGGCTACAACGACCGGCCGGTTGGCTCCTTCGGATACGGAACCGGCGGGCGCGCGGTCTCCCGCTACGACCCTCGCTCGAACGGCCGGGGGTGGTCCTTCACGAATCGCTCCGACATGGGGCGCGCCAGTATTCACCGGCGGCGGCTGGACCTGCCGGCGGGCGAGGCTCAGCGCGCGGTGCTGTGGAATCCAGGCGCCTCTCCGGATCGCAACCTCCGCGAAACGCGTCCTTCGTCCTCTGGCCGCGGGGAGCGAGCCCCAGGAGCAGCCCAGGCCATCGGAGCGTTGAGTCGCGCCGAGGGCCGCTCGGGCCGCGGCTCCGATGGGAGCGCCCGAATCTACGTCCGCCCCTCTCCGGGGGACAGCACTCCTGAACTTCGCTCCGACCCGGCCACCACCATCCCGAGCCCGGAATCCAGACGGCAGCGAACCATCGGCCAGGATGGGTTCAAGGATGAACAGAACAACCGCCGCGGCCGTTCCGGACCCGATGGATCCAGTTTCTCTACCGATGGATCGGGGTCGCCTTCCGCCTCCGATTCAGCCCGGCAACGCCCCCAAGACCGCGCCGAGTCGAATCCGGCCAATAAGGCCGCCGGCGAATCGTCTCGAACCGGGACCCGCGAAGAGCGACCGACCCGCGACCCCCTGCTGAGCCGCTTCTTCCGGTCGATCACGCGCCCGAATTCGGGCGGACGCGAATCCCCGGGTCGTGACGATGGCTCTTCGGCCCGGCCGCGAGAGCCTCAGTCCCGGGATGACCCATCGGCCCGGCAGGACAACCCGCGTGAACGGGCGCGGCCGTCCGGCGAGCGCTCCCAGCCTCGCGCCTCGCCCCCGCCTCGGAGCACCCCCAAGGGAGGATCGTCCGACAATCGGGGCGCGAAGCAAAAGTCCCATCAGGATCAGTAAACCCCAGGATTTGAGCCCGGTCGGGGCCTCCGCCTTAAAGTAAAGGGCGGATGATCCCCGGCTTCAAGCGACTCCGCACCCTGTTCCATCAAAACCGCGCCCCTCTTCTGATCGCGACCTGCATCGTGATCGGATCGATCTCGGGGGCGCTCATGGCCATCGGGAGCGATCTGCCCCAGGTCGAGGAGCTGGAGGAGCTGAAACCGAACATCGTCACCCAGGTGTTCGCGGTCGATGGCTCCATCCTGGGCGAGTTCGCCATCGAAAAGCGAATCATCATCGGCTACGACGAGATCCCGGAGGTGTTACGCAACGCCATCATCGCCACCGAGGACGAAACCTTCTTCACTCACATCGGCATCAACCTGTGGAGAGTCCCGGGGGCGGTCTGGGCGAATTTCCGGTCGGGCCGAAAGGGTCAGGGTTTCTCAACTCTGACCATGCAGCTGTCCCGCCTCCTGTTCCTGTCCCCGCAGAAGACCTACGAGAGAAAACTGCGGGAGATTCTGCTGGCCCTGGAGATCGAGCGGCGATTCACGAAGAAGGAAATCTTCACCCTCTACTGCAACCTGGTGAACTTCGGGCACGGCAACTACGGAGTGGAAGCGGCCAGCCGCTTCTACTTCGGAAAATCGGCCTGGGAGTTGAATCTCCAGGAAGCCGCCCTCCTCGCCGGCATTCCCCAGAGCCCGGCTCGCTTGTCTCCGCTCGACCATCCCCAGGCCGCCACCCGGCGCCGCAATCACGCGCTCGATCGGATGGTCGCCGAGAAGTACATCACGCCGGCCGAGGCCCAGATGGCGCAATATCAGCCCCTCGGCGTCACCGCCCGGCACTCTCCGCCTTCCATCGCCCCTTATTTTCTCGAAGAAGTGCGGAAGATGCTCGAGCGCGACTATGGCTACTCCGGGATCTACCGGTCCGGCCTCAAGGTGTACACGACCCTCGACCCCGAACTGCAGGTGGTGGCGAACCGCGCGGTGCGCGATGGCATTCTGCGGAACGACCGGGCCGCCCGGGGCTTCGTCCCCGCCCATGACTCCGCCCTCAAGGACGGCGTCATCCCCGCCGGGTTCGCGCTGGCCGAATGGCGTCAACCCTTCGCGGTGGGCGATGTCCTGCACGGAGTGGTGACGTCGGTCGGAAGAGAGGCTGCCACCCTGGACTTCGGCGACACCATCGGCCGACTGGCGGTCAAAGGGATGGCGTGGACCGGGAAATCGCGGGTGTCCGAGGTCCTGAAAGTCGGAGACATTGCCCTGGCGCGAATCGTCAGGCTGGGGGGGGCGAGCGGCCGCCGCACCGCGGATGTGGAGCTCGAGCAGGAGCCCGATGCCGAATCGGCGTTCCTGGCCATGGACACGCGCACCGGGGCGGTCCAGGCCATGGTGGGCGGCTTCGATTTCGAACGAAGCAAGTTCAACCGGGCGGTGCAGGCCCATCGCCAGACCGGATCCATCTTCAAGGCCATCGTGTACTCCGCGGCGATCGAGAGCCTGGGCTGGGGACCGCAGACCCTCATCGTGGACGCGCCCATCTCCGTCACCAATCCAGGCTCGCCCACCTGGTCGCCCCACAATTACGACATGAAGTTCGAAGGCACGATCACCCTTCAGCGCGCCGTCGAACAGAGCCGGAACGTCCCCGCGATCAAGACTCTGCAGGCGATCGGAGTGGAGAAGGGCATCGAGTACGCCCGGAAGCTCGGGCTGAAGGACGAGCTCCCGCCCTATCTCCCCATCGCCATCGGCGCGGGTGAAGCCACCCTCGACGAGATGGTCGCGGCCTTCGGAACCATCGCCAACGAAGGCCTGCGCATGACCCCGATTCTGATCACCAGGATCACGGACAACGAAGGCAGCGTGCTCGAGGAGAACCTGCCCGAGGCCCACGACGCCCTGCGTCCGGAAACCGCCGCGACCATGGCGAACCTCCTTCGCGGAGTGGTCGAGCGGGGCACGGCGGTGAGAGCGAAATCCCTGGGCCGCCCCCTGTGTGGGAAGACCGGCACCACCGACGATTGGACCGACACCTGGTTCGTGGGCTTCGAGCGGGAGATGGTGGCCGGAGTGTGGAGCGGCTTCGACGACAAACGCAAGTCTCTCGGTCGGGGACGCGATGGCGCACGGACATCGCTCCCCATCTTCATGGACTTCTGGAAAGAGGCGATGAAGCGGCTGCCCGAGGATCCGTCCTTCCCCCCTCCCATGCCGGTCCTGCGGGCGGACATGGTCGAACCGCAGTTGATCCAGTAGCGCGCCCTGGGCCGCGCGGCCCCAGGCCCTTCCGGCTATCGAACCGGGGCCGGCGCTTCGAGGACGCGGAAGGCCAGATCGTCACCAAAGCGCGAGACCGCCTGGAGTTCGGCCTCGAACTGCGGCAGCGCGGTCACGATGGCGCGTCTTCGATTGGGACCGTACGCGCGAAGATGGACCAGAACGTGGCGCACCTTCATCGAGCGCAGACGCCCTATCGACTCCGCGGACGGGAAACCC
>JAQBHL010000292.1:0-2641 GCA_032127745.1 Acidobacteriota bacterium
ACGTAGTCTTGCTCGAACGACTGGGTCCAGGTCCGCATGGCATCGAGGCGTTTCAAAGACTTGACGTCGTGGAGCTTCCCGAGGAGCGTAGTGGCCGGTATGCGGAAGCGCGGCTCGTCACGGTCGAGGGCGTTTCGGGCGGCGGCGAGAGCCGCCTCAACAAGGCCCTGGTCCTGGATCTCACCCGCGGGGATTACATCGAGCGCCACGAGAACGTCATCGCCCTCGGCCCCAGCGGTACCGGCAAGACCCACATCGCCCTCGGTCTGGGGCTCGCCGCTTGCCAGAAGGGACTGGCCGTCGGCTTTACCACGGCCGCCGCCCTGGTCCATGAACTGATCGAGGCCCGTGACGACAAACAGCTCCTGCGCCTCCAAAAGCGCCTCGCCAGACTCAAGCTTCTCATTATCGACGAGCTGGGATTCGTCCCGCTCTCCAAGACCGGCGCCGAACTGCTCTTCGAGATCTTCTCCCAGCGCTATGAGCGCGGCTCCATCCTGGTCACCTCAAACCTGCCGTTCGACGAGTGGACCGAGATCTTCGGCTCGGAGCGCCTCACCGGGGCGCTCCTCGACCGGCTCACCCACCACGTCCATATCCTCGAGATGAACGGCGACAGCTATCGCCTTAAGCAGAGCAAAACCAAAAAGAAAACCCGAGCCGCCTGAGCGCTATCCGCTTGCCCCCGTGGGCCCACAGATCCTATGCAGGCGCTCGGCGATTGGTCGGTAGCATGCGCCAGCGCAATCCGCGCGCTGACATGGGAGAACGACCGATGACCATCAAAAGCATATCACGAGGCACCGCCGACGTCGGGGAGCCTGCATGGATCTTTGTCGCCGTAGAACTCAGTCGGACGAGCTGGCTGGTAGCGGTACATAGACCTTCGGACGGACGGACCGGCCGGTACAAGCTGCGGAGCGGGGACGCGGATGGACTACTTGCCTTGATCGATCGTGTGCGCTCCCGAGAGGAGCGTGCGCGCGGCGGTGCCGTGCGGGTCGCCTGTTGTTACGAGGCGGGCTACGACGGCTTCTGGCTGCACCGGATTCTCGAAGCCTCGGGCATCGCCTGCCACGTCATGGAGCCGGCCAGCTTGCAGGTAGACCGCCGCGCACGGCGTGCCAAGACGGACGCGATCGATTTGGATGGCATTCTGCGCGCGCTGATTGCTTTCCGGCGCGGCGAGACGCGGGTCTGTCGGATGGTGCGTGTGCCGAGCGTGGCAGAGGAGGATGCCAAACGCACCCACCGAGAGCGCAAGCGGCTAGTCAAGGAAAGGGTCGGACATGTCAACCGAATCAAAGGGCTTTTGGCAACCCAGGGGATCTACCACTATCAGCCGGAAAGGGTGAACCGGCGGACAGCGTTGGAATTGTTGCTGGGCCACGACGGTCACCCCTTGCCGTCCGCATTGCGACGGGAAATCGAACGAGAGATCGAACGACTGGAACTGGTCCTTAAGCAGCTCCGCGTCGTGGAGAAGGAAAGGGACGCGGTGCTAGGGGCCGCACCAAAAGACGACGTGATGGCCGGCGCCATTGGCCATTTAGCGCGGCTCAGGGGTATCGGCCCGGAGACGGCGACGGTTCTGGTCCGCGAGATCTTCTACCGCGATTTTGAGAACCGAAGGCAGCTTGCGTCTTATGCCGGGTTGACGCCGACACCCTTCATGAGCGGCGCTGTCCGCCGAGACCAGACCATCAGCAAATCGGGGAACCCGATGGTGCGCACGGCCATGATCGAGATTGCCTGGCTCTGGCTGCGCTATCAGCCGGACAGCGCGCTGAGCCGATGGTTCGTCGAACGGGTTGGTGACATGAAGGGTCGGATCCGACGCATCGCTATCGTTGCCATGGCACGAAAGCTGCTCGTCGCCTTGTGGCGCTACGTGAACACAGGTCTGGTCCCCACGGCGGCTAGGCTGAAGAGAGCGTAAGAACCAATGGGCACCGCCCAAATTGTGACCGGCAACCGGAAAACGGGAGCCTGACGGGACAGGCTTCCCAGCAATCCGGGGTGGATGTGTGATCGTGGAGGGACCGGGCTGGAAGACGCCGCTCTCACAGATGGATCCCATCCCCTCGGAGCCCCAACCCTCGCGAGCATGAGGGATTTTGGTTGCGGCCGGCTTCTTTCCGGCCGACCGGATATGAGGTGAATGCGGGGGTCTGTGCCTGCATCAAAAGACGGGGCTCACTCCGGAGATGCTGCAATATCGGCGGACAGGAACCGTTGCCATTCGGTTCCTGAAAGCGTCGAACTGATCGAACAAAGGAACAGTGAAGAGCAGATAATCGAAAAGAATATCAGCCGTCGCTTGACAGGATACGCCTCATATGAGGCCCCTCCCACGCGCGGCGCCGCGTCTGCCCACTGGAATGGCACGCCGCGCCGCGCGCGGGTCCCTCCCGTGGACTACGGGGACAAGCTCCTCACTGAGCCCAAAATGGCCCAGTTTTACTCCGCCCCATGGCCCCTTATTGCTCCGCCGTTGACACCCTGACGATTATTTTCACGTTTCGGCGCTGGTTGACGATTGGAGAAGGGCTGGGTCATGGCTGAAATTGCTGTGCCTCAACGGCGCCAACTATCCGCTCAGCGGATCGTTTTCCGGCTTGTCGTCGGCGGGATCATCGCG
>JAQBHL010000293.1:0-12271 GCA_032127745.1 Acidobacteriota bacterium
TTTCGGAATCCGCCGCCACCCCAACAGACTCTCGGGATCACCCACCCGGGCTGGAAAGCGGCCGCCATCGGCCTGGTCATGGCCCTGGCCCTCACCTACTTCCCGTTCCTCTCCTTCATCCTCTCGCCCCTCACCACCATGGTCCACGAGATCGGTCACACCGCCGTGCTCTGGCTGTTCGGCTACAGCGCCATTCCCGCCTTCGATTTCACCCACGGTGGAGGGGTCACCATGAGCGATCTCGAACGATCACCCCTGATCGTGTGGGCGTGGGTGCTGGGCTGGCTCATCCTCGCCTGGTGGCAGAGGGAAAGGACCGGAGTTCTGATCGCCCTGGGCGGAGTGGCTCTCCTGTACTTCCTCATGTACAACCGGACCGGAGAGACACTCGCCATAACCCTCGGCGGCCACGGCGGAGAGATCCTTTTCGCGGCCCTGTTCTTGTACCGCGGTCTCACCGGCTGGGGTTGCAAGGTGGAGGCGGAGCGGCCTCTGTACTGCTTCCTCGCTTTCATGATTCTCCTCTCGGGCATCCGCCTGGGAGCGGCGCTGCTCGGCGACACCACGGAGAAATTCTTCTATCTGCAGGGCAAGGGAGGCATCGACAACGATCTGGTCACCGGGGCTCAGATCCTGAGCTGGCGGCTCGAAGGCATGGCCCGCACCCTCATCGGCTTCGCTCTCCTGGCCATCCCCGCCGCATTCGTGGCCGCTTCGATGCGCCAGCAGATCGGCGCGGTATCGGAGGAGGAAGAGGAAGTCTGAGCGAGGTCAACTAGAATCGCCGCTTGCCCTGGGTCTACATGCTGCGTTGCGGCGATGGGTCGCTGTACACCGGGGTCGCGAAGGATGTGGCCGCGCGACTGAAGCAGCACCAGGATGGCAAAGGCTCGCGCTACACACGCGCGCACCTTCCGGTGAGCCTTGCGTGGTCTAGGGAATACGCCACCTGGGGTGAGGGGCTCAGGGAGGAAATTCGGATAAAGCGCCTCGATCGGGAGGCCAAACAGAGATTGGTGAGCGGGGATTAATGGCTGAGTTGTTGTTGAGTTGTCAGGATCTGGGAAAGGCCTTCGGCTCCACCCCGTTGTTCGAGGGGCTCTCGTTCGGCGTCTTCGAAGGCGATCACATCGGCCTCGTCGGCCCCAACGGCTCGGGCAAGACCACGTTGCTCCGGATTCTGGCCGGGCTGGAGGAACCGAGCACGGGCACTCGAGCGGCGCGCAAGCGACTGCGCTTCGGCTTCGTGGCCCAGGATCCCACCTTCGATCCCGACCACACCGTGGAGCAGGTGCTGCGGGCCGCACTCAAGGGCGGAACTCTCGACCCCCACGAGATCGACACTCAGGTCGCGATCATGATGGGCAAGTCCGGCTTCGATGATCCGGGGGCGAAGACATCGATTCTCTCCGGAGGCTGGAAGAAGCGCCTCGCCATCGCGGTGGAGCTGATTCGCGAGCCCGAGCTGCTTCTGCTCGACGAGCCCACGAATCATCTCGACCTCGAAGGCATCCTCTGGCTCGAGGAGCTTCTGCCCCGCGAGCCCGAGGCCTTCGTGGCCATCAGCCACGATCGCTACTTCCTCGAATCGATCACCAGCCGGATGATCGAGCTGAACAAGGCCTTCGCGCTCGGCATGTGCGACGTGGCCGGCAACTACAGCCGCTATCTCGAGAAGAAGGATGAACTGCTCGCGGGCCAGGCGGCCTATCAGGATTCGCTCCGCAATCGGGTTCGCGGCGAACTGGTCTGGCTTTCGCGCAAGGCCAAAGCGCGCACCCGCAAGGCCCAGGCCCGGATCGATGAAGCCGGACGCATGCAGAGCGAACTCGCCGATCTCGATCGAAGGTCCCAGAAATCCACGGTGGGCATCGACTTCGCGGCCACCGAGCGTCGGACCAAGCAGCTCATCGTGGCCAACCATCTGTCGAAAAGCTACGACGGACGTCCGATCGTGACCGGCCTGGACCTGACCCTCTCGCCGGGAATGCGGCTCGGCCTCCTCGGCGGCAACGGCAGCGGCAAGACCACGCTGATGCGCCTGCTCTGTGGAACCGAGAAACCGGACAGCGGGAAAGTGACGCATGCGGAGGGTCTCAAGATCGTGATGTTCGACCAGCATCGCTCGCGTCTCGACCCCACGGTCTCCCTGAGAGAAACGCTCGGCGCCACCGGCGACGCGGTGATCTTCAATGGCCGGTCGATCCATCTCGTCGGATGGGCCAAGCGCTTCATGTTCCGCCCCGAGCAGCTCGACACCCCGGTGAGTCGGCTTTCCGGCGGTGAGCAGGCCCGGGTGGTCATCGCCAAGCTGATGCTGGAACCGGCCGACGTCCTCCTTCTCGACGAGCCGACGAACGATCTCGACATTCCGACCCTCGAGGTTCTCGAAGAAAGCCTGCTCGAGTTCCCCGGCGCTCTGGTCCTGGTGACCCACGACCGCTATCTCCTCGATCGCGTGTCCACGCAGATCCTCGCCCTGGACGGACGCGGAGGCCTGACCCCCTTCGCTGACTGCGCGCAGTGGGAAGATGCTCAGGGCCGTGAGTACGTGCCCCCTCCCACCGCCACCGCACCCGCTCCGATGGCCGCGAGCCGGCCTTCGCAACAGCCGGCCGCCCCGAAGGCCCAGGCCGCGAAAGCGAAGAAGCTGAGCTACAAGGACCAGCGTGAGTGGGATCAGATGGAAGCCAAGATCCTGGAAGCCGAGCAGACACTCGAGGTTTCGCAGGCCAGGGTGGCGGATCCGGAAATCGCGTCCGATTATCAGGCTCTGATCGAAGCGAACGAGAGCCTCACGAAGTCGCAGGCCGAAGTCGATCGCCTCTACGCCCGCTGGGCAGAGCTCGAAGCCGCAGGCGCCACCCGTCCGTAGGACACGGCGGCGGGCGAGCGCTTTCGCGCGTTGTTCGCGGCGGCGGGCGGCCCGGAGGCATTGATCGACGAACCCGCGGAACGACGCGGCGCCGGACCCATTCGCAGCGGCCCGGTCTTCCTACGTGGAAACGGCGGCCGAACCAAGCCGGGCCTCGCGGATGCCCATGGCCACCAGCAGACCGTTGAGAATCGCCTGCGGACGCGGCGGACAGCCGGGAATGTACACATCGACGGGCAGGACCCGATCCACGCCCCCCACCGCAGCGTAAGTGGCCTCGCCGAAGACTCCGCCGCTGCACCCGCAGGCGCCCACCGCCACCACGATCCGTGGCTCCGGAGTGGCCTCATACGTCCTTCGCAGGGCGATCTCCATGTTTCGGGTCACCGGCCCCGTGACCAGCAGCACGTCCGCGTGGCGAGGACTCGCGACCAGATGAACTCCAAATCGCTCCATATCGTAGAGGGGGTTCGCGGTGGCCGCGATCTCCAACTCGCATCCGTTGCAGCTTCCCGCGTCAACCTGGCGGACGTGGAGCGAGCGACCCAACCGGCCGCGAATGCGCTCGCGGAGACGGTCGGCCGATTCCTGGAAACCCGGGCCGGGGTGAGCTTCAAGTCCCGCGAATACGCCCCGGCCGGTTGGTGCATCCACATCGAAAGACGCGGTGCGCGCGAGTTGCTCCCGGGTGTAGGCCGCGACCTCGACGTCGTGCGAGACCGCAATCGCCTTTTCGGGACAGGCGGCGACACACTCCCGACACTGGATGCAGGCGGCGTAGGAGAGGGTGAGCGTTTTTCGGCCCGGCCCGGGCACGGCCGTTTTGATCGCGCCGGTGGGGCACGATCCCGCGCATTCTTCACAGGCCACGCAGCGGCCGAAATCGATGACCGGGAAACCAAACGAGGCTCGTGTCCCGAACGGGTCGGCCTCGGTGAGAACTCCAGCCCGAAGGCTCTTGGCGATGATGCGAAGCATGTATCTTGTGCCGTCTCCTAGCGGTCGTTCCCGGAATAGGAGAAGTTGAAGCTCTTGTTGATGACCGGAAAATCCGGAATGATGTTGCCGGGCGCGGCCTGAATGATTCCCGGCCAGTTCAGGAAGCTCGGGTCGGTGATCTTGACCCGGGACACTTCACCCCGCTCGTCGGTCTGGACCCAGTGGGTGCAGGGACCGCGCCAGGCCTCCGCCCAGCCCAGGGCCGAGGCGCGCGGGGGCAACTCTCGGGGCAGCGACGCCACCAGGGACGCATCGCTCCTCTCCGGCATCGCATCCAGGACTTGTCGAATGATCGACAGGGATTGCTCCACTTCGCGCGCGCGCACCATGAGCCGGGCTCGGACATCGCCTCCCTGTTCCACCGGGACTTCGAATCGCAAACCCTGGTAGGCGTCGTGCGGATGGTCCCGACGAAAATCCGTGTCCACCCCCGACGCGCGGGCGGCCATTCCGATAAGCCCAAGGTCAAGCGCGGCCTGCCGGGTGAGGACGCCGGTCCCCTCCACACGATCCCTGAAGGAACCCGCGCTGTGGAGCAGATCGAACAGTTCTTCGAACTCCTTCTGGAACCGGTCGCAATGCCGCCGAAGGGCGTCCTCACCCCGAAGGGGCAGGTCCCGCTTGACCCCCCCCAGGGCGACGGCGCCCCTCATCAGCCGCGTTCCGAACAACTCGTCCTGCAGGCGGACGAGGCCTTCGCGCAGGGCCTGGGCCCGGCTCGCGGCCACCGTGAAGGCAACGTCGGTGGCCACGCCACCGATGTCGGCGGTGTGGTTGTACAAGCGCTCGAGTTCGAGCAACACCACTCTCAAGGATCGGGCGCGCGGGGGCGGTTCGACCTGGGCGAGGCGTTCGATGGCATGGGCGTAAGCGAGCGCGTGCCCCACCGAGGTGTCGCCGGAAATCGACTCGGCGAGAAAGATTCCGTGACGCCACGGCCGCCCCTCGAGCCGCTTCTCGGTCCCCTTGTGCACATAGAACAACCGAAGCTGGAGGTACAGAATGGGTTCGCCGGCCACCCCAAAACGAAAATGGCCGGGCTCGATGATGCCGGCGTGAACCGGTCCCACCGGCACCTGGAAAACCCCTTCGCCGATCACCGGCCGGAAGGGATGGAATTTCCCGGCGAAGCGGGGCACCACCCGATCAGCCGCGAAGTCCTTGCGAAGCGCCCACGCCCCTTCCGGCCAGTCGTCATGCAGGGCCACCCGCGAAAGGTTCGGATGACCCTCGGGAACGAGGCCGAAGAAGTCCATGATCTCGCGCTCGAACCAGTTCGCCGCCGGATGCTTCGCGGCGATCGAGGGGAAGGCCGGGGTCACGGGATCGATTGAAGCGACGACGTGGAGGAAGGTTCGCTCCTTTGGCAGGGACCACACGTGGTACACCATGAACCGGCCCGACCATGATCGCTCGTCGCTGGCGAAGAGCGCGGTCAGCCGGCCGCCCAGATCCGCCGAGATCCGATCGGCCAGACCCGGCATAGCGGCAGCCTCTGCCTGCAGGGTGAGCTCTCCCACCCGCGACTCGAGGACTGCGGCCTTGGCCACACCGAGCGCGGTCGACACGGTGGTGGCGAGAGACATCAGGCTCATCCTCCCACTACCGCGGCCGCCGCGTGAATCAGGTCCAGCATCCAGGCCGGGAGGTAGAACGCGGACACCACGGCCACCATGGCCGCGACCATCGCGGTGCCCATGCTGACATCGAGCCGCTCGGGCTGCGGAACACGCCGATCCTTCGGGTCGCGCGGAGGGCCGAGCACGAGGCGTCCGATCTGATAGGTGAAGCCGCAGAAGAGCACGACGAGAGCAGCCAGGAATACGGTGGTGACGATCAGGTGCGGACCCGAGAATCCAGCCTTGAGGATGGTCATCTCGCTGAAGAACAGACCGAAGGGAGGGGAGCCCGTGATCATCAACGTGGCCAGCACCAG
This sequence comes from Acidobacteriota bacterium, assembly GCA_032127745.1. Taxonomy (GTDB): domain Bacteria; phylum Acidobacteriota; class Vicinamibacteria; order Fen-336; family JAGNNV01; genus JAGNNV01. The sequence continues at coordinate 5,811 of JAQBHL010000293.1, forward strand.
GAGGCCGCTGGCCAGAGGGGCGCGGCTAAACGTCCCGCTCCCGATCCGGTCGAAGTTCGAGGAACTGTGGATCTGGGCGAGTGTGCCCGCGGAGAAGAAAGCGACCGGCTTGGCCAGCGTGTGGTAGGTCATGTGCAGCAGGGCCCCGAAGGTGGCGGCCTCGCCCCCGAGCCCGATGCCCACGGCCATGATGCCGACATGCTCGATACTCGAATACGCGAGCAGCCGCTTCAGGTTCCACTGGACCAGGATGAAGGGGGTGGCGATGAGCACGGACAGCAGCCCGAGGCCGAGCAGCAGGTCTCCCGAGAACGCGGGGCCGAGGGCGGCCTTGGAGATGAGGTGGATGCGCAACACACAGTAGAGCGCGCCGTTCAGCATGCCCACCGCCATCAGCACGCCCGCCGGCGACGGCGCCTCGCGATACGCGTCTGGCTTCCAGGTGTGCATGGGGGCGAGGCCAGCCTTGGTGCCGTAACCGATCAAGGCAAACACCACGCCGAGGCGCAGAGTAAAAGGATGCAGAGTCGAGGCCGCCTCGATGAAGCGCGTCCAGTTGAGCCTGGCCATGCCCTCCCCCAGATGCCCCTTCCCCGCCGCGAACACCAGGACGGTTCCGAGGAGGGCGAAGGCCAGGCCGAGGCTTCCGAGCACCAGGAACTTCCAGCCCGCTTCGAGCGACGTGTCCTTGTCGTGGAAGGTGATGAGAAAGACCGAGGCCAGAGTCGTGAGTTCGACGGCGATCCACATCACCCCCGAGGTTGTTCGACACCGAGACCAGGAGCATGGCGAACACGTAGGCGGGGATCAGGCCAAAGAACTCCCTGGCCATCCGCGGGGTGACGAGTTTCCGGGCCTCGTTGCGGCGCAGATACCCCACACCGTACACGCCCGAAAGCAGACCTACGAACCCGCACAGCACCAGCACCAGGGCCGAAAGCCCATCGACCCTCAAGGCCTCGCCGAACGCCTGTGGAACAGTTCCGCTCAGAAACTCGGACGCGGTGGCGAGGCACAAGACGAAGGTCAGCAGCAGGCCGCCGACCATCACGACCTCCTTGAACCGGCGGGGGCCGCCCAGGCCGCCGATCGCGGCGGTGACCAGAGGAACGACGAGGGTCAGGATGAGAACGCTCAAGCTACCCTTTCAACCTGGAAAGCCGGCTGACGTCCATGGATTCGAACCGATCCACGATGCGCTGGACCAGAATGCCGAGCAGGAGGACGGCCACGATCACGTCGAACGCGATCCCCAGCTCCACCACCATGGGCATGCCGGGCGTGACCCCGACCGCGACCAGGAATACCGCGTTCTCGACCGTGAGCAGGGCGAGAATCTGGGTGATGGCCTTCTTGCGGGTCACCATCAGAAAGAGGCCGATCAGCAGCATCGAGAGAGCGACGCCAATCAGGTGGTGGCTTCCCGGGCGGTCGGCCTGCGGGAATCCCGTGCTGACCCGGTACCCGACCACGGTCAGTCCCAGGCAGACCATGAGGGAGGCGGGAACGTTCAGGAACGGCTCGATCTCCCGATGGATGCCGATGCGGTCGATGATCCGCATCAGATACCACGGGATCAGAACCGCCTTCATGCCCACGGTGATCACCGCGGTCAGCATCAGCTCGTGGCGGGACTCCGACAGGGCGATGGTCGCGGCCACCACGCCCAGGAACAGGGACTGGATCCCGTAGAGACGGATGGTGGTGAACAGCGCCCTCTGGCCGACCATGAGGAACGCGCTCACCAGCATGCCCGCCGCGCACAGGATCAATAAGTCGCTGGTGTTCATGTCTCGGACCTCATAGGAAGCGGATGGTCAGAGCCAGGAAGGCGAGGCCCAGGGAGATCGACACCAGTTCCGGCACCCGGAACAGACGGAGCTTGGCGTTCATGCTCTCCGTGACGGTGACCGCGACCGCCAGGACGAAGACCTTGACCGCCCAGACCACAAGGGCCGCGAAGATCATGGCCGGCTCGGCGGCCATGGCCAGGCCGAAGGGCACGAACAGATCCACGAGCAGGGTCAGATACAGGAGTTCCTTCACCGCCGAAGCCCATTCGACCAGGGCCAGGTCGGGTCCCGCGTACTCGAGCACCATTGCCTCGTGGATCATGGTCAATTCCAGATGGGTGGCGGGATTGTCCACCGGAATGCGGCCGGTTTCGGCGATGACGATGATGAAAAGACCGGCGAAGGCCAGGACGTCGCTCGGATGGAAGGTGACACCGTGTTGCAGGAGATTCCGGACCAGCGCGCCGAGGTTCATGGAACCGGCGCCCAGCGCCGCGGTGAACAGCCCTAGCATCAGGGCGGGTTCGGCCAGGGCCGCGATGGTCATATCGCGGCTCGCGCCCATGCCCCCGAACGCGCTGCCGGTATCGAGCGCGGCGGTGGCCAGAGCGAATCGAGCGAGAGTCAGGGCGCCCACCAGAAGCAGGATGCCGCCCGCCGATTCCAGGGGCGCTCCGGCCATGAGAACGGGAACGAGCGTGGTGGCGGCGAGTACCGCGCCGAAGTAGACGCGCGGACCGGCCACGAAGATCCAGGACGCGGTCTCAGAACGGACCGGCTCCTTGCGCAGCAGCTTGGCGAGGTCGTAGTACCCCTGAAGCATCGGCGGGCCCAACCGGTTCTGGAGCCTCGCCTTCATCTTCTTGATGACGGTCTTGAGAAGCGGCGCCAGTGCGAGCAGCAGGACCGCCTGCATCGCGGCGAGGCCAAAAGCCCTCATGGCGTTGAGAAAGGTATCGATCACGCGGCGCCGCCCAGCCACAGGAGAATCACGACCACGAGCACGAGGACGTAGGCGAGATAGGCGTGCAGACTGCCGGCCTGAAGCACTTTCATCCCATTGGCCACGCGAAGCACCCCGCTCAGCAACGGAGCGTAAACATACCGCTCGAAGGTCGGCTCGATGTCGGCGCGGTAACGAACCTCATGGGGGAAATAGGGCGAGACCTCGGCGAGGGTTTCCACCCGACGGGTCGGCCGATACACTCCGCGGAAGATCATCAACAGCGGCTTGGAAAAGGCGGCCGACGAATACTCCGTGCGTTCCGACAACTCGCCTCCGCAGCCCCACGTCGGCACGCGGCGGAGGGCAAGCCTGGTCCGCGCGGCCAACAGGCCGGCGACGAGAACCGCGCCCAAGACAACCAGGCCGAAGGCCGCGGGAACCAGATGATCGAACGGCCCGGTTAAAGATGTCGTGGCCACCGCGGCCCACCCAACCCTCACGGACGGTCGCAGTCCGGGAAGCGAGGGCAGCACGCCCTCCAGCGCCTCCAGTACCACGCCCGGGAACAGACCCAAACCGAGGCAGGCCGCGGCCAGGAATGCCTGCGGCGCCAGCATGGTTCGCGGCGACTCGCGCGCCTCGGCCGCGGCGGGGCTCCGCGGCAGGGCCAGAAAGCTGATGCCGAAGACCTTCACGAAGCACGCGGCGGCCAGCGCGCTGGTCAGGGCCAGCAGCGCGCCGCTCAAGGGATAGTTCAGCCGGATCAGACCGGGGGTCGAGCTGAAGCCAAGCAGCAGCGCCTGAAAGGTCAGCCACTCACTGACGAAGCCGTTGAGGAGGGGCAGGCCGGCGATGGCCATGGCGCCCACCAGGAAGAACAGACCCGTCCATGGCATGACGCGCAGCAGACCGCCAAACCGTTCGAGCTGGCGCGTGCCCGTCCCCATCACCACACTTCCCGCCCCGAGGAAAAGCAGCCCCTTGAACACCGCGTGATTGAGCACATGGGCGAGACTCGCGGCCACGGCCAGGGTCGCGAGTGCGGGGCGCTGGTGCGAGAGCGCGAGCATTCCCGCACCCAGCCCGAGGACGATGATTCCTGCGTTCTCAATGGTGCTGTAGGCGAGGAGCCGTTTCAGGTCGCTCTGAGCCAGCGCGTACAGGACTCCCAGGATCGCGGACACCGTGCCCAGGCCCATGAGGAGCAGGCCCCAGTTCGCCGCGGGCGTGCCCAGGCCGAAGGCGCAGACCCTGAACAGACCGTAAACCCCCGCGGTGATCAGCACGGCGGACATCAGGGCGGAGACGCTGCTCGGGGCCGCGGGATGCGCCTCGGGCAGCCAGACGTGAAAGGGAATGATTCCCGCCTTCACTCCGAAGCCGACCAGAAACAGGCCGAACACCAGGTGGCGCGTCCACCCGAAGACCAGCGTCCCGGCCAGGAGGGATGGCAACGAGAGCGAGCCGCAAGCCGCCCCCAGGACGAAGAAGCCCGCGAGCAGACACCCGGTGCCGACATGGGACATCACGAGGTACAGGTAGGCGGCGCGCCGGCTGGCCGACTCTTCGTGTCCGGTGGCCACGAGGGCGGCGGTGGCCAGGGTCATGATCTCCCAGGCCAGCAGAAAGGTGATGGCATCGGCGGCCACGAACACGGTCTCCACCGCGCCCAGCATCACATTGAAGGCGATGCCGACCGTGGCCATCCTGGACGCGGGAATCGAGTGCGCGAAATAGCCGACGCTGTAGACGGCCACCGGCACCGCGATCAGACCAAACACCATGAGGAACCAGGCCGAGAGGGGCGTGACTGCGTAGGACAAGGCGATCCCTGAGGCGGAGTGGCGGAGAAGGTCTCCCTCGGGTGAAGGCCCGCCTCTCAGCACTCCCAGGGCGGCGCCCACCGTCATGGCCGAGGCGAGAATCGACCCCCCGAGCGCGATTTGCCGGCAGAGCGCGGTCCGGCGGGCGAACGCGATCGTCACCGCCACCGTCGCAAGACGAATCATGAGGGCCGCGGGAACCGCGGCACCCGCCAGCCAGAGCGTGTTTGAACTCAACCTCTCCACCAGACAACCAACATCAGCCACACCACCAGGGCGATGACGTAGGCGAGGTAGGCATGCAGGCTCCCCGCCTGGATGACCTTGAGTCCGTTCGCCACGCGCAACACCACCCGCAACAGCGGATCATAGACGTATCGCTCGAAGGTCGGCTCGATCTCCGAGTGGTAACGAACCTCCTGCGGGAAATAGGGAGAGACGGCGGAGAGCGACTCCACTCGCCGGGTCGGCCGATACACCGCGCCGAAGATCATCATCAAGGGCTTGGAAAACGCGGTGGCCGTGTATTCGGTCTGGGCCGACAACTCGCCCCCGCAGCCCCAGGTCGGCGCGCGGCGAACCGCGACCCCGGCTCGCGCGGCCAGAAGGGCAGCGAAGGCGACTCCGGAGAGCAGAGCGAAGGCGAACATCAGGGGAATGACGTGGTCGAAGGCCCCTCGGTCCGTGGCCATCCCAAATCCGTCCCACACCGTCTCCGCTGGGCGCTGAAGGCCGGGCAGGGAGGCGAGGACGAGGCTCAGCACGCGCAGGACCGAGCCCGGGAAGAACCCCAGCAGGAAGCAGAGAGCGGCCAGGAAGGCCTGCGGCGCCAGCATCACCAGCGGCGCCTCCTGAGCCGAAGCGGCGGCGGGGCTGCGCGGCAAGGCAAGAAAGCTGATACCGAAGGCCTTGACGAAACAAGCGGCAGCCAGCGCGGTGGTGAGAGCCAGGAGCGCGCCGCCCACGGGAAACAGGAAGAGGACGAGCGGTTCGGTGGAGCCGCGGAAGCCGTAGAGGAACGCCTGGAAGGTCAGCCACTCGCTGGCGAACCCATTGAGGGGCGGCAAGCCGGAAATCGACATCGCCCCGATGAGAAAGAACAATCCTGTCCAGGGCATCCGCCGCAGCAGGCCTCCGTACTGCTCGATCCGGCGGGTGCTGGTGGTCATCACCACATGGCCGGCGCCCAGGAAGAGCAAACCCTTGAAAACCGCGTGATTGAGAACGTGATAGAGGCTCGCGGCCACGCCGATCCAGGCCAGATCACGGCGACCGTAACTGAGGGCCATCATGCCCGCGCCCAGTCCGAGCAGGATGATGCCGATGTTCTCGATGCTGTGGTAGGCGAGGAGGCGCTTCAGGTCGTGCTGCATCAGCGCATAGAGGACTCCGAGCAGGGCCGACAGGCCGCCGAGGGCGACCACGATCACGCCCCACGACAATTTCGGCACGCCCAGGCCAAAGGCGCACACCCGCACGATGCCGTAGATGCCGGTCTTTAGCAGCACCGCAGACAGGAGGGCCGAGATGCTGGTCGGCGCGGCCGGGTGTGCCTCCGGCAGCCACACGTGCAGCGGCAGGATTCCCGCCTTCGCGCCGAAGCCGAAGAGCGCGAGGAGGAACGCGCAGGAAGCCCAGAAGGGCGAGAGCGATTGCGCGCGCATGTTGGCGAAGGTGTAGTCGCCGGTGTTCGCCTGGAGCACGCCGAAGCACAGCAGGATCGCGATCGCGCCGATGTGGGCGACGAGTAGGTAGAGAAACCCCGCGCGCCGGATTTCCGCGATGCGGTGGTTCGTGGTGACGAGGAAGTAGGAGGAAAGCGCCATCACCTCCCAGGTCACCATGAAGGCGTAGGCGTCGTCGGCAAGCAACACCATCGCCATGGCGGCGAGGAAGACG
>JAQBHL010000294.1:0-13065 GCA_032127745.1 Acidobacteriota bacterium
CGATCGGCGTCTCCAGCGAAATCGGCTCCTGCGCGATCTTCAGTACCTTGCGAACCTTGGACACCGCCATGCCCATCTTATCGGCGATCTCGGCGGGTAACGGTTCACGCCCGAGTTCCTGCACCAGGCTGCGCTGCGTGCGCACCAGCTTGTTGATCGTCTCGATCATGTGCACCGGGATGCGGATCGTCCGCGCCTGGTCGGCGATCGAGCGGGTGATGGCCTGGCGGATCCACCAGGTGGCGTAGGTCGAGAACTTGTAGCCGCGGCGGTATTCGAACTTGTCGACCGCCTTCATGAGGCCGATGTTGCCTTCCTGGATCAGGTCGAGGAACTGCAGGCCCCGGTTGGTGTACTTCTTGGCGATGGAAACCACCAGCCGGAGGTTCGCCTCGACCAGTTCCTTCTTTGCCTGCTCGGCCTGGATCTCGCCGATGAGCACGGAATCAAGGGTGCGCTTCAGGTCCGCGGTGGTGGAGCCGAAATCGTCCTGGAGATCGCGCAGGGCCTGCTTCTTCTCCTGGATGTCGCGCCTTATGACCTTCTTCTGCTCCTCGGAGATCCGGGTTTCGCCCTTCACGATCATCCGGGTGACCTGCTCTTCGAGCTGGGACACGCGGTCGACCGCTTCACGCAAGCGATCGAGGAGGCGACGCTTCACGTTCTCGGTGAGCTCGAGCCGGCGAATCGCCTTAGAGAAACCCACCCGCTGACGCCCGACCCGCCACTTGCCCCGGACCCATTTGGGGTCTTTCTTGGCCAGGTCTCCATACTTTGCGGTGAGGGTCAGATAGCCCTCGAAGGCGGCCTTCACGTTTCCGACCAGCTTCAAGGTCTCGCGCTTCTTGCGCTCGAGCTTCTCTTCGGTGATCTCTTCCTCAACGAAGATGACCAGTTCCTTGACCCCGATGCGCGAGGCCTCGAGTTGCTCGCCCGCGGCCAGGATTTCCCGAGCGGCCATAGGGGTGCGGGTGATCTGGGCCAGCATGATGCGCTTGCCCCGCTCGATGCGCTTGGCGATCGCCACCTCGCCCTCGCGGGTGAGGAGGGGAACCGTGCCCATCTCGCGCAGGTACATGCGCACGGGATCGTTGGTCTTGTCCAGCGTTCCCGGGGTGAGGTCGATGGTCTCGCCCTCTTCGGCATCCGACTTCTCCCGGAACTTCTGCTCGGAATCGATGATCTCGATGCCCATCGAGCCGAACATGGCGAAAACGTCTTCCAGTTCGTCGGACGTGTGAATGTCCGTGGGGAGCATCTCGTTGACTTCTTCGTAGAGAAGGTAGCCCTTCTCCTTGCCCATCGTGATGCCGGTGCGTACTTCGTCGAACTTCTCTTCGAGTGTGAGGGCCATTTTTCTGTTTCTAGGTGCTCCGCAGCTTCAGGAACCTTGTATTTTCGCCTGTCCGGGCGATTTTCGCCAATGGGGGGCTCAGGAGACCGACCGAAGGGCTTCGATTTCCCTGGAAAGGCGGGTCTTCTCCTCCAGAATCGCGTCGAGGTCCGGGCCCGCTCCACCTTTGACCAGCCCGGCCTGGATCTCGCCGAGCCGCCTCTCCAGGAGCAGCTTGCGGAGGGACATCGCGCACGACCGGGCGGAAGAAGCGTCCACCTCCAGGTCCTGAACCGCGATTTCGCGGAGCACCCGGCGGTCTTCCTCATCCGGCAGGGCATCTTGAAGCGTGCCCAGGGAGGCCTCGGCCGAAACCGCGGAGAAGCGGAGAAGCGTAGTGAGAATCGCGCCCGCGCGAAGGGATGAAAGATCGAGCCCGTCCAGTTCCTCGAAGGCGTCCGCCACCTCCGGCAGACTCTGGAGAGCAAGAGCCACCAGCCACACTTCGGAGCGGGTGAGCTCCTGCCGGGGCGCCGCCGCCGCTCGAATCGCGGGGGTGAAGGCCTGGGGCCGAATGGCCTGTCTCGATCCGAGCGACCGGGCCAGCTCCTCGGTGGCGGCTATGGGGTCGATCTTTCCAATCTGGGCGATGCGGGGGATCCAGGCCGCGCGCTCTACCCCGCTCTCGACCCGGCCCAGGGCGGGAAGAAGCGCGTTCATGTATGCGGCTTTCCCGGCCGGGCTCTCGATATCGTTCTCGCGCGCGGCCAGCCGGGCCAGCCACTCGATCGCGGGTTCGGCGCCTTCGACCCGAGCCAGGAACGGCTCCCGGCCGCGTTCGCGGATGAAAGTATCGGGATCGTGGCCCGATTCGAGCGCCACCACCCGGACATCCATCTTCTCGTCCATGAACAATTCAATCGAACGCTTGGTGGCCTTGACCCCGGCGTCGTCGCCATCGAAGCAAAGAACCGCGCGGGGCGCGAGCCGCTTGATCAGACGCGCCTGCTGCGGGGTCAGGGCGGTGCCGCAAGGCGCCACCGAGGAGACCACCCCCGCCTCGATGGACCTCGCTACGTCGAGGTAGCCCTCCATCACGATGGCTCGGCCCGTCTTTCGAATTTCCTCCTTGGCCCAGCTCAGGCCGTAAAGCGTCCGGCTCTTCTGATAGGCCGGACCTTCGGGGGAATTCAGGTACTTGGGCTCATCGGCCGGGTCGAGGGCGCGCGCGCCGAAGGCCACCACCCGGCCGCGGTCCGAAAGGATCGGAAAGATGGCGCGGTTCCGGAATCGGTCGTAGAGGCCGCGCTGCCCGCGGATGGCCAGGCCCGCCATCTCGATCAACTCCTCGCGGAACTGAATCTTGAGCGCCCTCACCATGTCTTCCCAGGCATCCCGGGCCGCTCCGGCCCGGATGAACTCCAGGGTCTTCCTGGAGAACTTGCGCCCGAGCAGGTACTCACGCGCTCTTAGCCCGGCGTCCACCCAGAGAAACTGTTCGTACTGCCTGGCCGCGGCTTCCAGCACCGGCTCGATCTCCGCGCGCTGGCGGTCTTCGGGAGACTCCTCGGACGACTCGGGAATGGCAACGCCGAAGCGCCGGGCCAGGGACTCGACCGCATCCTTGAAGGAGAGCCCTTCCTTCAGCTTGGTGAATTCGACGACATCTCCGCCCACCCCGCACCCGAAGCAGTGGAACACCGGAGGGTCCGCACGCACCGTGAAGGATGGTGACTTCTCCTTGTGGAACGGACACAGACCCTTGTGGGACCGACCCACCTTGCGCAGGGCCACGTGCTCCGACACCACGTTCACGATATCCGCCCGGTTCTTGAGCTCATCCATGAACGAAGGGGTGAAGGTCTTCATCATCGCCGCAACTCCACCACCGTGGCCCCGGCTCCGCCTTCGTTCGGGGCGCCGTCCCGGAAACCGGTGACGTGCGGATGAGACTTCAAAAGATCACGCACGGCGGCGCGCAGCCTTCCCTGGCCAAAACCATGGACGATGCGGATGGTGGGCGCGTCGGCGAGAAAGGCATCGTCGAGGAACTTATCAACGAGGGGCATGGCCTCATCAACCCGCAGTCCAATCAGCAGGATCTGGCCCGGGGCTCCGCCTTCATCACCGGTGTCCTTCCTTTCGGGCCCTCCCCCTTTCGACGGAACCTCACCCGAAAGGCGCGGCGGGGCCTTTGACTTCGGGTCCTTTCCTCGCTGAACGAGGCGGCGGCCCAAGCGGATTCTTTTCCCCCCCGAGTCGATCTCGACGTCGGTTTCGGTGACTGCTGTGACCCGGCCGCGCCAGCCCAGGGAGGGCGCTTCCACGAAGTCGCCAACCGACACCCGCATAGGGGCAGCGCTTTGGACTTCGGTCGGCGGGGTCACCTGACCGAGGATTTCCGTGCGCAGGCGGGCCACCGCGCGCGGGGTCTTCGCGTGCTTGAGCTTCTCCTCCGCATCCTCGAAGAGGATCCGAAGCCGCTTGTCTTCGGCTTCTCGAGCGGCCTGAATCCGGCGGCGCGTGTCTTCCCGCATGTGCTCGCGTTCCGTTTCGATTCTGGCCAGCCGGGTGGAAAGAGCCTCCTGAAGTTCCGCGGTCTGCGCCTGAGCGGTCCTCAAGTGCTCCTGGCTCTCCGCGAGTTCCGCCTTCTCCCGCGCCAGGTCGGCGAGAATCGCCTCCTGTCGCCGCGCCGACTCCGGAAGACGGGCTCGAGCCTGATCGACCACCGTGGCCGGCACCCCCAGTCGAGCGGCGATCTCGAAGGCCAAAGACCGGCCGGGTTGATTGAGCACCAGCTTGAAGGTGGGAGCGAACGAGGCGGGGTCATAGGCGAAAGACGCGCAGCGACCGATCGGCGACTCCCGCGCGAACAGCTTCAGATCGGCATTGTGAGTGGTGGCGATGACGGTGGCGCCCCGCCGGGCGAAATCGTCGATGATCGCGGCCCCCAAGGCGCCGCCTTCGAGAGGGTCTGTCCCCGACCCCATTTCGTCGAGCAGGACGAGGGTGCTGCCCCCCCCGCTCAAGTTCATCTTCGCGATTCCGGCAATCTGGGCCGAGAAGGTGGACAGCCCCGCGCCCAGGGACTGGTCGTCGCCGATCTCGGCAAAGATCGAATCGAAGAAGGGCACGTTCGTGCCCTCGCCGGCGGGAATGGGAAGGCCGCTTCGAGCCATGAGGCAGAGCAGGCCCGCGGTCTTGAGGGCCACCGTCTTGCCCCCGGTGTTGGGCCCGCCGATGACCAGGATCCTTCGATCGGGCGCTATCTGCAGGTCCAGGGGAACCGGATCACGGCCGGTCGGGGCGAGGTCCAGCTCCTCCCGGATCGCGTCGACCAGAAGCGGATGGACGCCTCGCGCGATCACCATTGATCCGTCTTCCGAGAAGGTGGGAGATCGACCGTTCAGGTCGTGGCCGAGACGGGCCTTGGCGTGGAGGACGTCCCAGGTCTGAAGGATCCACTCCGCGCGCTTGATTACGGGAAGATCCTGGCGAACCTCTTCTGAGAGATTCCGGAGAATCCTCCTTATCTCTTCCTGCTCTTCTTCAGAAACCACCACCAGTTCATTGTTCACTCTCACCGCTTCGATGGGCTCGATGAAGGCCGTCTTCTGCGCGCGCGAGGCCCCGTGAACCACGCCTTCGAAAGAGCGCTTGGCCTCGGCCTTGACCATCAGGACCGAACGTCCGTTGCGCGAGGCTACGACCTTGTCCTGAAGCACGTCGTCCGCATTGGGTCTTCGCAGGTAGGTCTCGAAGACCAGATCCAGATCCTCCTTCAGCCGGTTCGTGCGGGCGCGCAGCCGCCGGAGTTCGGGCGAGGCGTCGTCCCGGACTTCGCCTTTGGGCCCGATCTTTCGAGCCACCGAACCCACGAACGACAGGTCGCCCACCCGGCGAAGATCTTTCGCTTCACCCGGAAAGCGCGAGACCGCGAACGAGCCCCCGGCCAGGCGGGCCTCGACTTCTCGGCCAAGATCCGCGCTCGCCTCCGCGAAGCGCGCGAGCGCGATCAGGTCGATTCCGTCGAGATAGGCGTCCTGAATGGCCACCGCCGCGCAGATCTGCTCAACCTCCGGGATGAAGGAGAACCGGAGGGCTCCACCATCGAGCAGATTTCGGAAGACCTCCACCTGGGCCAGCGAGGCTTCGATCTCGTCGCGGCTCGCCGCCCCGGGGAGGAAATCGGCGAGGTCTTCCCGGGCCCGCGCCCGGGTGGCCCGACGGACCAGGAGCGCGCAGACCGAACTCCACTCCAGAGCCTTGAGGCTCGAGGGATTAGAAGGAGACAGGAGCGGATTCACGGTCGGATGGGAGAGATACCATGGGCCGGCATCGGGGCCATCAGGGACCCCCGACCCGTGATGGAAGCTGTTCGGCCGAAAGGGTCAGAGCTCTCTATGTTCGCCGCCGCACGCCGGGCACGGACACAGCTCGCGCAGGCGCGGGAAGGCCCAGATCCCGGTGTCGTGACCGTCGCTCCAGCGGAACATCAAGGCGTAGTTCCCCACGCTCTCGATGCCCGCCAGGGACTGGTTCTTGAGATCGAGGTAGCGGGGGACCGGCGCGTGCCCCTGACAACCAGCACAGGGACACCAGCTCCGCAGGTAGTCAAGGGGAAATTCCGAAGCGTGGCCGTCGGACCAGTCGATGGCCAGAACGCGGCGCGAACGGTGATGGCGGACCTCGAGCGGTTCTTTGCTGTCCACGGTCAGGTCAGCCCGAGGTCGAGCGCCCGAGGCTCGAGATCAAATCAGAGCCAGCCCATGCGTCGGGCCAGGAACGCGGCCCCCAGACCGATAGCCGCCCCCACCAGGAGAAGAGCCATCGCGGCGGCGACCAGCAGCAACCAGAAGGCCGGTCCGCGGCCGGGCGCCGAGCGGACCGGCGGCCGCGCCGGGATCGAGGGCGGCCTCGAGTCGGTCCGGGAAGACCGAGGGCGCGGTTCCGGCAACGGAGGCGGCTTCAAGGCCGGACTCTGCACCGTAGGTGCTCGTTCCTCGTCCCGCCGCGAGCTCGAGTCCTGGCCGTAATGAGGAGTGGAGGCATTCTCGGACAGGGCCTCTCCTTCGAGCACGGTCTCCGAAAATATCTGCGGCCCGATGGTTGGGGAAATCACCAGATCGTCCTCGGCCACCGACTCCTCCGGAACGTCGTCTCTCACTTCAACCCTGAAGGTGGCTGATCCAAAACGCAGGACCGTCCCATCTTTCAGGGCGGCGTCGACCACGTGCTTCGAGTCCACGAACGTCCCGTTCGCGCTTTCCTGGTCGACCACGAAGAACACATCCTGCTTCCGCTTGAGAAGGGCGTGGCGTCGTGAGACGGAGGGGTGTGAGACCACGACATTGCAGTTCGCTTCCCGCCCCACAATAGCCTCATCCGCATCCACCACGATGGCTTCACCCTTTACCGGGATCAAGCGCAACACAGACATCCGCAGGAGTGTAGCACGCAGCTACCCGAGTTGACGACGCACCTCGCAACGGGTTACAACCCTCCTCTGAATGGCGACCGAATCCGCAACCTGGGGTGGCCCCATCCTCTTCGTGGAGAACCTCTCGAAACGATTTGGGGCTGAATGGGCGCTGGCCCGAGCCAATTTCGCGGTGGAGCGAGGAAAGCTGGCTCTGCTCACCGGGGCCAACGGCTCGGGCAAGACCACGCTGATTCGCTGCCTGTCGACCGCCCTCGTCCCCGATTTTGGCCGGGCCTCCGTCCTCGGGGTCGACCTGGTCGACGGTCGCGACGAGGTGCGGGGCCGAGTCGCGGCTCTGAACCAGCCGCCCGGCTTCTACGGCGGCCTTTCGGCCCGCGAAAATCTGACGCTGGCCAATGCCGTCCTGAACCTTCGCAGGGAAGACGTCCTGGATGCGGTCCTCGACCGGGTCGGCCTTGGTTCAAAGCAGAAAATGTCTCTCGACTCCTTTTCGTCCGGAATGAAGCAGCGCTTCGCCCTCGCTCGATTGTCACTCCTCCAGCGAGACGTAGTGCTCCTCGACGAACCCGAGACCCACCTTGATGCCTCCGGCCTGGCGCTACTTCAGGAACTGATCTCGGAGTGGAAAGCCCGGGGAACCGCGATCATCTGCGCCACTCACTCCCCGGAGCGCTTCCAGGGCCTGTTCGACCTCGAGGTCCGCCTGGTAGGCGGACGCCCCGAAACGGGAGCGGACCATTGATCGCCTTTCGAGCCCTGATCGTCAAAGACCTGAGGATCCTGGCCAGGCGCCGCGGCGGCCTGCTCTCCGCCTTCGCGCTGGGCGCCATCATCATGCTGATGGCGAGCCTTTCCGGCGAGGCGACGCCTCAGAGTCTGGGCCAGCGGGGCGCGGCGGCCTTCTGGATGGGCCTGTTTTTGGGCTCCACCCTCTTCCTCTCGGACTCGTTCGAAACCGAGCAGCGGGATGGCGGCCAGCGCGCCCTGATCCTGCTCGGCGCCTCGCCCACCGCCTTCTTCTACTCCAAGGCCCTGGTCAACTTCTTTGGCCTGTTCGCGGTGGGGATCCTGCTGACCCCGATCTCGGCCGCACTGTTTGGCGTGGGACCGTCGCTGTTTGGCGGAGCGGTGGTGCTGGGATTGGGGACGCTTTCCATTTCCGCCCCCGGGACGCTGTTCACCGCTCTGGTTTCCGAGAGCGACAAACGCCACCTGCTTCTGCCCGTCATGATGTTCCCGCTGGTCGTGCCGGTTCTGGTCACGGTCGTGCAGTCGACGCTCCTGCTCACCTTTGGCGATCCCATGGGGCAGGGAACGGCCTGGACCTCCCTGCTCCTGGTCTTTGCCCTTCTGCACTGGCTCCTGGACGGCGCCCTCTATTCGAGGGCGGTGGATTAGTCAAGGGCGGTGGACTGGCTTTCTGGTTCCTATTGCTCATCCTCCGAGCGCCCGTCCTTGGTAGGCTCTCGGGTAGAAACCATGAAGCCCAGACCACTCGTCATCTTCGGCGGCTCACTCCTGATTGCGGGATGCTTCTGGGGGCTGCTGTTCGCCCCCGCCGAAGTGTTCATGGGCGAGGTCTACCGGATCTTCTACATCCATGTACCAACCGCCTGGAACGGTCTTCTGCTGCTGACCGCGGCGTTCGTCTGCGCGGTCATGTATCTGATCAAAGGCGATCTGATGTGGGATGATCGCCTGGAGGCCAGCATGGAGGCCGGGGTCGTGCTTTCGGCCCTGCTCACTGTGCAGGGCTCCATCTGGGCCCGGCCCACCTGGGGAGTCTGGTGGAACTGGGATCCCCGGCTCACCACCACCGCCATCCTGGTCTTCGCCTTCGCCGGAATTCTGGCGCTGCGGACCTCCCTCAAGGAGCCGCGCCGGCGGGCCATGGTCACCTCCGTCGCCACTATCGTGGCCGCGGCCGACGTACCCCTGGTCTACTTCTCCGTCCGGTTCTGGAATTCACTCCACCAGATTCAGTCCTCGCCATCGACGGTCTCCGCCGCGTTCGTCTGGCCGCTCCGGGTGAACGCCATCGCGGTTCTGCTCCTGATGGCCGGTCTCATTTCGATTCGGGCGGAAACCTTGGCGAGACTCAGGGAGGCCGGGTCCGAACCGCCTCCCCTGCCCTCCGCCCCACCTGGAGGAGCACATCAGTGAGCGGCGAAATTGTCGGGGGCTGGGAGTACGTGATTGCGGTGTACGTGATCTCGGCCATCGTTTACGGTGGTTATGCGTATTCGGTCCTTCGAAGGGACACTGCATCGCGTGCGCTAACCAAGGAGACAAAGTCATGAACGCGAACGACGGTAAGAAGCGGGTGGCTCTGGCTCTTGCGGCCTGCGCCTTCGCGGGCACGCTGCTCTACTTCGTAGTTGGCGGCATCGGCAACAATCTCGTCTACTACTGGGGCCCCACCGAAGTGCTGGCCGCCGGACCCAAGGCTCAGGGGGCTTCGATCCGCCTGGGCGGCCTGGTCGAGGCGGGCTCGATCGTCAAGGGCGAAGGGTCGAACATGCGGTTCAGCGTTACCGACGGCAAGAAGTCTTTCCCCGTCCGCTGCACCAGCGTACCGCCACAGATGTTCCGTGAGGGCATCGGGGTCGTGGTCGAGGGCACGGTCGCGGGCGACGGTGTCTTCGAATCCCACCGCCTGATGGTGTCCCACGGCAATGAATACCGGGCTCCGGACGACGGGGCGGCCGTGGATCTCAAGAATCTCATGGACTCGACGGACGGAATCAACTCTCCCGACAAGAAGTAAAGGGCGCTTAACAGATGACTGCGGCGATCGGTCGGGGCCTTGTCCTCGTGTCCTTGTTTTGCGCTTCCGCGGGGGCGGTGGCCGCCTTCGCCGCCTTCCTCAAGAAGAGCTCCCAGCTCACCACCATCGCCGTGCGGGCAGCCTATGGATTTGCCGCCTCCATGATGCTGGCGAACCTGTGGATGGTCGCGGCTCTCCTCCGCAACGACTTCTCCATCTCGTACGTGGCCCAGGTCGGCTCCATCGACCTGCCCACCTGGGTCAAGGTGGTGAGCCTGTGGTCCTCGCTCGAAGGATCGATTCTCTTCTGGGGAGGCGTCCTCGCCATCTACGTCGCGATCGCCACTCGGGGCCTCAATGAATCTCACGGCCCGGCCCGACCTGCGGCGATTGGAGTCTGGCTCCTTTGCGCCACCTTCTTCGGCTTCCTGATCGCCGGACCGGCGCAGCCCTTCGGAACCGTGGTCGACGTTCCCACCGATGGGCCGGGGCCCAATCCGCTTCTGCAAAACCACGTTCTGATGGCGATCCATCCCCCGTTTCTTTACGGCGGGTACGTCGGCATGACCATCCCCTTCGGCCTCGCCCTCGCCGCCCTGTTGACAGGACGCCTGTCTCCGACCCTCCTCGGAACCATCCGCACATCGCTCCTGGCCCCCTGGACCTTCCTCACTTGTGCTGTGGTTCTGGGCGGGTGGTGGGCGTATGAGGTTTTGGGCTGGGGTGGCTATTGGGCCTGGGACCCGGTCGAGAACGCATCACTCCTTCCCTGGCTCACCGGCACCGCCGCGTTGCACTCGGCCATCCTGACCGAGCGTCGCGGCGTGCTCAAGGGCTGGACCATGAGCCTGGTCATCGCGAGCTTCCTGTTGACGATTCTGGGGACGTTCATGACTCGGTCCGGGATCTTCAACTCGGTGCATTCGTTCACTCAGAGTGCCATCGGTCCTACCATTCTCGTTTTCCTGGGCCTCGCCACCCTGGGCAGCGTTCTCCTTCTCGCGTTTCGCGTCGACCTGCTGAAGCCGGATGGGGAACTGGACCGGGGCGCGTCGCGGGACACCGCTTTTCTGGCCCAGAACCTCCTCTTCGTTCTGTTCACCTTCACGGTTCTGATCGGAACCGTTTTCCCTCTCGTGGTGGAGGCGGTGCGCAACGTTCAGATGAGCGTCGGCCGTCCTTACTTCGATCGGATGACCGTGCCCATCGGCGCTCTTCTGCTCTTCATGATGGGAGTCGGCCCGGCGCTACCCTGGGGAGCGACGTCCAGGGAAGAAATGAAGAGGCGGCTGCTGCCGCCCCTGGGTCTGGGTGTCGTGGCCCTGGCTCTGGCCCTGGCCTTCGGGGTTCGCACGCCCTGGACGCTGATCACTCTCTTCTTCGCGGGCTACGCCGCTCAGGTCACACTCTTCGAGGCCCTTCGGCCGGCGCGGACGCGGGTGAAGTTCCGGACCGACGGCTGGCTGAAGGCCTTGTCCCAGGATCTATTCGGTCCCGGACTGCGCCGGCTCTCCGCCTACGTGGCGCATGCGGGGGTGGTCACCGCGTTCATCGCCATCGCGGTTTCAAGCACCCAGGCGACCTCGATGGAGCAGTCGCTCCAGCAGGGCGAATCCATGACCCTGGGCCGCTACTCTCTGACCTTCGAGGGGATCGAGCACACGCAAGAGCCTCATCGAACCTCGATGATCGCCCGGATCGGGGTCCAGAAGGATGGGGTCGCTCTCGGCCCGCTTCGCCCCATGATGAACCAGTACCGGTCACAGCGCGAGTCCATCGGCACGCCGGCGGTGCGAACCGGACTCTTTGAAGATCTCTACTTGTCGGTGATGAACATCGACGAGGCAACCGGAACGGTGGGCATTCTGGCCCTCGTCAATCCCCTGGTGAGCTGGCTCTGGATCGCCACCGTCATCATGAGTATTGGCGGCCTGCTGGCCCTCGTCTCGTCGCTGCGCAGAGGGCATGCGGCCCCGGCCCCGGGAGATCTTGAAGCGGCGCGCGTACGCTGAGACGGTAGAAAGGATCTTCTCGAGCATGAACAAGGGAGTACTCGCGATTGGTCTGGCGGTGGTCACACCGCTGCTCGGGCTCCTGCTCGTCAATCTGGGCAGAAACCCCAACGCCATCTCGTCCCCTCTGATTCACAAACCTGCTCCCGACGCCATCGTTCAGAATCTGGACGGTGGCGGGGCGTTGCAGTTCTCGTCTCTCCGCGGCCGCCCCGTGGTGGTGAATTTCTGGGCCACCTGGTGCATCCCCTGCGTTCAGGAACACCTCTCTTTGACCGCGGGCGCGCGCGCAAATCCCGACGTGCTGTTCATGGGCGTCGTCTACGAAGACACGGCCGAGAACGCCCGGGGTTTCCTGGCCCAACGGGGTAGCTCCTATGAGTCCTACATTGACGAGGATGGAAAGGCGGCGATCGCCTTCGGGGTCTATGGCGTTCCCGAGACCTTCTTCGTCAACGCTCAGGGTACGATCGTCGACAAATTCGTGGGCCCGCTCGACGGAAACACGCTTAGAGAGAAGCTGAGAGCGGCTCGACAATGACAGATCAAAGGCATCGGGCGCTTCCAGGGCCGGCTCTGGCCATGCTCGCCGGCCTGGTCCTCCTAGGGGGCAGCCGGGGAGTGGTCGCGCAGGAGAAACAGCACCTCGACCCGGAGACCATCGCGATTCTCGGCGATCCCAATGCAAGCGAGGCCAGCCTCGACGCGAACCTGGTCGAGGTCCTGGGCCGGCCCGAAAGCAAGCCGCCGGCCGAGTCGGCAGTGGCCGGAGAGGCGGCGGAAATCTTCACCAAGCTCAGATGCCCGGTTTGCCAGGGCGTGTCGATCGCGGATTCCCCATCCGGGATGGCCACCAACATGCGCGGACAGGTTCGCGATCTGGTCGCCAAAGGGTACAGCGAGGAACAGGTGTTGACCTACTTCGAGCGCTCCTACGGCGAGTTCGTTCGACTCGAACCGCCGCTGCGCGGCTTGAACGTAATGCTGTGGCTTCTCCCCGCGGTGGTTTTGGTGGGGGGCGGCTTCTTCGTGTACCGAAAGGCCTCTCAGCCGGTGGCGATCGCGCAGACTCCATCTGAACCCGCCCGCTCCGGGGATGCCACGACGGATCCCGAACTCGCACGCTATCTGGAGCGCATTCGTCGCGACTCCGGAACATCGTCGTAACCGGACCCAACCCCCAACTCACCCCCCCAGACTCACCCCCCCCAGACTCAACCCGACGAGAACACGAGGAGTAGCCTTTGGCCGCTGATTTCAGTTGGACGCCTCCCTTAGTGATTCTCGCCCTCGGTTCGGTGGCCGGGGCGGTTCTGGTCGCCCGCGGAAGGAGGCCGTCCGCCAAGGCGCCGAACGGCCCGGCGAAGGACTCCGCTCACGCGGCCGACCTCCAGAGGGAATATGACGCCCTGATCAGGCGGCTTGCCGAAGGTGGCACGCCGGAGGAGAGGGTCTCCCTGGAACTCGAAGCGGCGAAGGTGCTGAGGAAGATGGAGACGGGCGCTCCTGC
>JAQBHL010000295.1:0-26049 GCA_032127745.1 Acidobacteriota bacterium
TGCCCGGCCAGGTGTTTCAGGTGGTCGTGGGCGGGGAGGATCTCGGCGAGGTAAGCCTCGGCCTCCGGCTTGCCCTGTTCCCGAGCCACCAGAATCGCCATGGCCTCCGCCTCGGCGACGAGAAGGGCGCGCACCCGGTCCAGGACCAGGCGTCTGTCGGCGAAGGAGGTGGCGCTCCACCCAGGGAATGCGGCGCTTGCGGCGGTGACGCTCTCGGCGGCCTGGGCCGAATCGAGGAGCGAGAACGCCCCGACCGTCTCGCCCGTGGCGGGCGAGACCGCCTGCTGAATCCCCGCTCGCCCCGCGTGGCGCGCGCCATTCACGATTGAATGAACGACCGCAGCGGAACCGGCGGAGTCTTCCGGAAGGGTCGACCTTGCTTCCATGCCCCATTTTCACCCCTAAGGCCCCCCCATCCATAAACGATGACGTCGGAACGCGGACCCTTCGGCCGCGCCCCACTCCGCACCCCTGGCGCGCCGGGCCGCTCCGACTTTGTCGGCGCGTCAGCGCACCGATTGAACCGGACCCCCGCAGGCCCGAACCGCGCCCGGGTCTACAATCGGCGGCAATGACCACCGATGCGCCGTCCCCGGGCGAGGGCGACCGGAACGAACTTCTGGGCGCGAACAACTCGTTCTATGAATCGCTCGAGAACTTCGACCTCGGGGCCATGAAGACCCTGTGGTTCCGGGGCGCGGGCGTTCGGTGCGTTCATCCCGGCTGGGAAGCCATCAACGGCTACGACGCGGTGATCGACTCGTGGGACCAGGTCTTCAGGAACACCGGCTGGATGCGGGTGACCCCGACCGACGTGGCCACCTGGAGGCTGGGGGAACTCGGCCTCGTCTACTGCGCCGAGAACATCACGGCCAAGCACGAAGACGAAGTGGGAGTCGCGGTCACCATGGCCACCAACGTTTTCCGCCAGACCGAAGACGGATGGCGGATGATTCTCCACCACGCCTCCCCCGCGCCGGTCGAGATCACCCAGCCCTTCAGCGGCACCCTTCAGTAACCGCGACCCTGAAACCCTCTTCCCCGGGGAGTCATCCAAGCATCATGTTCTTCTCCTCCACCAAGACCAGGATGCCCGCGCCCGCAGATGCCCTCCCCGGGCGAGACCAGGAAATGGAGGTGCCGCCCTCGCATTTCGTCCTGGCCACGCCTCTGACCGGTCCCTTCCCCGGCCATCTGGAGCAGGCCCTGTTCGGCCTCGGCTGCTTCTGGGGAGCTGAAAAACAGTTCTGGAAGATCCAGGGCGTCTTCACCACCGCGGTCGGCTACGCCGCCGGCTTCACCCGGAATCCAACCTACCGGGAGGTGTGCTCGGGGCGAACCGGGCACAACGAGGTGGTTCTGGTCGTCTTCGATCCCAAAGTGGTCGCCTACGAAACCCTGGTGAAGGTCTTCTTCGAGTCGCACGATCCCACCCAGGGGATGAAGCAGGGGAACGACGTGGGGACGCAGTATCGGTCCGGCATCTACGCCTTCTCGGAGGCTCAGAAGGAGACGGCCATCGCCATGAAGGCCGCCTACCACGAGGCCTTAGGGGCCGCGGGCCGGGACGGGATCACGACCGAAGTGATCGATGCGCCGGCCTTCTACTATGCCGAGGACTATCACCAGCAGTATCTGGCGAAGAACCCGGGCGGCTACTGTGGTCTGGGCGGCACCGGCGTCTCCTGCCCGGTCGGACGCTCCTAGCCGCCCCTGGTTTCGGCCGGATCGGGGACGAGATCCTCGCGGGCTACGCGGCGGACGGCGGGTTCCGCAAAGGGCAAAGAGGGGGGCCGGTTGAGGACGGGGATCGCGCTACCGGAGATGCCCGACCTTCGACTGGATGAAAGCGCGCAGTCGCCTGAACTCCGCCACGTCCGCTCGCGCCAGGGCCGCGACCGCTTCGTCGGCCCGGGCCGCGAGGTCCTCCTGGTTCAGCGACCGCAGGTCGGCGGCGACGCTGCGCATTTTGTCGCTGATTCGATCGAGGGAGCCGACTTCGGCCGAGTTCAGGGTGGCGAGGATACGGTCAAGAGGTGTCGACATTCGAGGGCCGCGAATCTACCAGCCGTCCGCCGCATCCGTGGAGGAACCTCCGATTTCGACCTCGTGATAGGGTCCCATCCGCATCAGCGCGCGGCCCATCTCCTGCCGCCCCACATCCATTCGAAGAAGCGAGGACATCTTGTCGAACGAGTTCGATCTCACCGTCATCGGAAGCGGCCCCGGGGGCTACGTGGGGGCCATCCGCGCCGCGCAACTGGGACTCAGGGTCGCGGTGGTGGAACGTGACCCGAAGGGAGCGGGGGGCACCTGCCTCCAGCGGGGCTGCATCCCCACCAAGGCCCTCCTTCACACCGCCGATCTGTTCGAGGATCTCAAGAACGGCAAGGACTTCGGCATCCTCGCCGAGAACGTGGGCATCGATTTCACCGCCCTCATGGCCCGCAAGAACCGCATCGTGAACCGGCTGTCGAAAGGCATCGAGGGGTATTTGTTCAAGAAGAACAAGATCACCTTCGTCAGGGGTCAGGGGCGGATCGAAAACCCGCACAGCATCCTGGTCACGGGTGAGGGCGGCCCCTCCCGGATCCCCACCAAGAACATCATGCTCGCCACCGGCAGCAAGCCGAAGGGCCTTCCGAACATCGCCCTCGACTCCCAGCGCATCATTACCTCGGACGAGATCCTCGAGCTCAAGGAAATGCCCAAGAGCCTCATCGTGATCGGGGCCGGAGCGGTGGGCGTGGAGTTCGCCTCTATCTTTGGGCGCTTTGGAACCGCGGTCACGGTGATTGAAATGCTGCCCCGGATCCTGCCCATCGAGGACGAGGAGATCTCGAAGGAAGCGGAGAAGCATCTTTCGAAGCACATGACCATCCTCACGGGCGCGCGGACCGAGTCGGCTACGGTGATCCAGAACGGCGTGCAGGTCGAGGTCACCCTCGCCTCGGGCGACCGGAAGACGCTGATCGCAGAGCTCCTGCTGGTTGCCACCGGTCGGGGACCGGTTTCAGACGGTCTGGGCCTCGAAGCCACCAGGGTGAGGATGGAGCGCGGCTTCGTGCGCGTGAACACGCGATACGAAACGGACGAGCCCGGGATCTACGCCATCGGCGACCTGATCACGGTCGACGGCAGGCCGCACCCGCAATTGGCCCACGTCGCTTCGGCGGAGGGGATCCGGGTGGCGGAGATCCTGGCCGGGAAGCACTTCGATCCCATCGACTACGACAAGGTTCCGGGCGCCACCTACTGCCGGCCCGAAGTGGCGAGCGTGGGCCTCACCGAGGCCGAGGCGCGGAAGCGGGGCTATGACGTGGTGGTCGGCAAGTTCCCCTTCGGCAACCTCGCCAAGCCTCGCATCCTGGGACACGACGGCGGTTTCATCAAGGTGGTTTCAGAAAAGAAGTACGACCAGGTCCTCGGAGTCCACATGGTGGGACCCCACGCGACCGATCTCATCTCCGAAGCCTGCGTGGCCCTGCAGCTCGAGACCACCACGGAGGAGATCGCCAAGACCATCCATCCGCATCCGACTCTGGGAGAGGCCATGATGCAGGCCGCCGAGTCGGTCTACGGAATGGCCATCGACGCCTAGCCGGTGGACGGAGCGGACCGCCCGAACGCCCCTTCGCCGCTGCGCAACGAGATCCGCCCTGAGGGGGATCAGGAGGCTACGGATACCACTGACCGGAGCGCACCTCGATCGACGTGCCCTTCACCGCGTCCTTCAAGGCCTGAAGGCTCTGCGCGACCGTGAGGCCGCCGGCAAGCCACCGGGGTTGGAGAGGTCCATTGATGGCGTGGGACGCGAAGTCCTGATCGTAGTGGTAGACGTAGACCACGGCGGGGTTGATGATCTTCACGCACTCCGCGACCGCCGCGGGCGTCATTCGTTCCTGGGGAATGTTCATGGGCATGAACGCCACGTCGATGTTTCTGAGCGCCTTCGCTTCCGGCACGCACTCGGTCACGCCCGCGAAGTAGATCCGCTTGCCACCGAGGGTGATGACGTAGCCATTCGCCTCGCCCTTCGGGTGTTCGGGCGCCCCCGGCTTGAGGTCGTAGGCGGCGATCGACTCGATCGCGACGCCGGCAGCGATAGTCGACTCGCCGTTGGCCAGCACGATGCCGTCCGGCACCTGCGTCTGGCCGTTCGCGGCGATGACCACCGGCGCCCCCGGCTTGCGGAGTTTCTGGATCGCCTTCACGTCCAGGTGATGGCCGACATCATCGGAGATGAGGATCAGGTCGGCCGGCTTCGCGCGCGACAGATCGCCGACGCTCCACGGATCGACCACGATGACCGTTCCCGCATACTCGAGTTGCACGCTGGCGTGAACGATCGGCGTGATTTCGATATCTCCGCCTTTGGCCGGAAACGTGTCCGTGGCCAGGGCGCTGACGGCAAGAAGTGCGGCCGGTATGGCCATCAATCCACGCATCGTTCCGAGGGAAATGCGGCCCGATGGAAACGCGGGCCGGGGCAAACGTGGGCCGAGGGAAACGCGGGCGGGCCGGCTGCGCCGGAAGGGCGATGCGCCCGGGGCCACTACTTCTCGTCCAGTTCGTCGTAGATGGCCTGAACGGCAGCCTTCAGGCGCGTGGAGTCGTAGCCCGGGTACTGGCTCATCCAGTCCTTCGCGGCTGCGGCCTGCTCGACCGTCTTGCCGGCCTTGTGGGCCGCTGACGTCTCGGCCAGGAGGTCCGCGGTGAACTGCTGAAACTGCACCAGGTCGCTCCACGGGGAGACGGGTTGGTGGCCGCCGATCACGCTGTCCACGTTCTTGACGTTGTCGAGAACCTTCTGGAGCGTTACCGGCCAGGCCCGGCCGCTGCCGCCGTTGTTCCGGTCGATGTAGGGCGCATCCCTCCACGGGAACATGTCGCCCGCGTGCATCGTCCGAAGGGCGGGGTACACCACGAACGTGTCGCCGCTGGTGTGGCCGGCGCCGAAGTGGTACAGGTCGACCTGATCCTTGCCGGATCCGAGGGTCAACCTGTCCGAATACGTCCGCGTGGGCAGGAACTTCGCCTTGTCGCCCTTGAAGGCGTCCATCCGCGCCATGTTGGCCTTCGTGTTTTCCTGCACCACGCTCTCGACCGTGGCCCCGAAAAACTCATTGCTGCCGGTGTGATCGCCGTGGGTGTGGGTATTGATGATCGTGACCACGGGCTTGTCGGTGACCGTGCGTATGTGCTCCAGAAGGGTCGGGCCCCAGCCCGCGAGCTTGGTGTCCACCAAAACCACGCCCCGGTCGGTGATGAAGACGCCGGAGTTGCCGCCGCTGAAGGACTCGCGCACGGTCGGGCTCGACCCCGTGATGATGTAGAGGTTGTCCTTGACCTTTTCAATCTTGGTGGCCGCCACTGCTGCCGGGTTCGGGCCGGCGGGCGGCGCCTGGAACGCGGCGACCGCGATGGGAATCCCGCCCAGGGTGACGATCAGACCGAGCGCCAATCCTCTTTTCATTTCGCTGCCTCCTGATCGGGGAATTCGCCGCGGACTCGCCATCGGAGCGAACCGGCACGAGAGACCCCGGTGACCCTGGGGACTCTACCACCCGGGATTCCAGGGGGGCGGAATTCCCGGTAAACTCCCGAGTCCAATGTCTGACCTGGCCCTGATCATCGGGGCGATTTTATTCCTCCTGCTGGGAAACGGCTTCTTTTCGGGTTCCGAGATCGCCCTTATCTCCGCCCGAAAAGCGGCTTTGCGAAAGCGGGCCGAGGAGGGAAGCCGGGGCGCGAGGCTGGCCGAGGCGCTGCGGAGCGAGCCCGAGCGGTTCATGGCCACGGTTCAGATCGGGGTCACGGTCTGCGGCACCCTGGCCGGAGTGTGCGGCGGGTGGCTGGCCAGTCGGCACATCGAACCCTGGCTCGACCTGGCCGGCCTGCCCGCGTGGGCGCCCGCCGCCGTGACCGCGAGCGTGATGGTGTCGGTCGTGATCGTCTACGTCGAGATGGTGCTTGGCGAGTTGGTGCCCAAGGCCCTGGCGCTGAGGTTCGCCGTCCCTATCGCCTCGGTGGTGGCCATACCGATCTCCTTGATGGCCCGACTGAGTCGGGCTCCGCTGCGCCTGATGACCGAGTCCACCCGCGTGATCCTGCGCCTTTTGGGCCAGAAGGGGCCGATGCGAGAAGGGCTCGTCTCGGCCGAGGAAATAGAGCACATGGTGGCCGAAGGACGGCTTCAAGGGGTCCTTTCTCAGAGCGATGCGAGCCTGCTGGAGGGTGTCTTCAAGTTTCGCGATATGCCGGTGAAGAGCGTCATGATCCCGCGTACGAAGGCCTTTGCCCTCGACGTGGGCGCCGAGCCTCGGGCCGCGGTCAAACGGATCGTCGACGCCGGATTTTCCAGGGTGCCGATCTACGAGGGCACCTTCGACAACCCCATCGGCATCCTCTACGTGAAGGATGTCCTGGCTTCCCTCGAGCGGGGAGAGGCGGTGGATCTGCGCTCCCGCCTGCATCCCGTCCATGTCGTTCCCGACAGCAAGAACGTGGGAGACCTGCTGCGGGAGCTTCAGAAGAAGCGCTCGCACCTGGCCCTCGTCATCAACGAGCATGGAAGCGTGGTGGGCATCGCCACCCTCGAGGACCTGGTGGAGGAGATTGTGGGCGAGATCCGGGACGAGTACGACGAAGGCGAAGAGAAGGCGATCGAGCGGCTCAAGGGCGGGGGGCTGGTGGTCGAAGGGACGGTTTCCAACAGCCTTCTGCGCGAAGCGCATTCGATCCCTATCCCGGTCGAGATTGACGCCGAGACGGTGGGCGGCTTCATTCTGGAGCGCCTGGGCTCCGTTCCCAAGGGAGGGGAGTCCGTGGGCGTCGAGGGGTATCGTCTGACCGTGGTGGATGTGGAGAGGAACCGTGTGGCCAAGGTCAAAATCGAAAAGTTGTGATCCCGCGGTATGCTTCGCGGCTCAACCGTCCTCGGCGCAGGTCCGTCGCACCTCAGCAGCGCCCAGACTTCTCCCTATTTTTGAGGATCCCCTCTTGAACTCAGCACTCCTTCGCCGGCTGTCGCTCGCCGCCCTCGCCCTCGCTTTCGCTGCCTGCAACCCGCCCGCCCCGGCCCCCGCGGTTTCGGCCTCGCCCTCCCCCGAGGGCGTGGCCGCGATGAACGACGATCAGAAGACCCTCTACGCCATGGGCTTCATCGCGGGCGGCAACTTCACTCAATTCAAACTCAACCCCGAGGAATTCAAGGTGTTTGCGAAGGGCCTCGAGGCTTCGAGCATGGCCGGGAAGCCCGAGGTCGATCTGGCCGCCTTTCAGCCGCGCATCCAACCCTTCCTGGAGGCCAAGATGGCGCAGGCCCGGGTGGCCAACGTGGGCGTGGCTCAGGCCCGTAAGACCGCGGACGCCCCGACTCTGGCCAAGGCCGCGGCCGAGCCCGGTGCGGTCCAACTCGCTTCGGGCGCGGTGGTCCAGACTCTGCAGGCGGGGAGCGGCGCCTCCCCCAAGGCCACCAGCACGGTCAAGGTCCACTATGAGGGCAAGCTCACCGACGGCACCGTCTTCGACAGTTCCATTGCGCGCGGCCAGCCCGTGGAGTTTCCTCTGAACGGCGTCATCCCCTGCTGGACCGAGGGTGTGGCCAAAATGAAGGTGGGCGAGAAGGCCCGCCTCACCTGCCCCTCCGACGCCGCGTATGGCGATCAGGGCCAGGGGCCCATCCCTCCGGGGGCGACGCTCATCTTCGAAGTGGAACTCCTGAGCATCAAATAGTTCTCGATTGAGGTTGGCGCGGTGAAGATCCACGAATACCAGGGCAAGTCGATCCTACGGAGGTTCGGGGTCAAGACGCCGGATGGAGAGCCGGCCTTTACGCCCGAAGAGGCGGTGGCGGTGTCCAGCCGGCTCGGGTATCCGTGCGTGGTGAAGGCGCAGATCCACGCGGGGGGCCGCGGGAAGGGGGGCGGAGTCAAACTCGCCCGGACCAAGGACGAGGTCATGGAGATCGCCCACGACATGCTGGGCATGACTCTGGTGACCCACCAGACCGGCCCCGAGGGGCGGGTGGTCAAACGCGTTCTCATCGAACAGGGCATGAAGCTCGAAGGATCGCGGGAGATGTATCTGGCCATCGTCATGGATCGTGATTCCCAGCGTCCCGTGGTGATGGCCTCGTCCGAAGGCGGTATGGACATCGAGGAGATCGCGGCCACCAATCCCAAGGCCATTCTCAAACAGTACGTCGATCCCGCGGTTGGTTTCCAGGCCTTCCAGGCCCGGCAGATCGCCTTCGGGCTGGGGCTGCCGAACGCGGTGGTCGGGCAGGCGGTTCAGTTCATCCGCGCTCTCTACGACGCCTTCGTGAAGACGGACTCCTCCCTCCTGGAGATCAATCCCTGGCTGCTCACCGCCAACGGCGTCCTCTACGCCCTCGACACCAAGATCAATCTGGACGACAGCGCCCTCGATCGGCATCCCGATCTGCGCGCCTATCGCGACCTCGATGAAGAGGAGCCGCTCGAAGTCGAGGCCTCGAAGCACTCGCTCAACTACATCAAGCTTCCCGGCGGCAACGTGGGCTGCATGGTCAATGGCGCCGGCCTGGCCATGGCCACCATGGACATCATCAAGCTGGCCGGCGGATCCCCCGCGAACTTCCTCGACGTGGGAGGCGGCGCCAATGCCGACCAGATCAAGAACGCCTTCCGCATCCTGATGGCCGACAAGGACGTGAAGGCCGTCTTCATCAACATCTTCGGGGGCATCCTTCGCTGCGACATCCTGGCCGAGGGCGTGATCGCGGCGGTGCGGGATCTTCGGGTCAAGGTTCCCATCGTGGTCCGGATGAAAGGCAACAAGGAGGAAGTCGGAAAACAGATGCTCCTCACCTCCGGTCTCGCCTTTCAGACCGCCGACAACATGATGGTGGCGGCCAGGAAGGTGGTGGCCTCGGTTCCGGGGGCTCCTTCGAAGGTCAAATCCGCCTCCTTGGCCAAGCCGCGCGCAAAAGGAGGCCGCAAGTGAGCATTCTGGCCGACCGAAACACGAGAGTGATCGTCCAGGGCATGGGGAAACACGGCACCTTCCACGCGATGGCCTGCCGCGAATACGGCACCAACATCGTGGGCGGGATCACCCCGGGCAAGGGTGGGACCACCCTCGAAGGGTTTCCGATGTTCAATACCGTTCAAGAAGCGGTGCGCAAGACGGGGGCCAACTGCTCCGTCATCTTCGTTCCGCCCCCCGGCGCCGCCGACGCCATCATGGAAGCGGGCGATGCGGACCTGGACCTGACCGTCTGCATCACCGAGGGTGTTCCGGTCCTGGACATGATGCGCGCCTCCACGTTTCTCAAGGGCCGGAAGACCCGTCTCATCGGTCCGAACTGCCCGGGGATCATCTCTCCCGGCGAGAAGTGCAAGATCGGGATCATGCCCGGACACATCCACATGGGCGGATCCGTGGGTGTGGTCAGCCGCAGCGGCACCCTGACTTACGAGGCGGTCGGACAACTGACCGCTCTGGGTATCGGGCAGTCGACGTGCATCGGCATCGGCGGCGACCCCATCATCGGGACCAATCACCGCATGGCCCTCGAACTCTTCAGCAAGGACAAGGCGACCAGGGCCATCGTCATGATTGGCGAGATCGGCGGTTCGGCGGAAGAGGAAGCGGCGGCCTACGTGAAGGCGTACGTCAAGAAGCCGGTCATCGGCTTCATCGCCGGTCAGACCGCGCCCGAAGGTCGCCGGATGGGCCACGCCGGCGCCATTATTTCAGGGGGCAAGGGCACCGCCGAGGAGAAGATGAAGGCCATGCGCGCGGCCGGCATTCACGTGGTCAAGTCGCCCGCCGACATGGGCAAGATGGTGGCCACGATTCTGGGGAAGAAGTAACGGGCCGGAACGAGGGTTCATCTCGGATGGAACGCCCTTCCGGACTACGAAGGGCTATGGAAAGGCAGGACATGGAGCGAACGTTTTCGATCATCAAGCCGGACGCGGTCCAGGCGGGGAATGCAGGGGCCATCCTGTCCCGCCTCGAGAAGGCGGGGTTCCGTATCGTCGCCCTTCGCATGCGTCACCTCACCACCAAACAGGCCCAGGGCTTCTATGACGTCCATAAAGCCCGTCCGTTCTTCGGCGATCTGGTGACCTTCATGGCCTCCGGGCCCTGCGTGACCATGGTGCTGGAGCGCGAGAACGCGATCCTGGGACTGCGCGACCTCATGGGCGCCACCAACCCCAAAAACGCGGCGGCCGGGACCATCCGCAAGGACTTCGCGGCCTCCATCGAGGCGAACGCCATCCACGGGTCGGATGCGGCGGCGACCGCGGCCTTCGAGATCTCCTACTTCTTCCCGGGGATCGAGCTCTAATCCGCGCCGCCCAGAATGCTTATCCGTTGGAGTCGGGGGGGCCGCCGAGGGTGACAAATCCGGAGACCGGGGAACTCCGTGGAACCCTGGCGGAGGGCGTTCTGGCCGAGCTCCTGCGCCGGATCTTCCTGGACAAGCGCTCGGGGACGCTTCATCTGGCCTTCGGCGCCGAACGATCAGACCTCGACTTCGACGAGGGGTACCTGATCAACGCGGTGACCACTCTTCCTGGGGTTCGCCTGGGCGATCTGCTGGTTCAGATCGGGTTTCTGAGCGCCCGCGACCGTGACGCTTGCCTTGAGATCGCTGCCCTCTCCCGCGAAAAGATTGGAGAGACCCTGCTGAAGCACGGGTTGCTCGATCCCGGCTCTTTGACCCAGGGTCTGGCTCTGCAACTGAGGGAGGTGGTGGCCCGCACGCTATGCTGGACCGGCGGGGCCTGTACGTTCACGGACCATCCCAAGGCGGCGACCCCATCGCCGGGTGAAGTTGCGGCCCCCCGGCTTGATCCCCGCGAGGTCCTCCTCGATGCCACCTGGACCTTCGTGAGCGATCCGATCATCGACCGCTTGCTTGGGGATCTGAATCGGAAGATGCAAAAGACGGGCGACCCACGTCTCTTGCAACTGGATTTCCGGCTCACCCCTTCGGACGCGTTTCTGTTGAGCCGGGTCGACGGCGTTCTCACCGCCGAACAACTGCTGGATCAGGCCACGGTTCCGATCGACGAGGCGAAGGCGAGCCTGGCCGGCCTTCTGGCCGTGGGTGCGATCGAGTATTCGGGTGTCCGTCCCGCCATGTCCAGGTCCCACTCGGTGGCCAGCGCTGAGCTCGCGCGGCTGGCCCGATGTATCGACTCCCCGGACCCCTTCGAGGTTCTGGGCGTCGGCCCTGAAGTGTCGAGCGACCAATTGCGGTCGACCTACCTGAGCCTGCTGAGGTCCTGCGATCCTGCGGCCACCACCGATCCCCGGCTACGGCTGTCTCTCACCCGGATGTGCGAGCAGCTGGCCGAGGCTTTCAAGGAGATCGAACGGCGGCGGGGAACGCTTCGGCCGGAGGCCCGGCCGAAGCCGAAGAGCGGAGGGCCGGCCCCGCCTCCCGATCGGCGGTCCGAAAAGGCGCAGGCGTCGATACCACCTCCCTCGGCCCCCACTCCCCCGGCCGCTCCGGCTCAGAGTCCGCCTCCGGGGCCCAAGATCGATCCGTCGCAGGCCCACGATGCGGCCTCCCAGGCTTTCGAGCAGGGTCGTGCTCTGGAGGCCCTGGCCATCCTCCACGACGCTATCCCCCACTTGGAGGGACGGGCCCGCCGGGCGGCCCGGGTCAAGAGGGCGAGGGTTCTGCTGGCGGTGGAGAATGGAGCCAGGCTTGCCGAAGAGGAGTTGAAGCTGGCCATCACCGAGGACCCTGGTAACGCGGAGGCGCACGCCGTGCTCGGCGGCATCTACCGTGACCGAGGGTCGCTGGCCCTTGCCGCCATGGAGTATCGCAAGGCCCTGGCCCTGGAGCCGAGGAACGCGTCCGCGCGGGCGGCCCTCAACCAACTCCCGGCCCCCCCGGACGAGCCGGCGACCGGCTCGGCGCTGAAGCGATTCTTTGGCCCCAAGCCTCAGTAAAGACCCCACGGGAGAATCATGTCCGTCAAATCCGACAAGTGGATCCGCCGCATGGCTCTCGAGCACAGGATGATCGAGCCCTTTTCCGAGAAACAAGTGGCCGATGGCCTCATCTCCTATGGCCTCTCCTCGTACGGCTACGATATCCGCATCGCCGACGAGTTCAAGATCTTCACCAACATCCACTCCGCGACCGTGGATCCGAAGAACTTCGACACCCGGTCCTTCATCGATGTGAAGGCCGACGTGTGCATCATCCCCCCGAATTCCTTTGCCCTGGCCCGCACCATCGAGTACTTCCGCATTCCCCGCACCGTCATCACGGTGTGCGTGGGGAAGTCCACTTACGCGCGCTGCGGCATCATCGTCAACGTGACCCCGTTCGAGCCGGAGTGGGAGGGCATCGTGACCCTCGAGGTGTCCAACACCACGCCCCTTCCGGCCAAGATCTACGCGGGGGAGGGCATTGCCCAGGTCCTCTTCTTCGAGGGCGACGAGCCCTGCGAGACCTCCTACGCGGACCGCAAGGGCAAGTACCAGTCTCAGCAGGGGCTGACTCTGCCCAAGATTTAGGGTCCGCGCCGCCTTCTCGGCGATGATGCCGCCCATGTTCCACGAAACCGTCGTCATGGAAGGCCATCTGATCGACTCGGATGTCCTTCGCCGCGCCTTCAACGCCATCGTGGAGGAGGGCGGGACCTTCGAGATCCTCGAGTTCAAGGTTGGGCGCACGAACGACGAGCCGACCCGC
Organism: Acidobacteriota bacterium; assembly: GCA_032127745.1. Taxonomy (GTDB): domain Bacteria; phylum Acidobacteriota; class Vicinamibacteria; order Fen-336; family JAGNNV01; genus JAGNNV01. The sequence goes on from JAQBHL010000295.1 coordinate 12,713, forward strand.
GCCATCCTGGACGTGAAGGCGAAGGACGCGGCGGGCCTGGACCGGGTTCTCGAGCACCTCTCCTATTTCGGCGCCGCCACCCAGGCCGGCGACGCGGCCTGGGCCCCCGCGGAAAGAGACGGCATCCTGCCCGACGACTTCTACGCCACCACGAACTTCGACACCCTCGTGCGCATCGATGGCCAGTGGGTGGGCGTGGCTGCCCAGAAGATGGATTGTGCTCTCGTCCGGCGCGACGGACAGCCCACCTGCGTCAAGCAGCGTCTGGTCAGGAAAGGCGAGCTGGTGGCGCTTCGGGGAACCGGGATCCGGGTCAAGCCCCCCGAGCGCAGCCGCGATTATTCGATGTTCGGCTTCATGTCGAACGAGATCTCGGCCGAGATCAACAAGGGCATCGCCATCTCCAGCGCGGCCCGGGAGATGAAACGCACCCGGGAGTCCGGCCAGAAGATCGTGGTGGTGCCCGGACCGGCGGTTGTTCACTCCGGTGGAGACAGCGCTCTGGGGCGCCTGGTGAAAGGCGGCTGGGTGGATGTCATCCTTTCCGGCAACGCCTTCGCCACCCATGATCTGGAGAAGGCCATCGTGGGCACGAGCCTCGGGGTGTGCCAGATGAGCGGCCGGGCGGTGGAGGGCGGGAGCCGCAATCACCTCTTCGCCATCAACGCGGTGAACCGCGCGGGCGGCATCGGTCCGGCCATCGAGAAGGGCGTGGTGAAGTCCGGGGTCATGTACGAGGCGGTGAAGCGGGGCATTCCCTATGTCCTGGCCGGATCGATCCGCGACGACGGACCCCTGGTGGATGTCATCACCGACATCCGGGACGCCCAGATCGCCTACGCCAGGGCCCTGGAGGGCGCGGGGGTGTGCCTGATGCTGGCCTCCGCCCTGCACTCCATCGCGGTGGGGAATCTCCTGCCCGTGGCCGTGCGCACGGTCTGCGTGGACATGACGGAGTCCGTGCCGGTGAAGCTCTCCAACCGGGGCACCATGCAGGCCATCGGCCTGGTGACCGACGTGGGGTATTTCCTCGAGCGTCTCGAGAGCGAGCTCCGGGCCGCCTGAGCTTCACCGACGCCACCCTCCCCCAAGGGCGCGTTTCTACTTGCGGGTCCGGTAGAAGCGGACCAGGTCCATGCTCTCGGGGGCCGGCCGGCCCAGCTGTCGGAGCATGGTGGTGAGCTGCCCGCGATGGTAGCTGGCGTGGTTCACGACGTGCTGGAGCATGTGCCAGAAGACCGACGATCCCGGATCGCCGCCCAGGGTCTTGTACTCGAAGCTGCGCGCGATTCCCTCTTCGCCGAGGCCCTCCAGGAACCCACGCACGTCCGACTCGGTCCTGGCCCACAGGTCCCGCACCGTGGACACGTCGGGAAAGTTCTCGCGCGGCAGCTGTGAGGTGGGGGAGACGCCGTTCCAGCGCTGGTGCCAGGCCCACTCGGCCGAATACACATGGCCGAGGGTGTCCTGGATGGAGGTGAAACTGGAGCCCATCTCTTTCGTGTACTCCTCGCGGGTGAGAGGCATCAGAGCCTTCAGCATGCGATCGCGGGCCCAGTAGTGATAATCGAGAAGAGTGCGCAGGTCTTGAATATTCACGGGGATTCGAGGCTCCTTGGCTGGTGAATTAGTCTAGCTCTCGCTTCCCAAAGGAAGCGCCGGCGCGTCCGGCCCTCAGCAAGGAGGCTCTCCTGCCGGCCAAGAAGAAGAACCGCACGCGACCTCTCACTTCCGCCGAGCTGGTGAAGGAGACCTGCCGCCGCATTCGGGTGGCGCGCAGCTATTGGGACGCCCACAACAACCGGGCCTGCCGCGGCGAGCGCGAACGAGCGATCGTCCTGTACGAGAGCCTGAGTGAGGCGGACCGCGAAAAGGTCCCGCAGGAACTGAGGGTCTGGCTGCGCTACCGCAGCGAGAAGTACTTCGGTGAACACCGCACCCCGCCCGGCCCTCGCCGCCGATAAGCCGCCGCTATTTGATCCTGGTACCGCTCGGCACGTCCTGGTCGAACCCGGCCAGGACGGCCTTGCCATTCACGGTGGCGGCCAGAAGCATCCCGTGAGATTCGACGCCCATGATTTTCGCCGGCTGGAGGTTGGCGATGACGATGATGGTGCGGCCCACGAGCGGTTCGGGTTCGTACGACTCGGCGATACCCGAGACGATTTGACGGGGAACCCCGCCCACATCGAGCTGGAGCTTGAGGAGCCTCTTGGACCCCTTGATCTTCTCGGCCGCGGTCACCGTCGCCGAGCGCAGATCCAGGGCAGCGAAGGCCTCGATCCCGACGAGCTCGGGCTGGGTTGAGGCCGTGGCGGGGGGAGGAGGTGCTCCGTCCGGCGCGGCCGGTGGTGTGGCCTCGGCCTTGGGGCGAGGAACCTCGATGGTGACCGGCATCCTGATGTTGTCGTCGTCCAGGATTTCATCGGACTTCATTGCATCGGACTCTGGGTTTGGGGACTTCGTCTCATCGGCCACGGGGGCTTCGTTCTCCTTGGCGGACGGTGCCGCCTTCTTGAGTTGGATACGGGGAAAGAGGGGTTGAATGTCGCCCAGGGGCTGACCTTCAAGGAGCAGTCCGTAGGCGACATTCGATCGCGCCTCGGACTCTTTGGGAATGCCCAGCATGTCGAGGACCCGCTCGGCGGAGGACGGGATCACCGGGGAGGCCAGCAAAGCCACTACCCGGACCCGTTCGGCCAGACGGTAGAGGAAGGCGTTCAGTTCTCCCACGCGAGCCGGGTCCTTGGCCAGGTTCCAGGGCGCGGTCCTGACGATCCACTGATTGGCCTCGCTGACGCATGCCCAGATCTCGGTGAGGGCGAGCGCGAAGTTGAGCGCCTCGTAGGAGCGAAAGATCGTCTCGGCATTGAGTTCGTGGATGGGACGGAGCCCGGGCGTGAGGTCATCCACGTGCGCGGGAATCTTTCCATCGCAATACTTCGCGATCATGGTGAGGGAACGAGACACCAGATTTCCGAAGTCGTTTGCGAGATCGGAGTTGTAGCGCTGGGCCAGGCCGGTCTCGCTGAAGTCCCAGTCCTGACCGAACGAGGTCTCTCGGAGGAAGTAGTACCGAACCGCGTCGACACCGTACTGATCGGCGAGCACCTTCGGGTCGATGATGTTGCCAGTGCTCTTGGAGAGCTTCTTCCCGTCCTTGGTCATCCAGCCGTGCGCGAAGATGCGAGAGGGGGGATTGAGGCCAGCCGCGATCAGCAAGCCTGGCCAATAGAGACAGTGGAAGCGGATGATCTCTTTACCGATGATGTGCATCCGCTCGGCATCCTGGCCCCAGAACCTGAGGAACTCGGGCGAGTCCTCGGCGTAGCCGAGGGCGGTGATGTAGTTCGACAGAGCATCGACCCACACGTAGAAGACGTGCGAGGGGTCATCGGGAATGGGGATGCCCCACTTCACCCGGGCCCGCGAGATGGAGAAGTCCTGCAGACCCTGCTTCACCACGGACAGAACTTCGTTCTTCCGGCTCTCGGGCGCGATCTTCATCCGGTCGGAGCGGATGAGATCCTCGAGAACCGACTGATAGGCGGAGAGCCGGAAGAAGAAGTTCTCTTCCTCGGTCCATTCGCAGGGGCGCTCATGATCGAGGCACAGGTTGCCCGGCTGCTTCATCTCGTCGTCGGTCTTGAAGCCCTCGCAACGGGGGCAATACCAGCCCGTGTACTTGCCGCGATACACCGCGTCCCGGCCGTCGGGAGTTTTGGCCACCCGGAGGCGCTCCCACAGTTTCAAGACTCCGCGCTTGTGAATCTCGTCCGTGGTTCTGATGTAGCCGTCGTACTGGATGTTGAGGGTTCCCCAGAGTGCTTTGAAAACGCCGGAGATCTGGTCGCAGTAATCCTGCTCCTTGATGCCCTTCGCTTTCGCGATCTGCTCGATGTTCTGGCCGTGCTCGTCGGTTCCGGTCAGGAAGAAGACCTCGTCACCGTGAAGGCGGCGCGAGCGCGCGAGGGCGTCGGACGCGATCGTGCAATAGGCGTGCCCCGCGTGGGGCACATCGTTCACGTAGTAGATCGGGGTGGTGTGGAAGAGAGTGCGTTTGGTCAACGGAATATGTGATCCTATTTCTTCTGAGTCACTTAGAGAAGTCCGAGCTGCTTGAAGCTCGCGAAGGTCTGGCCGCCGAGGACGATGTGATCGACGAGGGCTATGCCCAGAACCTCACCGGACCGAGCGAGACGATACGTCAAGGCCTTGTCTTCTTCCGAGGGGTGCGGGTCGCCGCTTGGGTGATTGTGGAACGCGACCACCGATCGAGGACGATAGGGAAGAGCGGCCTGGAACACGTCGGCCGGAGTGACCGCCACGCTGTGCCGGCCCCCGGTGGCCACGACCTTTTCACCCAGCAGCCGATGTCTGGAATCGAGGGCGAGGATTCCGAAGACCTCGCCCGGATGAAGCGCGTGGCGGGGCGTGAGATAGCCGGCGACCAGTTCAGGAGAGTCGAGTCGCGGCTTTTCCGGGGCTTTCTCGCACTGAAGCCTCCGGCCCAGTTCAAACGCGGCCAGGATGCGAAGAGCCTTGGCCAGGCCCAGACCCGGCTGCTCCGCGAGGGACAAGGGGGGCGCCTGGGCCAGGGCCTGGAGCCCGGGGCCGCTGATCTCGCGCGCGAGGTCGAACACGTTTTTGCCCGCAGACCCCGTGCCCAGGAGAACAGCCAGGAGTTCCGCGTTGCTCAGCGCCGCGGCTCCCAGCGACACCAGCCGCTCGCGGGGACCATCGGGGGCAACGGGCGCGGGTCTGCTTTGAGGCCCGGCGGGAGAGGGCCCTTCCAGACTCGGTGGAAGGGGGGGGCGTTCGGCGTCGTCGGTTGAGTGAAGCACGGGATTCCTCTCGGTGATGGCCCATCGTCCGGGAGAGAGAAGACGCGCGCGTGGGTCATAATGCCCGGCTGATGAGTCAGGAGAGGTCCAAACCAGGAGTCATGGCCGCAAGTTTGTTCCTGGCCGCCCTGGCCTATGCCTTCGGGCTGTTCGCCATGGCCTACGCTCAGGGGTACCTGGCCAGGACCCTGGAACTGCGCTGGCTCCTCATCTTTTCGGAGGCGGCGCTCGCCCTGCCTGCCCTGATCGTGGCCTTCCTCCTGTCCGAGCGTTTCCCCGAGATCCATCGCTTCCCACCTCTGACCCCGAAGACGGCGCTCCTGACCGTGGCCCTGGGCCTTGCGTTCTGGGCTCTGAGTCTGGGAGTCTTCGAGGCGCAGTTCGTGTTCGTCAAGCCGCCGCTTGAATATCTGAGGCAGTTTCAAGGTTTGCACGACACTTTGAAACCGGCGAGCGCGCTGGGCTGGGTCTTCTCGATTGCCGCCATCGCGGTGGCCCCGGCCATCTGCGAGGAGATGCTCTTTCGCGGTCTGCTCACTCCGGTTCTCCGGCGGGCGGCGGGCTCCGTCTTCGCCATCGTTCTTTCCGCGGCGCTGTTCGGTGCCATCCACGTGGACGCCCTGGCGGACGGGACCAAGGTGTACTACCGCGTGCCCTTCGCGTTTGTCCTTGGCCTCCTGCTGGCCAGACTCCGGATCGAAAGCGACTCGCTCTGGCCGCCGATCATCGCTCACGCGACTCTGAACGCGACCACGTTCTGCGTGGTCGTCCTCATCGCGGAAGAGCCGACGAACACTCTCCCGGACCCCCAGCCTTTGGTGGCCCTGGGGATGCTGCTGGCCGGCTCCGCGGTGGCGCGAGCCCTGATGACGCAGATCCGGCCCGCCGCCCAGCCGGCGTAGCCCGCCGGGGACGGCCCACCAGCCCGTGGTGAAAGTCGGGCCGCGCCCTTAGCGGATCTTTGCCGTCAGCTCTGCGTTGCTGAACCTCGAAATATTCCCGATATTCCTTCGGTCAGAGCGCCTTGATCTGACGAAGAATCTCTCGCTATGGACGCGACCGGACTTCCACCACGGGCTGCTAGTGTCCTGCCTCACAAGTACGCGTCACATGGGAGCGCCGATGCATCCCGGATCGCCGCGTTGCTCGCGCCCCGAGGGCAGGCTTCGCGCTCGTTGCATATGCTGGATATGCGGCCTCCTCGGCGCCTTGCGCTCCGGGCGCCTCGACACTCGCATGTGCCACGTACTTGTGAGGCAGGACACTAGCGCAGCAGCGAGTTGGGGTTCTCGCCGCAGGCGAGGGACGCGCGTCTTCCTTCATTGGGCAGGCCCAGGCACTCGAACAGATTCCGGATGCACTGACCGAGACGGTCGCCACGTGCGCGCTCGTCGTCCACGATGGCTTTGACCAGATTCCTGGAAAGATCGACGACCGGGTTGGCGGCAGCGGCGGCGGTTTCCGGGTGAGCGTCCTCGATCCAGGGTTCGAGGTGGCGGCGAAGCGCGATGATGGCGGTGTTCAACGCCTGCGATCCTTCCCCCTCCAACACGCGGAGGATCTCCAGTTGGCGCTCGATGCGCTCGGCGATGGTGCGCGCATGGGGCAGGTTGATCCAGGCGGCGCGGGCTTGAGGGTCCGAATCGTCTTTCGTCATGGCTTGTCGGCCCCAATCTAAATCCAAAGCCAGTCTCTATAATGGGGGGACGCATGGCTATCCTGAAAGTGGCGCGGATAGGCAACCCCGTCGTGCGCGCCCGAGCGAAGAATGTGGATCCGGCGATCATTCGGACCGCCGGCTTCCAGCGTTTCCTCGACGACCTGGTCGAGACGATGCACGAGTACGACGGCGTCGGGGTCGCCGCTCCGCAGGTTCACGTCAGCCTTCGGGTGGCCGTCCTCGAGGTGCCGAAGGGCGATGGTCGGGGCGGGAAGGGCGGCGTGCCCCTCACCGTTCTCATCAACCCGGTGGTGACGCCGCTGTCCGGCAAGAAGTTGCTCGACATCGAGGGGTGCCTGTCCGTTCCGGGCCTTCGCGGGATGGTGCCCCGGTTTGCCAAGGTCCGCCTTGGCGCCCTCGGTCGCGACGGCCGCCCTTACACGCTCACCGCCTCGGGATTCCATGCGCGAGTGATTCAGCACGAGTGCGATCACCTCGACGGCGAGGTGTACCTGGATCGAATGACGGACATGAGGTCCCTCGGTTTTCTCGACGAAACCCAACGCTTTTCGTAAGGAGTAGTCCACCCATGAAACGAACCCGATTGATCTTCGCCGCCCTCGTCCTTCTGGCGCCACCGACCGCTTTTGCGCAGACGCCCGCGTCCGCTCCGGCCGCCGCCGCGGAGAAGGACGCGGCAAAGGATGCGCCCAAGTGGGATGTCAGCCACGCGCCGGGCCCAAAGACCACCGCGAATCTGGATGTCACCGAGGGCACCTGGATGACGGTTGACGTGAGCCCGGATGGAACGGAGATCATCTTCGACCTCCTGGGCGACATCTACTCCCTGCCCATGGCCGGTGGCGAGGCGAAGAACCTGACCAGCGGCGCCATGTGGGACATGCAGCCCCGCTTCTCGCCCGACGGGAAACGGATCGCGTTCACTTCCGACCGGGCGGGCGGCGACAACATCTGGGTGATGAATCGCGACGGCTCGAACCCGCAGCAGGTTACGAAAGAGTCGTTTCGGCTGCTGAATTCGCCCTCCTGGTCGCCGGACGGCCAGTACATCGCGGCTCGCAAGCACTTCACCGGAAAGCGCTCGCTGGGCGCGGGGGAGATCTGGGTCTATCACGTCTCCGGGGGCGACGGTCTGCAGGTCACCAAGAAGGCCAACGACCAGAAGGATGTGGGCGAGCCGGTGTTCTCGAAGGACGGCAAGACCATCTACTACTCGATGGATGCGACTCCGGGCAACTTCTTCGAGTACAACAAAGATCCCTACGGCGGCATCTACGCGATCCGTGCGGTCAACCTCGAGACCGGAGAGAGCGAGGGCGTCACCGGCGGTCCGGGCGGGGCGGTGCGGCCCGTCATTTCCCGCGACGGCCAGAAGCTGGCCTTCTCGCGCCGGATTCGGGACAAGCAGGTTCTGATGCTGCGGGATCTGACCTCCGGGCGCGAATGGCCGATCCACGATGGTCTGGAGCGAGATATGCAGGAGGCGTGGGCGATTCACGGCCTTTATCCCACCTTCGCCTGGACGCCCGACGACGCGGCCATCTTGATCTGGGCCGGTGGAAAGCTGAAGAAGGTCGATGTCACCTCGAAGGCAGTCGCCGACATTCCCTTCCACGTGAAGGACATGCGCGAAATCACCGAGGCGGTGCGTTTCCCGATCGAGGTGGCGCCCCACTCATTCGCGGTGAAGCAGCTTCGGTGGGTCGAGGTGGCGCCCCCGGGAGACAAGGTTGTGTTTCAGGCCCTGGGCCGGTTGTGGATCCGCGATCTCCCCGAGGGCAGGGCCCGCCGCCTGACCACCCAGACCGATCACTGGGAGTTGTATCCGTCGTTCTCCAGGGACGGGAGGAATGTGGTCTACACCACCTGGGATGACGACAAGCTGGCCACGGTGCGCGTGGTCCCGGCGTCCGGCGGCGAGGGCCGGGTGGTGGTCGGGGAGCCCGGCCAGTATGTCGAACCCGCGTTCTCACCGGACGGTTCCACCATCGTCTACCGCCGCCTCGGCGGCGGCTACCTGCGCTCCGAGCTCTTCTCCTCGAACCCCGGCCTCTACAAGGTGGCGGCGGAAGGAGGCCCGTCGACTCTGCTGGCGAAAAGCGGGGTCAGGCCCCGCTTTGGATCCCTTAGCGACCGGGTCTTCTTCCAGAAGAACGAGGGCGAGACCCGCAGCCTCTCCAGCATCGGCCTCGATGGCCGCGACGAACGGGCGCACTTCGCGTCGAAGGAGGCGACCGAGTTCGAGGTTTCGCCGGACGGGAAATGGGTGGCCTTCCGCGAAGGCTTCAAGGCCTTCATCGGCGCGTTCGCGATCTCCGGTCAGAAGATCGACCTCGGTCCCAAGACCTCCGCCTTCCCCGTAAACCAGGTGAGCAAGGAGGCGGGAGAGTATCTCCACTGGTCCGGCGACTCATCGAAACTTTACTGGGCTCTCGGTCCCGAACTGTTCGAGCGATCGGTGGCGGACAGCTTCAAGTTCCTCGCTGGTCTGGAAACCCTCCCGGACCTTCCGGCCTCCGGAAGGAACATCGGCTTCACCGCGGACGCCGAAGTGCCGAAGTCCAAAATCGCCCTGGTGGGCGGCCGCGTCATCACCATGAAGGGCGATCAGGTGATTCCCGATGGCGTGGTGGTGGTCGAGAACAACCGCATCGTGGCCGTCGGATCGCGCGGGTCAACGAAGATCCCGGGCGACGCCAAAGTGGTCAACGTGGCGGGGAAGACGGTGATGCCCGGCCTCGTGGACGTTCACTGGCACGGCGGTTTCGGAACCGACGAGATCGTGCCCCAGCGCAACTGGGTGATGTACGCCAGTCTGGCCTTTGGGGTGACCACCCTCCACGATCCCTCGAACGACACCTCGACCGTGTTCGCGGCCTCCGAGATGGCGAAAGCCGGTCTCATCACCGCCCCCCGCATCTTCTCCACCGGCACCATTCTCTACGGCGCGGGCGGCGACTTCCGGGCCGAGATCAACTCGCTTGACGACGCGCGGTTCCATCTCAAGAAGCTCAAGGCGGTGGGCGCTTTCAGCGTGAAGAGCTACAACCAGCCGCGCCGCGAGCAGCGCCAGCAGATCGTCGCCGCGGCCCGGGAGCTCGAAATGATGGTTGTTCCCGAGGGCGGTTCCCTCTACATGCACAACATGACCATGATCGCGGACGGCAACACCGGGGTCGAGCATTCGGTGCCGGTGAAGAAGCTCTACGAGGATGCATTGCAGTTCTGGAGCCAGTCGAAGTCGGGCTACACCCCCACCCTCATCGTGGGCTACGGCGGCCTGTCGGGGGAGAACTACTGGTACGAGCGGACGAGGGTCTGGCAGAACAAGCGCCTCCTCACCTTCGTGCCCCAGGAAAACGTGGATAGCCGGGCCATGCGCCCCACCATGTCCGCCGGGGACAACGACTTCAACCACATCGACATCTCGAAGAGCGCCAACGAACTGGCCAAACGCGGGGTGATGGTGAACATGGGCGCCCACGGCCAGCGCGAGGGTCTGGGCGCGCATTGGGAGATGTGGATGCTGGCCCAGGGCGGCATGAAGCCTCACGATGTGCTCAAGGCCGCGACCATCGGGGGCGCCTCCTACCTCGGCCTCGACCAGGACATAGGATCGCTCGAAGTGGGCAAGCTCGCCGACGTCATCGTGATCGACGGGAATCCACTCACCGATATCCGGGTCACCGAGAAGGTCAGCCATACCATGGTGAACGGGCGTCTGTACGATGCCGCCACCATGAACGAACTCCTGCCCAAGCCCCAAAAGCGCGGGAAGTTCTTCTGGCAGAACTGAAACCCGCCCCGCCCGTCGCGGAAGGGAGGTGCCAAGGAGCCACCCTTTGTCCGATTGCGCCGCCTGATCGCCAGGACTACCGCGGAGGCGGTGTTCCGCGAGGCGGCCGCGTTCGGCCCATCGACAGGGCCACGCCGCCGAAGAACGGTTCGGTCTTTCGTTCCACCTTGTGGTTCCCCTGGGCCAGGTACTCGAAGTTCGCCTTGTCCCACTGAAGGCCGGCGGTGGCCACGAGCTTCAGCCAGTCGCCGTGCGCGGTCTCGTCCGGCGCTTCCGTGCTGCCCTCGAAGAGGGTCACGTTCGGATAGCGCTCCATAAATCCGCGCGGCGGGCCGCCGCTGCCCTGGGCGGCGCCGCCTCCGCCGTCCCCCGGGCCTCCCGACGCGCGAGAGCCCTTGATCGCCTTGTAGGTGAGGACGCCGTCGGTGAAGTCGAGCTTGAAGTTCTTTTCGTCGAAGGCGAAGGAATAGCGCGTGTATCGATCGTAGACGCGCTGGTTCATGGCCCAGACCTCGGGCGCTGCCTTCACGTTCGCGGTGATCATCGAGAGCAGCTTCATCTGCTCGGTCTTGTGGCGCGGATACCGCGGGTCGTCAAGCCAGGAGAAACCCGGCATCCACCACCCGCGCATCGTCCAGTAGTCGCGCTGCTCCACCGCGCGGGTCCGAACCCAGGCCGCGTATTCTGAGAACGTCTGGACCCACTCATGGGAGGGGTAGCCATGGGGGTTCAGGAAGATGTCGGGAAGCCACGAGCGCCACAGCTTTGGCCGGACCAGCGTTTCCGGGTACATCGGATCCGGATCGTTCTGGCCAGAGGCGACATCAACTCCGAGCGGCCCGAGATAACCCGCGTGGAGCATCTGGTTGGGCGTGATCTTCTGCAGGTCGTACGCGAGCTGCGCGCCGTCCGGGTTGGTGAAAGGGTGCACCACCACGTTCACCTTCTTGAGCTTTTCCTTGTAGGCGGGATCCGTGAGAAGCAGCTCCGCCAGCTTCAATACGTGAGAGGTGGACGAGACTTCATTGGCGTGCTGCCGTGCGGAATAGAGGACCGTGGGCTTGATGGTGGTCTGCTTGGCCGCCGAAAGGTGGCTGGCCTCGACCTTGGGCAGAATGTCCATGGCCCATACGTCCTTGCCGAGGTAGCTCTTCCCGGCCCTGTAGACCGTAACCTCTGGGAACGTGGACATCTTGGCGAGAATCTCCGCGCCTTCAGGGGGGGCGATGGGTTCGTCCCACTGCACCAGCGTGTCTCCTGCGTACTTGTACCCGCTGGGCAGGAACTTCGTGATGTCCGGCCACGCTTCGGGCGCGCCGTTTGCCTCCAGGGTGGCCACGCGCTCGGTGGCGGCGGTGGCTGAGTGCTCCCAGTGGGCGCCCAGGCGGATCGCGCCCACATCGTGGTAGGCCAGAGCGTCTTTGTACAGCCCCGCGGCGCGCAGCGTGGCGAGATTGGTCAGGGCGGCCGTCACCTGCTCGGCTGAAATGATGGTGCGATCCACGCGATCCTCGGCCGCCTTCTTGATCAGGTCGTCTCGTTCATCCTTCTCGGTGTCGACTTTGACCCTCAGGTCGAGGCTCACGAGTCCCGGTCTTCCGGATACGACGCGGGCCGAGTAGCTCGTGGGCCTCTCGGTGGCAACGTCGCGAATATCCAGACGAACGGAATCCGTGCGTCCGCCTTTTTCCGTGAAAGCCACGGTCACGTTGGGCCGTGATTCGGTGAAGCCGGTGACGCTGTACTTCAGACGCCCGGGCTTGCCGTCCGCCTTCGACCGGATCGCGGGGATGATCCTTCCGATGTAGTTGAGAGACGGGCCGCGCGCGTAGCGGCCGAGGACATCGAAGAAGTGAATGGTGTTGAAGTAGATCTCCTCGTGGAGCATCTCCGTGGAGGAAATCTGTTCCTGATCGATGCCGAGCTGATAGTCGGGCTCGGAGAGGGTGAGGTCGATGCGCATTTCGCCGAAAAACGGAGCGTCCTCCGGCTTGGGCTTTCCGTCGTGAACCGCCATCACGTGGTCATAGAGACGACCCAGGATCTGGGACTGGAAGATGTCCCAGAAGCGCTCGTAGTCGGTGATCACGCGTTCGTCCGCGACTTTGCGGGGGCCCACCGTGGCCTCGATCCAGCCGGTGGTGACCCGGGTCTTCTCGTACTCCGGTATCCGGTCGAACATCGAGCGCAGGACCCATCTGGGCTCGAAGGTCTCATGGAGCAACGGGCTTCCATCCTTGCTCGTCACCGAGACTTCGTAGGCGGGCGAGCCGATGGGCATCTTCTCGATCACGATCTGCTTCAGGTCGATCTTCAGATCGCGCGCCATCACGTCGGCGAAGGGATACGTCTCCAGCAGCCAGCGGGTGGGAGCGAAGACGGTCTGAGTCTTCCATTCGGCCGGCGGTCCGATTTCCGCGAACTTCAGGGTAATCGTGCCCACGGGCTTTCCGGCCAGGCGGGGCATGACCGAATCGATCAGCCACGAATAGCCCTGTTTGTAGGCGGAGAGAACGGAGACCGAGATCGCGGCGTCGCGGGCGCCCGCGGCCACCAGTTCGGCCCGGACCTGCTTCTCGAGTGCCGTCCGCACCTCGGGTGGTTCCGAAAGCCGGGCTTCGATCTTCACCGGTGATTTCTTCGACTTCTTCACCGCGGGGAGGACCTTCGAGCGGAAGGTCTTCCAGAACTCATCTACTTCCGAGGCGATGTCCAGCTCGCCGGTGATCGGCTGCCCGCCGACGACGATCGGCTTCGCCTTCTGGACGTCGAGGTTTTCCACCACGACGTCGAGCGCCCCTCCAAGCTTCGTCCCCACGCGTTGGCGCACGAAGGCGCCGAGGCCGGGCTCGGCCTTCTCGATAAACACCTTGATCCGCGCGCTCGCGAGGTCCTTGCCCTGGAGCGAGGCCACCAATTGGTCGAGCTTGTACAGGGCGGTGGCGGCCTGACCTTCAGGCGACCGCACCTGGACGAATCGGCGCACGTCCTCCTCGATATCCTCGACGGTTGTCCG
>JAQBHL010000296.1:0-9065 GCA_032127745.1 Acidobacteriota bacterium
CGTGAACGAGGGCGACGCGGAGGATCACGGCGTCGGGCGATGCTTCGATGGCCGCGGCTTCGGCCCGCAGCTTCGACCGTCCGTACTCCATGACCGGATGGGCCGGTGAAGTTTCGCTCGCGAAGGGGAAGCTTCCCGCGAATACCTGATCGGTGGAGATCGCGATCAGTCGGATGCCGCCGCGGGCGCAGGCACGGGCCAGGGTGAGGGTGGCGGTCTCATTGTCACGCGCCGCCCGCCCCGGCTCCCGCTCACAGACCAGGGCGTCGGCGAGCGCGGCGCAGTGGATGACGGCCTCGGGACGCGCGCCATCGAGAACGGCCCCAAGCTCGCCTTCCCCGACCAGATCCGCGGTCACCGCAGCGATGCCGTCCGGGGCCATCTGGCGCCTGATCAGTCCCGTGATCTCGTGGGTCTGGGAGAGAAGGGCGGCGAGGCGGCCGCCGAGGAGGCCGCCGGCTCCGGTGATAAGGATTCGCACCGGAGGACGCTAAACGTAAACTGCCCCTTCATCGAGGGCTCAGGGAGAAAAATGGATCAGGGGCTTTTCATCACGTTCGAGGGGATCGAGGCCAGCGGCAAGAGCACGCAGGCGGAGGCGCTCGCCCGGATGTTCGGCGAACGGGCGCTCCTGACCCGGGAACCCGGGGGAACGCCGCTCGGGCGAAGGATCCGCGAGATCCTCCTTGAAGCCCCGACCACCCCCATCCCCGAGGTCGAGGCCCTGCTCTTTCTGGCCGACCGGGCCCAACACCTGCATGACGTAGTTCGGCCCGCCCTGGCCGCCCGTCGGGTGGTGATCTGCGATCGGTATCAGGATTCATCCCTGGCCTATCAGTCGGTAGGCCGCGGGGTGGGCGACCTCGTTCCCCTGGTTTTTCGCCAGCTCGGTGGCCTTACCCCGGACCTCACCATCCTTATCGATCTCGACGTCGATGTCGCGCTCGAACGGCTGCGCGCGCGGGGGGCGGCAAATCGTCTCGATGCCGAGGCCCCGGCCTTTCACGGCCGGGTGCGACAGGCCTTCCTGGACCTCGCGAACGCGGAGACGGGGCGATTCGAGGTGTTCGACGGCGCCGCCGATGCGGCCACTCTGTCGGCGCAGATCGCCTCGCGGGTGAAGCAGCGGCTTGGAGACCGTCCGTGACCGTGCCTTTTCCGGGGATCCTTGGTCACGAGTACGCGCGCGAAGGTCTGTGGCGCTCGATCCATGAGGGACGGCTCCATCACGCGATCCTGCTCCAGGGTCTTTCCGGGGTGGGGAAGCGGACGCTGGCGGAGACGGTGGCCCGAACCCTGATTTGCGACGCGCCGCACCAGGGGCCTTGCGGGCAGTGTTCGCACTGCCGAAGGACGTCCGAGAACATCCATCCCGATCTGGTGATCATGGGCCGGGACGACATTCTTGGCATCGATGAGGAACTCATGGACCACCGGGATGATCGGGTCCGGAAGAGAAAGGAAGCGGTGGGCGGCCTGATCGACGTCGAGTACATGCGAGCCCTCGGAACCTGGCTGACCCAGAAGCCCTGGGAGGCCCGGAGACGGGTCGCGATCGTGGTCGATGCCGAGCGGATGAATGTGAACGGAGCCAACGCATTTCTCAAGAGTCTCGAGGAACCCGCGGCCGGCGCGGTGGTGTTTCTGACCTCTTCGTCGCCCGCGTTCCTGCGCCCCACCATTCGCTCGCGCTGCGCGGCGATTCGTCTCCTGGGGGTGCCCCAGGGTTTGATCGAAGCCCGTCTGGCCGAGGATGGCGTAGGGGCCGCGGAGGCCCGTTTGAGAGCCCAGGCCTCGGGCGGGAGCCTGGCCCGGGCCCTGCAGACGCGCCCGCCTCTCGACGATCTGCGGGATCAACTCCTTCGGCGGTTCGGAGGCGGCCAGGACGCCGAGGTCGCGGCCTACGCGGCCTCCTCGATGGCCGCCGGCTCAGAGGTCGATCGGGATGCGGCTCTCCACCTGTTCGCGACCATCCTGCGCGATATGGCCGTGCTGCAGTCCGGGGGCTCCCCGGAGTCGCTCGTACACACCGAGGTCGAGGACGCGGTGACCCGCGCCGCCGCCGGCGACGCAGATGCCTTCGCTTTGTTCTCGAAGGTCGTCGAAGCCCGTGGGCGCCTGGCCGGGAACGCCAACCGGGTCTCGCTCTGGGATGATCTCCTGCACGACGCCCGCAGTGGCGGGTAGCTTCTGTTACGGGACACTAGGGATACGGGCCGGCTTTCAGCCCGGAGTGCTGGTCTCGGCCCATCGGGCCAGATCGAGCCGGTGGATCTTGGCGTTGTGGCGGCGGTCCACGGGGAATCGGGAATGGAATCGAACATCCGCGATGCCGCTGATCGCGCGCGCCTCGGTCCTCAGGGCCTCGTTCCGGGCGCCCTCGATCAGGAGAACCGGCCGCGACCCGCCCTTTGGACCCACGCCCACCAGGGCGACGCGCGGGAAGCGTGACGCGCCTGAGAAACGGCACTCGATCAGGTCGGTGAAGATGGGTCCATCGGCGGTAAAGACCGCCTCGGCCTTGCGGCCACAGAACCACAGGCGCCCCTCGGGGTCAAGGAATCCGAGATCGCCCATGCGGTGCCAGGTCGACTCGCCTTCGCCGATCTTGGAAGCGGAGGTCGCGTCGTCGCGGTTGTGATAGGCGCGCGTCACCACGCCCCCGCGCACACAGATTTCGCCCACCTCCCCCGTCGCCACGATGGGCTCGGATTCCATGGAGACCATGGCCTCGTCGCGAATCGGCACGATCCGCAGTTCGATGGTCGATGCGGGCACGCCCACGCATGTTCCCGCCCCGGCTTCGATCCTCTCTCCCAGGGCCTCGACCTGGCGGCCCGATATGGTGGCCACGGGAAGCGATTCGGTGGCTCCATACGGAGTGTGCACGTCTCCGTCTTCCGGCAGGATGCCCCGCATGGCCCGGACCAGCTTGAGCGGCACGGGCGCGCCGGCCATCAGAACACGCTTGAGGCCCTCGAGACGCACGCCCCGGGAGTGGCACCAGGGAGCCACCCGTGACCAGATCGCGGGGGAGCCGAAGGCCGATGTGGCCTTGTGCTGGATGATGGCCTCGACGATCTTCTCCGGGCGGCACTCCGCGGGCCGAGCGGGGTCGATGTCGGGAATAACGCTGGTCATCCCAAACGCCGCGTCGAACAGCGAGAAGAGAGGAAAGGCGGCGAGGTCGACCTCACCGGGTGTGAAGTGGTACAGGGCCTGAAGTGCGTCCCGTTGGGCGAAGAAGTTCCGCACCGAGTATCGAGCGCCCTTCGCCGGACCGGTGCTTCCGGAGGTGAAGAGCACCGCGGCCGGATCGTCCGGTTCAAGCTCGGCGCGCACGGAGTCGAAGGGCGCTCCCTTCTCCGCTCTATCGAGGGGACGAAGAGTCCGGCCCAGGGCGCCCAGCCACGATGATCCGATGACGAATCGGCGTTCGACGGTGGAGAAGGCGTGGGGAAAGAGGAGGCGGGCGAGATGCGCCCTGGGGATTCCGACCAGGGTCTTCGCCCTCGTGGTTTGGACGCACTTCAAGAAGGCGCGGAATCCCATGCCGGGATCGATCATGACCGGGACCGCGCCCAGCCGGAGCAGGGCGTAGAACAGGGTGATGAGAGAGATGCCTGGCGGCACCATCACCAGGGCAAGCTCCCCTCGAGCCACCCCTCCCGCCCCGAGTGAGCGGGCCTGAGCATCGACCGCGGTGTCCAGCTCTGCGTACGAGATCCGGTTCCAACCTCCCCGTCCGTCCGGGGCGATGATGGCGTCCCGCTCCGGCGCCCGGCGGGCTGACTCCGCAAGCAGGTCCGCGACGTTCAAGACGCGAAGTCGCGAATCCGAGCGACCACTCCGCCGGGCTCATCCTCGATGAGGTAATGTCCGGCGTCATCGAACTTGTGGATGTAGGCGTGGGGAAAGCGTCTCTGCCATTCCTCGCGGAAGTGAGGAGTGAAACACCAGTCCCGCTCGCCCCAGAGGATCTGCATGGGCTTCTGGAGGGTCTTGAGGCCTTCTTCGATCCGGCCCAGGGTGGCCCGCGAACGATGGCCGGGCTCCATCGGAATGTCGCGCACGAAGTTCCAGATTCCGATTCGCCGGCGCCACGATGCATAGGGCGCCAGATACCCGGCGCGAACTTCCGGGGGCAGGGGCGTCGTGGTCGTCATCTTCGTGGCCGCGCGGGCGAAGCCGTTCAGGCCGCGGGTGATGAACTCTCCAAAGAACCCCGCGCGGCAAATGGCGATGCGCCAGGGGAGGCGGGGGATGAAGAAGGCGGCGGTGTTCATCACCGTGATTCGAGCGATCCGGTCGGGTCGGGCCAGAGCCAGGCCCATGCCGATGGCGCCGCCCCAGTCGTGCACCACCAGAGTGATCTTCCGAAGATCAAGGGCATCGACGAACAGGACGGCGTTCTTCACATGATCGGCGAGGGTGTAGGAAAAGCCGGCCGGCCGGTCGGACAGGCCCATGCCCATATGGTCGAAAGCGACGACGCGCTGGAAGGGGCGGGCTTCCGCGATCAGCCGGCGATAGTGAAAGGCCCAGGTGGGATTCCCGTGCAGGCACAGGATGGGATCGGCGGCCCGTGGTCCCTCGTCCACGTAGTGAATGCGTCCCGCCGGCACCTGAAGCGTGCGGCTTTCGAAGGGGAAGAGTTCACGCCATGCCGGAGTGGCCACCTGGAGAGAGTCTTTCGAGGAAGCGAGGGAACAGAGCCTTGGGATTACCGGCGGCGGCGCTGGCCTCGACGATTCTTGCGTCCTACCAGGTCACGCTCATCATGGTGACGTTCAGGCCGGAGCCGATACCCATGAGGGCGACGTGATCGCCTTCCTTGACCCGGCCGGATTCGGTGGCGAGGGCCAGGGTCAGAGGCACCGCGGCCGGACCGACGTTGCCGTGGGTGGGGTAGGAGAGAACGCACTTGGCCACGTTGATGCCGAGGGCTTCGACCAGGGCCTGCATGTGAGAGGCGCCCACCTGGTGGCAGACGTAGTGCCCGATGCCCTGCTCCGACCAGCGGTTCAGCTGCTTCGAGGCCACGCCCCAGGTTTTCTGGGCGAGGACGACGCCCGCCTTCAGAAGGCGGGTGGAATCGGTGACCATGCGTTCGGCGGTGCCCATGCACAGGCGCGAGTTCGCGGTGTCGGCGAGGGACACGCAACCGTTGACGCGATGGGTGGTTTGCGACAGCGAGCCCTTGGTGAGGACCATGGCCACGGCGGCGGAGCCAAGGGTCAGGGTGGCGAAGGCCTCCCAGAAATCACGCAGGGTCGTGCTCGGGTCCTGAAGGCGGGTGATGGTGGCCTCGACCACGTCGCCCGCACTCTCGCCGTCGACGAGGAGGGCGTAGTCGGCCACTCCCGATTCCAGCATGCGCCCCGCGACCTCGATTCCGTTGAGGAAGCCGAGGCAGGCGTTGGCGAGGTCGAAGTTGCGGCATTCCTGATTCAAGCCCAGATCGCCATGAACCAGGCTCGCCATCGAAGGCTCGAGATAGTCCTTGGACACTGAGGTGTTGATCAGAATGCCGACCTGGTCCGGCTTGATCCCGGCCCGTTGAATCGCCCGCCTGGCCACCTCCGTGGCCGCCTGATGCATGGGCAGACCACGCGGCCAGAACCGGCGCTCGATGATTCCGGTGAGCTGGAGCATGGCGCCGACGGGAATCTTGAAACGGCGCAGAACGGGGTCGAGCCGGCGCACCAGTTGATCGGTGGAAACCGCCACAGGCGGAAGCTCGTAGGCGATCGACTCGATCGCGAGGTCGTTGAACTTCACAGGCGCCCAATCTACTGGGCGCGACTGCGCGGCGTCAAACTTGCGCCGCAATGGGCGGGGGCGATCCCGAGGGCCGATCCCGCTATTTGCGCTCGGACTCCACCTCGCCATGGTCGCTGGCGGAGGAGGAACCGCTGGCCCGATGTTGTCAAGCCCGACGGCGTCTGACTCCTGCGAAAACGCCCTCTGAGGTCCACTGTCGGAACCAGCGGGAGAAGTCCTCCACCGAGGCGCGTTTCGGCCCGCGGCGGCCCAGGGAGCGTCGAACAACGTCCCCGAGCGGGTGCCCGGCCACGATATCCTCCAGGACCGCGAATGCGGCCGGTGGGACGCTAAGGCGGTACATCGCGTAGTTCCTCCGGAACACCAGCACGTGCGACGCCTGCCGGCGCGGCCTGGGGTGGTTGTGGTTCTCTTCGCGCACGGAGTCGAGGTAGGCGCCGACGTTCCACTTCAGGGCCACGAGGCGGACGGACGGGACGGGCTGGAGCCGGATCGTCTGGAGCCGTTTCGGCGTGATCGCCTCGAACTCTGCGGCCGCGAGGAGCGGTGACTCGCGTTCGTCGAAGGCCTCGGTCAGGGCCAACTCGAGCCGCGCGAGATCGACCAGAAACGGTCGAGGGGTGAATCGCCTCTGCCGGGCCAGAAAGGCGGGAACCTGGTCGCCCAGCCGATTGAGGGTGTAGCCCCGCGAGGGATGGGCCTCGGTATACGCGGCCACGAAGTCCTCAAAACGATGGCCCAGGAAATGTTCGAGACCCGGGTAGTCGGCGGTCAGGGCATCGCGCATTCGCAACGGGTACATCCCCTGATACACCGCGATGCGCTCTTTCGGGGAGAGGGTGGGGGAGGGAAGCAGGATCTGCGCGATCTTTTTCGCGGGCAGGTGGCGACTCGCCGCGGGAGAACGCAGAGCCTGGTCGGTCGTGCCCGGATGCACGACCACCGCCTGCATCCACTTCTGAAGCCGGGCGAGCTTCACCCCGGGAGGCCGCGGCGGAACTTCGCCGCTTTCCGCGCCTCGGCCATTACCACACCGAAGGCGGGAATGTCCTCGTCCCACTCGTAGAGCGTGGCCACCCGGCCGGTCCTCCGGACCGAGTGAGCGTAGAGCTGCCAGACCTCGTCGATGGCGCGGTCGGAGTGGGTGTCGATGATGTGGGTGCCCTTGTGGGTGTGCCCGGCCAGGTGATACTGAACCACCCGGTCGGCGGGGATCGCGTCGATATACTCGATCGGATCGAAACCGTGATTGAACGAACTCACGTAGACGTTGTTCACGTCGAGAAGGAGGGCGCAGTCCGCGTCTTTGGCAAGGCGGGCCAGGAACTCCCATTCCGGCATGCTGGAGTGGGCGAATTCTACGTAGGAGGAGGGGTTCTCCAGAACCAGCGGCCGTTCGAGGATCTCCGAAACCTGCCGGGCCCGCTTGACCGTGTGGGTCAGGGATTCCTCGGTGTAGGGCATGGGCAGCAGGTCGTGGGTGTTGCGTCCCAGGACGCCGGTCCAGCACAGATGATCCGAAACCCAGTGCGCTCTCGTGCGATCCGCGAGAGCCTTGAGCTTCCTGAGGTGCTCGCGATTCAATGGATCGGTGCTGCCGATCGACATCGACACGCCGTGGAGAGCCACCGGGTAGCGTTCCGCCACCTGCTCGAGGACGAACATCGGCCGTCCGCCGGTGTCCATGTAGTTCTCGGAAAGGACCTCGAACCAGTCGACCTTCGGCCACTTCGAGAGGATGTGGGGATAGTGGGCGGTGCGCAGGCCGATGCCGATCCCGAGGTCCTTGAATCCGAAGCGGTTGCCTTTCGGTTTGGAGGGCATGGAAAAATCCAGTCTAGAAGAAGAAGGCCGCGGGGCAGAAAGGCCCCGCGGCCGGTTTGCGAACAGCGGTCAATAGCTTGCTGGCTTGGCCGCTGCTTTCCCGGGCTGCCTACTTCTTCGGCTCGGCCTTCACGGGAACGCCGCAGCCGCCCTTGCCCTTGCAGGAGTTCTTGGCCGCGCAACCGGCGTCGCCGGTCTTGCAGCCGCCCTGGCCCTTGCACTCGTTGTGGCCCTTGCAGACGTGCTTGGGGGCCTTGTCGCCCTGTGCCGCGGCCTTGCCCTTCTCGCCGCAGCCGTCCTTGCCGCCACAGCCCTGAGCCTTGGTCTTGTCCGTGGGATTCTTCTTGTCATCCGCGAAGACCTTGGTTCCGGCCACAACGCCAGCGGCAATGCCCGCCATCGCTTTTGTGAAATCTCGACGCTTCATATTTTATTTGTTCCTAGAGCTCACATCCGTTTCGAAAGCGACTCCCCGCGTCGCCGGATGCGAACCTTCCAAAATGGGGACCATGGGTTATCTGCTGAATTCGGGCCAGGGACGCGCTCCTGGACACAGAGAATCCGGCCAGTCTACGACCAAACTCGCGATTAGGATGGCCATCGGTGCACAAAAGTTTCAGCCCCGGGGCACTTCCCCAGGAAAAGGGTGGGCGCCGTCCCCGCCCCGGGGGTCGATTTTTCGGCCCGGCCCGTCACTTCGATTTCCCCGAACCCGGTGAAGGAGAAGAGGAAGGAAGAGGGCTTTCATGTTAGGTTCACCCTGCTTCCAAACAGGGGCCGGCCGGTGCCCGATCATGGGCCGATCCGATCTCCCAAGGCGCCGTCACAATGCCTCCTCTCACCACGGACGCTCTCGTTCTGCGCACGTTTCCGCTGGGGGAAATGAGCGTCGTCGCGGTGCTCCTCACCCGGAGCAAGGGGAAGGTGAGGGCCGTCGCGAAGGGCGCGCGCGGTCCAGGCCACAGGTATCAGTCGTCCCTGCAGCCCCTTTCGGAAGTTCGCACCACGTTGTACGGTCGTGAAGGGGCGGAGTTGTTCCGGCTCGGAGCGGTCGAACTCCTCCGTTCCTCGCAACCCTCAGACAGCAACCTCGAAAGTCTCCTCGCGTTGGAATACTGCGCCGAATTGTTCGAAGCCTTTCTCCCGCCCGAGGCCCGGGACGACGACAGCTATCGTCTGGGGCGGTCGTGCGTCACCGCCCTCAAGGCGCGGGGATCGGACGGGACGGCGGTGATGCGCTATGCCGAGGCCTGGATCCTGAAACTCCATGGGCTCTATCCTTCGCTCGTTCGCTGCCTCGCCTGCCGTCAACCGATCACCTCGGGGCTGTGCTTCGACCGCGTGGCCGAGCGCGCGGACTGCTAGAACTTCTCCTACAGCAGGACGGAGATACACGACACCTACTCGCTCTCACTACTCAGCACGTCCCTGCGCCTTTCGACCGCAACTTTAGCCAT
>JAQBHL010000297.1:0-35379 GCA_032127745.1 Acidobacteriota bacterium
AGAAGGCGCGGAACGGACATGAGTGAGGACCTCCAGGAAGGGTGGTGTGCGCCGATGATACGCAACCCGCCCCGGGCCGGGCTCGAGGAACGCCCCCGAGGAGGGCAAGCGCCCCGGGCAGCGAGGAGAACCTGGCAGCCCTCAACGTAGAGCTCTGCGGAAAAGATCCGCCAAGGGCGCGGCCCGACTTTCACCACGGGCTGCTAGAGCCGCGCCAGGGGCCCGGCGAAGAGTTGACTCAGGACCGCCCCCACCACCGTCATCGACACGCCCCAGATCATCATCTTGCGGAACAGGTCGCGCGCGGCTTCGGGGTCGGTCATGGTGGCCACGCACAGAGCGCCGATGGTCGACAGCGGCGACACGTCGACCAGTGACGAGCCGACGTTGATGGAAAGGGCCACCGCGAAGGGATCGCCGCCTCCCACCCGCTCGGCCAGGGTGGCGGCGGTGGGCAGGAAGGCGGGCATGACCACGCCCGAGGTGCTGCTCCAGGTGGAGATCACGCCGGTGACGAAGGCGACCATTCCGTTGACCGTGTTCGAAGTGGCGAAAGAGGCGAGCAGCGCGGTCACCAGATCCATGCCTCCCGTCTTCTCCAGCACCACCACCAGCGTGGTCATGCCCGTCACCATCAAAATGACCGCCCAGGGGATCTTCCGGATCGCCTCGGTTTCGTCGGCCGCTCCCATGATGATGAGGACGGCGGCGGCGCTGAAAGCCGCGAAGCCCACGGGGAGAGAAGCGAACAGAGTGCCCGCGATCCAGAGCGCGAGCATGGCCAGAGTCAGTTGCTGCGCCCGATCGAGGGGAGCCGGAGCCGCCTGCGAACCCTCCACCGTGCCCGAAGTTTTTCGCGGCCGGAGCCACAGCCAGGCGCCGAGGCCCACCACCACGTGGGCGGCCAGGTTGGCGAAGAAGACTTTTCCTTCATGGCCCACGAGCCCGGCCTTCGCCATTCCGTCCTTGGCGATGATGCCCACCGCGGAGAGGGGAGAGAGATTTCCGGCATTGGCGCCATTCGAGATCATGAGGGCGACGAGGAAGGCTGGGGCCCCCGCTCTGAGCCCAATGGCCATGGCGATCGGAGCCATCAGGGCGGTGGCCGCCACCGCCCCCGGACCCACCCCGGAAAGGATGGCCCCGAACACGAAGATCAGCGGCGCCACGAACCGGGCGTCGCGGAGGGTGCCCAGGAAACGATGAGCCATGGCGGCGAGAGTGCCGTTCTGCTCGGCCAGCGCGAAGAGCAGGGTCACCCCCACGAGGGTGAGGAAGAGCATGGCGGGAAACCCGGCGGCCACCGTCTCAGGCCTCAGGCCCGCCACCAGGGAACCAAGCCCCCAGGCGAGAGCCAGGGCGACCAGACCCACGTTGATGCGTGACGTGCACGAGAGGGCTACTGCAACCAGAAACGCGATCAACGACCAGGAGGCGGCATTCATCGATTCGTTCTCGGGCCTCCCCCGGGCGTGGCGGCGCCTTTCACCGCTTCGGGTCCGGCAGCTCGGACACTTCGCTTGCGAGCATGACCTGGTTGTCCTTGAATGTGGCCAACGCTTCCCCCTTGGGACCCACGATGCTGACCGTGTCCAGGCCTATTCCCGCCGCGAAAGCGCCGACTGAACTCACGATGGAGTGGCGCTCGGCCGGTCCCAGCCGTGCCCAGCTCAGGTCGGCGGTAATGAACAGCCGATTGCGGAAGGCGCGTGCGTCCACGAAGATCTGGGGCTGGGGCAGGTCCTGAACTCGAAGCAGGATCACTTCCCGGTCGATGGCGGGCCCAGGCGCGGTGACGCCCATCATCTTCGCGATCGCGGCCAGAATCACGGTTGCGGATACGGCCCAGACCAGGAGCCCGCGGTGCCGGCGAAGCCTTCGAGTCTGGCGCCGAGCCACTTCGGCCGTCCGGCTGCCCCGGGGCCTCAGGGGCGGACGCTTTCTGGCCGTGGCCCGGGTCAGGCTCGCGGAGAGTCTCAGGCGCTCCCAGAGAAGGTGGTCGGAGACGTAGAGGAGCGGCTCGACTTCTTCGCGCCCGCCCTGGGCCAGGCTCGCGGCCCGACGCAGCGAGCTCTGCAGGCGCAGCATCGACTGGGCCAGATCCTTCACTCGCGCACGGTGCTCCAGTGGCGGAGGCCCTTCCTGAGTCTCGCGGAGACAGATGAGATCGTCTGCGGCCAGAATCAGGTCGAAGGCCCGCCGCCTCTCGGCCCCCTGGTTGGAATCGTGCGAGCCGTCGCCGTCGGGGCCGCCAAGGAAGCTGTCCAGATTCAATCGCCACACTTCGGGCGATCGCGGCACGGTCAGATAGTGCTCGATGAGGGCTTCGTTCCCGAGCCGCTTTCCGAGCTCGGAGGCCCGCGGAGAGGGTTGTTGCTCCGTCTCCTCCTCCGCGAGTTCTCCGGCCTCCTCCTCCGAAGCACCCGGATGTTCATCCTCGGGCACGCCGGGCCGCTCCACATCCTGCTCCGCTCCGGGGTCGTCCCCGCCCGCGCGAGTGATCGTCGGCTCGGACGCCCCGGGCTCGGCCTCGGAACCGGGCTCGGGTCCAGGATGCCGGATCCGGCGAACGAACTCCATGCCCGATAGATCCACCTCACCCGTCCTCAAATCGGCGTGAGGCCAGGTGATCCCGGATGCGGGTTCGGGCGGACTCGGCAGACCCGGTGCTTCCAGGAGGGGTTCGAGCGGACCGATATCTGGCTCGGACGCCCGGCCCGGATCGGGGGCTGAAGGCGTGGCCCCGGCCCGCCGACCATCGACAAGCTCCAGCCCCGATATGTCGATCTCGGCCGTTCGCAGATGGGCCTTCACTGGAGGGGCTTCGCCCCTTTCCGCACGGAGCGGGCGAGGAAGAGGGGCTCGCCTGGCCGCGGCCGCCCCTCGGAGGGGCTGCCCACCCGCATCGGCCAGCAGTTGGTTGAGAACGTTGAGCACCCTCACGTTGGTCTCAACCACCGCCACACTCAGCCGGGGATCGAACAGCTTGTCACCGAGCGAGGCTTTGAACGCGCCGAACCGCCGCAAGAGGGCGCTCGCGGTGAATCCGGCCGCGTCCTCCTGCCGGCCCGCCTCCTCACCGAATGCCCGGATGGCCGGAACCACCCTGGCCACCTCGGCGTCCTCCACCTTCACCGGCGACGCCCCCCAGGACACCTCCAACGCCACCACCGCTTCCACCAGCTCCTCGGCGGGGGGAAGCCGCCGGTCGGGAACCAGAGGCCCGGCCAGACGGCGGGTCAGGACGTACTCGTACTTGCTCTGCGCACCGGCCGAGAACGGAACCAGCCGGTAGAACCTGGCCAGGCTGTCGATGGTCTGGTAGCTGAGAGCGGCGTTCTCGCAGGCCCATCTCACCCTGAACGCCTGAATCAGGGCGTCCCGTTCCGCGACCCGGCTCAGGCAGGCCTCGAGGCGCGACCACGTCACTTCCATCGCATCCATGCAGGCATCGGCGTCGGCTTCCCTCACCGCCCGCCGCCAGGTCCTGAACGCCGCGGCCAGAGCGGCGAACAAGTCCGGTTCTTCCCTCGCGGGTGGTTCGAGCTCCTGCACGAAGCGGTCCGTCCGGGCCAGGGTGAGGCCGGTCTCGAGGCGGAGTCTGAACCGGTCGGCCAGGTTCTTGGCCAGGGACGAGTGGAGGGCTCGGGCGGTCATTTATCGGATCTTCACCACGTTGCCGGACTCGTCGACCTGGTAGATGAACCCCTGGTCGAGATCCATCTCCGTCGCCTGGATGAGGAACTGGCCGCGCAGGCTGTCGACGGTGGGACTCAGAGGCACCATTGAATACGTCACCCTGGTGGCTTCCACGCGGTCCGACCCGGTGGTGACCCCGAAGGCATTCTGAGAGAAGCTGTTGAGTTCATTCAGCCGGGCGAAGCGAGGGCGGAGGTCGGTCAGGGCCGAGGGACTCATGGGAACCGGATTCGGGTAGAACAGATGCTGGTTGGTGGCCATGGCCCGAAGATGGCCCATCACCGCCTTCTCCACGGCCGAGCGTCGGGCAACCTGGAGCTGCGGAAGGGCGATCGCGGCGAGAATGCCGACGATGGCGACAACCACCAGCAGTTCGACGAGGGTGAACGCCTCCTGGCCGGGGAGCCTCCGGCGCCTTTCCGGCGCGTGGCGCTGGACGTCGATTGACTTTGATCGAAAGCTCACAACCGTCATGATTCCCCACGAACGTGTGGCGCGAACTCCTTGGAGGCCTGCAATACTAACCTGCGGCCGAAGGCGGGTCGGGTCGTGGAGGCTGGTCCGTGATCGCCGTCACCAGTTCGAGGTTTTGTAGTCCTTGAGGAACCTGCCAAAGGCGTGCACGCCGGTGAGCAGGCCGTCGAAGAAGGGATCGCAAACCCGGGCCGCGCCGTCGACGATGTCGAGCGGCGGGGCGAAGTCGAGTTCCTGCTTCTTCCGGTCGGCGTGGATGGCCGGATCCTCGTCGGTCACCCAGCCGGTGTCCACCGCGTTCATGTGGATGCCGTCGTTCACGTAGTCGCGGGAGGCGGTCAGGGTCATCATGTTGAGCGCGGCTTTCGCCATGTTGGTGTGGGGATGCTTGTCGGTCTTGGGGCCGCGAGAGAAAACCCCTTCCATGGCCGACACGTTGACGATGTGCTTGTCCCTGGTGGGGACCCTCAGCATCAGGGGCTTGAGGCGGGCGCAGAGAATGAACGGCGCCACCGCGTTCACCAGCTGAACCTCCAGCATCTCCGCGGTGGGCACATCGGCGAGGGCGAGGCGCCAGGTGTTCTGATGGCGCAGATCCACCTGCTGCAGATCCGCGTCGAGCCGGCCCTGCGGAAACAAATCGTCGCGCCGGGTCTCGTCGTCGTAGGCGTACCGCACCTGCGACAACGCGGCCGAGGCCACCACCCCGATTCCGCTGCGCCCGCCGTTCAGACTCATCAGGCCCGAGCTGTCCACGCCGGTGGCGCCGCCGATCGAACGGCCGCCGTCGAGCGCCGCCTTCAGACCCTCGTGGCTCTCAAGGAGGCGGTGGAGGTCCGGGCCGAAGTCCGTGGCCGGGCGCAATTCGGTGGGGAGCAGATCCTCATAGAAGCCTGGGGGCCGCCGGACCGTCTGGCAGGCGTTGTTGACGATGATGTCAAGGCGCGGGAACGAGTGCTCGACGTAGCGGGCGAAGATCTCCACGCTCGGCGGATGGCGCAGATCGAGCCCGTGGATATGAAGACGGTGCTTCCATTCGGAGAAATCGGGCTCGCGCGAATAGCGGAGAGCCGAGTCCTGGGGAAAGCGCGTGGTGGCGATGACCTCGGCGCCCGCCCTGAGCATCTTGAGCGCGGTCTGGAAACCAATCTTCACCCGCGATCCCGTGACCAGCCCCACGCGACCGTGAAGCGACGCGGTCTGGAAACGCTTGGCGTAGTTGAACTCGGCGCACTCGATGCACAAGGCGTCGTAGAAATGATGCAAACGGGTGAACTCAGCCTTGCAGACGTAGCAGGCTCGGGGCTTCCTGAGCTCCCGCGGAGGAGCGCTCGGGGCGCTTCCGGACAAGGCGGGCCCCGGGGCCACGAAGACGGGGGACTCCCGGGCCAGGCGGATTCCCGTCACCGCCCGCGACTCCCGGTCCGTCGCCTCCTCCCCGAGCCGCCGCCTTCGCCGCAGCGTCTTGACCAGACGCTTCTCCTGGTACGACTGCGGCCGCGACACGTGCCCGGCCGCGATCAGCAGGGCCTGGCGCATCTCCAGGGGCACGTTCGCAAGCACACCGCGATCCGCGACGATCTGCTCCAGGAGCTGCGTGCAGCGTCGGACGCCCTCCAGATCGAGGTCCGGCGAGGTGTCAGCCGGCGGTTCCAGGACCGGAGAGGCGAGGCGTGTTCCGGTCATCAGCCGACTATTTTCGCTCAGCCGGGGCGAAGGTCGGTTGCGGCGGCGAAAACCGGTGCCATCCCTGGCTCGAAAGTCCGGTTATGGCCCGGGCCGGCGCCACCCGCGGGAAGAGGGCCGAGCCGGCCGCCGACCGACTATCGCGCTCCGGGCGGGAGGTGATCGAGGAAGTACCGCGCGATGAGCCGATAGATGTGCGGAGTGGTTCCCGGGCCCTCGGCGATCGCGTGGGTCCGGTTCGGATAGACCATGGTGTCGAACCGCTTGCCCAGTTCAATGAGGCGGTTCACCAGCCGTTCCGTCCCCTGGTAGTGCACGTTGTCGTCGCCCGACCCGTGAACGATGAGCAGGTTCCCGTTGAGGCCCTCGGCAAAGTTGATCGGCGACCCGATACGGTAGCCCTCGACGTTGTCCTGGGGCAGGCCCATGTAGCGCTCCTGATAGATGGTGTCGTAGAGGCGCTGGTCGGGCACGGGCGCCACCGAGACTCCCACCTTGTAAACGTCGGGAAAACGGAACATCGCGTTGAGGGTGTTAGAGCCGCCGCCGCTCCAGCCCCAGACGCCCACCCGATCAGCGTCGACGTAGGGCCTCGCCGCGGCCAGGGCTCGGACCGCCGCGGCCTGGTCCTTCGAGGACAGATCGCCCACCGTGCCGTAGACGACTTCCCGCCAGGCCGCACCCCTGGGCGCGGGCGTCCCCCGGTTGTCGAAACTCACCACGAGGTATCCCGCCTCGGCCAGGGCGCGATGAAACAACATCCGCCCGCCTCCCCAGCGATCGGTGACGGTCACCCCCGCAGGCTCGCCGTAGACATGGACGATCACCGGATAGCGCTTCCCGGGATCGAAATCTCCGGGCTTGAGCATCCAGCCATCGAGGGAAACCCCGGAGCCGATGTCCACGGTGAAGAACTCGACCGGCGACTTGACCAGAGGGGCCACCTTCGCGGTCAGGGCCGAGGTGTCGGTGAGCCCCCGCACAGAGCCGTGCCCGGGCAGCGCGATCACGTCCGTGACCGCCGGAGAGTCGAAGCGCGAGTAGGTGTGGAAGGCCATGCGTCCTCCGGGCGCGAGGTCGTAGGTGTGCGACCCCGGCTGGGAGGCCGGCGTCACCCGCTCCGGGACGCCGCTTCCGTCGAGCCTGGATCGATAGAGATACAGTTGCGTGGCCTGCGCCGGGGAGGCGGTGACGTAGAGCCAGCCCAGACCCTCGTCCACCCCCGTCACGCTGACCATGTCGGCCTCGAACCGGGTCAGCAGCCGGGGCTCGCCTCCCTCGCGGGGGACGCGATAGACGTGCCGCCAGCCATCCCTCTCGCTCACCCACAGAAACGCCTTGCCTCCATCGATCCAGGTCACCTTGCTCACCAGATCCACCCAGGTCTTCGACTCGTCGCGGAAGATCCGGCGCACCTCCCCGTTTGCCGCCTCGGCCATCAGGAAGTCGTTCTGGTTCTGGAGCCGGTTCAGCTGCTGGACGGCGAGGGTCGCGCGGTCGACCCATTCCATCCGCGCGAGGTACGAGTCACGCGGATCGCCCGGCGTCTTCATCCAGAGGGTCTCCCCTCCATCGGCGTCGACCACGCCGATACGGACCGCCGAATTCGTGGTGCCGGCCTTGGGATAGGGGATGCGGGTGATGACCGGATAGAGGGTGTCCGTGGTGTTGATCAGCGAGAAGATCCCGACCCCGGCGGTGTCGAACTGCCAGTAGGCGATGCGCCGGCCATCGGGACTGAAGCGGAACGCGTCGCGCAGCCCCAGCTCCTCCTCGTAGGCCCAGTCCGACGTCCCGTTGATGGTCGTCTCCGAACCGTCGCGGGTGAGTTGCGTGATCCGACCGTCCTCGAGGCGCTCGACATAGAGGTTGTTGCCGCGCACATAAGCCGCGTGCGTTCCATCGGGCGAGAACTTCGCGAACAGGAGCGAGGCCTCCGGACCGTCCCCCCCGAGCTTCTGCAGCTTTTCACCCTCCAGGGTCAGGACCCAGTAGTCCCCGCGGGTGTGGTTGCGCCAGACCTTCCGCGTGTTGGTGAAGATGAGCAGCCGCGCCCCGTCTCCGGACCATGCATAGTCGCTGACGTCGAGAGGCGCCTTCTCACCGGCGGGAGTCAGGATCGAAGCGGGGACGAGGACACGGCGCGCCCCCGTGGCCGCTTCGTAGCGCACGATCTCGCGACCGGTGAAAGGAGCCGCCGCCGACTCCACGATCGCGTAGGCCTCGCCGCCCGGGAGCCATCGCGCCGGCCCGAATCGCGGCGCGTCGTATTCCTTGGCCAGGAAGATCCGGTCGATCTGGTCATAGAGCGCCTGGGCCCGGTCCGCCGGCTGGCCCGGAGCCAGCGCTCCGGAGAGCAGGAGCACTCCGGTGAAGAAGGCCACACCGGGACTCGAGATCCGGATCGCTTGTTTCATCGGGCGAGGATAACGAATTGTGGCGCGGTCGCCGAGGAACCGGCGCCTCCTGGGTGCTCCGCCTGGCCGGCGAATCGCGCGTTTACTGGGTCAGGATCGTTTCGAAGAAGGCGAGGGCGCGGGGGTCCTTCGACTGACCGAGCCAGAACATGGCCTGGTTGCGGACTTCGCGGCTCTTGTTCTCCCGGGCCACCCGAATCAGATCCGGCACCCCCTCGCCGTTTGGAATCTGGCTGAGCGCGAACACCGCCTGCTTCTTGACCGAGGCGTCGGGATCGTCGACCGCGGCGCGGATGATGTCCGCGTCCTCCTTCTTCTGCGCCTTCTGAGCGATCCAGAACAGGGCCTGGCTCCGCACCTTGGGGGAAGGGTCGTTCCTCGCCATGTCGATGAGCGTCGCGGGCGCCTCGGCTACTTTGCTCTGCGAGAACGCAAATGTGAGCTGCTGGCGGAGGCCTGCGTCATCGGAAGAGCGGAGCCGAACCAGCGCCTCGTAGCCCGGGCGCTCGCGCGCGCTGCCCAGCCAGAAGGCGGCCGCCTGTCGCAGGGACTTCGTATCGCCATCCCGGGCCACGCGCTCGAGAACACCATCGGCGGACTTTTCGTCGTGCAGGGCGATGGCCATCAAGGCTCCGTCGCTCCTGCGCTTCGACGCGCGGTCGCCGTCGCCGCCCTTCACCAGGGTCTCGAGGTAGGCGACGCTCTCGGCCGGGGCGACGCCGATGAGGTCCTGGACGGTTTCCGTCCCGCGATCCACGCGGCACGAGGTCGAGAAGACCCGAACCTTGTCCACCGCGCCCCCCTTCAGGTGGGCATAGACGACGAGTCCGGTGTCAATCTGCGGGACGTCGGTTCGAGACATGTTCATGCCGTAGCGGTCGCCGGCCAGCGGGCAGCTCTGCTCGTTTCGCGAGTCCTTGCCGTCCCAGCAGCAGGCCATGCCATCGACGGCGGACGGGACCGACCAGGTGAGCCACGAGGGTTTCCCTGCCTCGGCCGCGCGTGCGACCTGGGAGGACAGGTCGATAGCACCCACGGTCGAAGGCGCCAGGGCCAGCAACAGGAAGGGCAGGAGCGGGGCGCTGCGAACGCCGCGAGAGGCTGGATTCAGTTGAGAGGTCATGGGTCTTAGTCCTTGAGGAGTTCGATCATGTAGGCACGGGCTTCCTTCGAATTCATCAGCGACAGCCAGTGAGCCGCTTCCTTCTTGAGCCCCGGGTCCTTCTCGGCCCTCGCAATCTCCAGCAGACGGGTGTCGTTGTTCTGGAGGAAGAAGGCGTTCAGCACTTCCTTCTTGACTTCCGGATCGGTTTCGCCGCGATACATCTCGCTCAGCAGGTCCTGGCTCTTGCGGCCCATGAGGCCAAGATTCCGGACCGCGGCGAGGCGTACCTCCTTGTCCTTCTCCCCCTTGGCCGCCGCCGCGATGGGAGTCATGGCGCCCCCGATGAACAGGGCCTGGAGGATGGCTTTCTTCTCTTCCGTCGACGTGGCCGTGGAGTACATCTGGCTGAGTTCCGTGGTGCCGCCCATCACCCCGAGCAGGCGCACGGCGCTCGCGCGTAGAGCGGGATCCTTCTCGGTCTTCGCCGCGGTGAGAACCCGGGCCTTGTCGCCCGAGATCATGAAGGAGTTCAGGATCTGCTTGCGGATGGCCTGGTCGGTGTTGGAAGCGTAGATGTCGCTCAGCACCTTGCGGTTGTTGGCGCCCCCGAAGACGCCGAGGTACTGGATGGCCTTTCGCTGAAGCTCCGGCGATGAGTCGCCCTTGGCCACGGCGGCGATGGCATTGCCGGCCGGCTCGGTGCCCATCTGCGCGAGGATGAACAGCGATCGTTCCCGAATCTTCCGGGACGATGAGGGCGAAGCCAGGATCCTCGCGAGCACGGGCATGGCTTCCTCAGGATCGGTCTGGGCCAGGGCCGAGACGGCCATGAGCTTGAGATCGAGATCGTCTTCCTGATCCGGGCGGGGAACCTGGCCGGATCGCCCGCGCACTTCGAGCTCGAGAGCCTTGCCTTCCCTGGCCCACCGGCTGCCGGGAAACTCCTTCTGCAGGCGGGCCAGGCTCGCCAGGGCGGCGGCGGTCCGGTCCATCTTGCCCTGCGCATAGCTCATCCAGTAGAGGGTGGCGTCCATCCTCGCATTCATGCTCATCAGCTTGTTCAGCGGGCGCAGCGCGTCGTTCCAGTCTTCGTCGTCGAGCGAGTCCATGGCCTGCTCGTACAGGTCTTCCACGCTCTCCGACTGCTCGCGCTGCCGGTCGCGGGCTTCCCGCGCCTGTTCCCGCGCTTCCTGGGCCTTTTCGCGGGCCTCCTGACGGTCCTGGTCAGCCTTTTGGCGCGCCTTTTCCCGCTCCAGCTCGGCCTGCTCCTGCGCTTTCTCGCGGGCCTCGCGCTCGAGCTCGGTGGCATCCTGTTGAAGAGCGAGGCGCGCCTCCTGGATGGCGGAGGCGCGGTCCATGGTTGCCGCCGGCAAGGCTTCGCTGGCCGCGAGGCGCGCCTCCACGGAAGCACGCACGCGGGCTTCGTCGGCCAGGGCCATGATCTCGGCCGTGTGTCGGGCCTGCGCCTCGATCGAGCGCCCCGCCTCTTCCGCGGCGCGCATCGCCTCTTCCATCCCGCGGTGCGCCTCGGCCTGGGCGCGCTCCACCTCGGCTTCGATCTCGGCCGCGTCGGCGTCGCCGATCGGCTCATCCACCGCCTCGCTCATCTCGGTTTCGGTGATCACGGGATCCACGACGATGACCGGGTCAACGGTGGCCGGGGAGGTGGATGGCGCCGGGTTGGCGGTGGCGGCGGGCCCGGGCGACGGAGACGGCGTCGGTGTCCCATCCTGGGCTCCCGCGCTGGGTGAAAGCGCGATCAGGGACGCCATCACAGAAGCGCGCAGAAGGCCGGCGGTCATAGTTATGGTCATTGGCTTGCCTGGGTTCATAAGTGGGGTGGTCATGGTCGGGGGAACCTCGAAGGATTCGGGATCAAAGAGAACTCTGGGAAGAAGGAAGGATGTCTTTCTCGCGCTTTTCCACCTGCGCTTCGAGCACCTGGAGGCGGAAGAGGAGGTCGTTGGACTCGACCCGGCGGCGGAGGCCGGACAGTGCGTCCTTCGCGTCCGCTTCGGGGGCGACGGCGAAGCGAAGGAGAACCCGTTCGGTCTCCTCCATCACGCCGGCGATCTGGGTTTCGCCCGCGCGTTCGGCGGCGGCGCGGAAGAGACGGCTGGCCGAGACGAGATTGTCGGCGGCGGCCTGGAGGTTCTCGAGGTCCTCGTCCGAGACCTCACTGTTCTTGAGCTCGACCAGGGTCACGCGAGACCGCCCCAGATGTTCTCCGAGCGCGGTCAGGAGCACCCGCTCCTGAGTCTGGGCGGCGGAGAAAGTATGTTCCTCGACCCGGCCGAACTGACGACCCACCGAGAAAGCGAGGATCAAGGTGGCGGCGAGAGCAGCGCCCGCGACCAGGAACCGGGTCACCGTCTTCGAGGGGAACTGAAGCAGGCGGCCGCGCTCCGGCCGGCTCGCCGCGGCCAGAACCCGGGCCGTCATCCGCTCCTCGAAGTCGCCGGCCGGCTCGGGGATTTCGTCGTGCGCCACCGCTTGAAGCACGCGGGAGAGGTTCTCGAATCGGGCCAGGCACTCAGGGCAGGCGGCCAGATGGCCGTCGAGGCCAGGCTCTTCCAGAGGCTCACGGTAATAGAGGAGGACGAGCTGATTGTCGGTGAGGTGAGACGGATTCGAGGTGGAGGTCATGAGGCTTGCACCAGGGGTTCAAGGTCTTGACGAACCTTGCGCACGGCACGGAAGACGCATTGTTTGGTGGCGGCTAGAGAGATGCCGAGGGTGGCGCCGATGTGCTCCAGGGTGTGACCCTCGAAGTGGCGGAGGACGAAGGCGGTGCGCTCGGTGGCGCTCATCCGCTCCATGCTTTCGTTGACCCGGCGGCGGATGTCCGAAGCGTGGGCGTTCTGATCGGGGCCCGGGATCGTGGACATGAGACTGGTGGTGACGGCGTCGGACTCGGCGTCCGTCTCGGGAAGGTCGTCCTCGGCCCGGCGCATCCTTTTCCTCAGAAGGTCGTAGGCGCAATTCGTGGTGATCCGGTGGAGCCAGGTCGACAGCTCGGAGCGGTTCTCGAACTTGTCGAGCCCGCGGTAGGCCTTCAAGAGGGCTTCTTGCACTACGTCTTCGGCGTCCTGTTCATTTCGGGTCATTCGATAAGCCAGTCGGTGAAGGGAACGAGCGTGACTCATCACCAGGGCCTGGAAGCCCCCGTCGTCGGCGACCCCCACACTGGAGGGCGTTGGTCCGAGTCCGTTCATTCGCATCGTTTGACGCCGCCTCCTCGAAGAAGGTTAGCAAGGGCCTGGCAAAGCCTTGAGAGAACGGCAGTTCGTGGCTCCGGGGGGCGGGTCGCCATCCGGAGCTCAGGAGGGTCGTGGACAGACGATAGACTTCCGGGCGGCATGGCGAACACGAAATCGCAGGGGATCCGGGTGGGCATCGTCATGGGCTCGCGATCGGACTGGGACACCATGAAGGGCGCGTCGGAGATGCTGGAGCGCCTTGGCATTCTTCACGAGGTGCAGGTCGTCTCCGCCCACCGCACCCCCGACCGTCTGTTCGAGTACGCAGCCACCGCGGCCGAGCGGGGCCTTCAGGCAATCATCGCGGGCGCGGGCGGAGCCGCTCATCTGCCCGGGATGCTGGCGGCGAAGACCGCCGTCCCGGTCCTCGGCGTGCCGGTTCTCTCGAAGGCGCTGAACGGGATGGACTCGCTCCTCTCCATCGTCCAGATGCCCGCGGGCATTCCCGTGGCCACCTTCGCCATCGGCGCGGCCGGAGCCGCCAACGCGGCGCTGTTCGCCGCGGCCATGCTGGCCCTTCACGACCCGAAGGTCGCGGGTGCTCTGGAAGAGTTCCGAAGCACCCAGACCAGCGAGGTTCTCGCCCGGAACGACCCGCGCGAGTAGTCTTCGATCTCTCTGAGGAGCAACCATGCCCCGCACGATTGGGATTCTCGGAGGCGGCCAGCTGGCCCGCATGATGGCGCTCGCCGGAGCGAGGCTGGGGCTGCGGGTCCTCGTGGTGGACACGATCGCGGACGCCTGCGCCTCGCAGGTGGCGCCGCTCACCGTCGCCGATTACGCCGACCTCGACGCGATCTCTGATTTCGCCGACCAGGTGGACGTGGTGACCTTCGACTTCGAGAACGTGCCCGCCGACACCGCCATGTTCCTGGCCGCCCGGGTTCCCGTGTTTCCCAACCCCCAGGCTCTGGCCGTCGCCCAGGACCGCCTCGAAGAAAAGCAGCTCTTTCAGAAGCTCGGCATGGCCACCCCCGCCTTCGCCACCGTGGACTCCCTCGAGGACCTCCAAAACGCGATCGTCACGGTGGGCCTGCCCGCCATTCTGAAGACCCGCAGGCTCGGCTATGACGGCAAGGGCCAGATCCGGATCAAGTCGGCGGACGATGTGGCCCCGGCCTGGTCGAAGCTGGGAGAGGTGCCCCTGATCCTCGAGAGTCTGGTCCCTTTCGATCGGGAGATCTCGGTGATCGCGGCGCGCGGGCGGAGCGGTGAGTTCGCCATCTATCCCCTGACCCAGAACTTCCACGAGCACTCCATCCTCTCCGCCAGCCTCTCACCCGCCCCCGAATCCGAGGGGATCGAGGAGACCGCCATCACCTTGGCACGACGCCTGGCCGAGGCTCTGGACTACGTGGGCGTCTTCGCGCTGGAGTTGTTCGAGCACGACGGAAACCTGCTCGCCAACGAGATGGCTCCGCGCGTCCACAACTCAGGCCACTGGACGATCGAAGGCGCCATCACGAGCCAATTCGAAAACCACCTTCGGGCCGTCCTTGGCCTGCCTTTGGGCGCCACCCGCGCTCTTGGCACATCCGTGATGCTCAACTGGATCGGCGAGGTCCCCGACCCTCTGCCCGTGCTGGCCGAGCCTCTGGGCCACTGGCACGATTACGGCAAGACCTCGCGCCCGGGCCGCAAGGTGGGTCACGCCACTCTCACCGGCCCGCCCGGGGAAGTCGCCCAGGCCCTTGAGCGTCTCTCTGTCGCCTTGAACCGAGCAGCGCAAATCGACCCCGTACTCGCCGCGCTGCCTTAAGCGCAGGGCCTGCGGGGCGACGTAAGTGTCGCTGGCTCCGAAAACGGATCGTCCCTGGAGGAATTTCGGCCATGAAAGAAAGCGTGTTTGAAGTTCTGCGCATCGAAGGTCTGAACCGCCTGGAAATCCACTACGACTGGAAGACGGACCGGTTCGTCCTCTGCGCGGGCCGGGAATGGGATCTGGAAACGGACTTCTCCCAATACAACCGGCAATTCACCGTTCTGACCCTGAGGGCCGAAGACGGGCGGTTCTGCAACCACCGGGAGACGCTGGGCCTCTTCGCAAAGCATGGCCTGGCCGGGCACCTCGAAAAGATCAAGACCTTGATGCGCAAGGGGCGTCACATCCTCCTGGACTGCTACTACAACCAGAAACTGGGGATCCGCTTCACCAACAACGTCCACTCCGACAAGCGGGGCCTGAACAACCTCCATTCGTCTCTCCTCATGGGCGGCATCAGGCGTCACGAACCGGAGGAGGACGAGATCGACGTCCTCATCGACGGCATGAACCTCGGCCGGGGCATGACCTTCAAGAACATCATGGCCGGCCTGCCCATGGGCGGATGCAAGGTCACGGTGCAGATGGATCCGGTGGACCTCGAGAACCTGCAGCAAGTCGGCTTCCTCGCCTTTGCCAACGACCGGAGCCGGAATACCACCGGCCCCGACATGCGCTTCCCGCCGGAGCTGGCCGATGTGATGAAGGCCCATTTCTCCCTGCATATCACCGGCGGTCCGAAGGGCCCGCTCGGCCCCACCGGAACTCCGACCGCCCACGGCACGCACATGGCGGTCAGGCAGGGAGCTCGATTCTTGTGGGGGTCCGATTCCCTCCGCGGGAGGACCATCGCCCTGCAGGGCCTGGGCGCGGTGGGCTTTCCCCTGGCCGAGGACTACCTGCGCGATGGGGCAAGGCTGATCGTGTGCGACCTCGACCCGGCCAGGATCAAGGAGCTCCGGGACACTCACCCCGCGGACGTCATCGAGGTGGTGGAGCCCTCAGCCATTCTGGGGGCCGCCGCGGACATCTTCTCCCCCTGTGCGGGAGGGGGCGTTCTGAACCAGAGCAACATCCCCGGCCTCAAGTTCCCGATCATCATGGGCGCCGCCAACAACGTCCTGCAGGCCTCGAGCCAGGAAGAGGAATGCGCGCACGCGGACACCCTCGCGGCGCAGGGCATCCTGTACCAGGTGGAGTGGGTCCACAACATCGCGGGGGTCATGGCCGGCTACGAGGAGTACGTCCACCAGCAAGGCGCGAGTGCTTCACGACTCATGGAAAAGGTGGGGAAACTCTGCACGGAGAAGACCTGGGAGAACCTCAACGAGGCGAAGCGTGAGGGCATCACCCCGACCATGCGGGCCTACCTCTCCGTGGAGCGGGAAGTCTACGGAGGACAGGACGAACATGGCCGAGCGTGAACGGTTTTCATCGAGGCTCGGGTTCTTTCTCTCCGCCATCGGGTTTTCGATCGGCATCGGAAGCCTGTGGCGGTTTCCCTACCTGGTAGGCCAGTACGGGGGCGGAATCTTCCTGCTTTTCTACGTGCTCATCACCTTCAGCATCGCCATCCCCCTCTTCATCGCTGAACTCGCCATGGGCAGCGCCTCACAGCGGAATCCCATCGGGGCCTACCGCCAGCTGGGCAAGGGCCGGGCCTGGAACCTGAACGGCTACCTCAATGTATTCGCCATGCAGCTGCTGCTCGGCTACACCCTGCCCGTGGGCGGCTGGGTGATGGCCTACATCTTCAAAACCGGAGCGGGAACGTTCAAGTCCATGACTCCCGCCCAGATCGGGGAATACTTCGCCGCCTTCAGTGGTCGCACCCCCGAGGTCATCGCCTGGAGCGCCATCACCGTGGTCCTGGTCATGGTCATCATCACTCGAGGCCTCAACCGGGGACTCGAATCGGCAAACGCTCTGTGCATGCCGGCGTTGTTTCTGATCCTGCTGGTCCTCATCGCGAGGTCGGTCACGCTCCCCGGCGCCGAGGCCGGGCTCATCTACTACCTGAAGCCCGATCTTTCGAAGTTCACGGCCCGGGCCCTCTACGACTGTCTGGGACAGGCATTCTTCGCCGTCGGGGTGGCCATGGCCGCAGGGATAGTCTTCGGCAGCTATTTGAAGCAGGAGCAGAAGAGCCTGGTGCGGCAAGGCATTCAGATCGGCGCGGCCCTGATCCTGGCCGGATTCCTTTCCGGGCTGGTCATCTTCCCGGCCGTCTTTTCCTTCGGTCTGGAGCCCGCGGGCGGCCCCGGCCTCACCTTCGTCACCATGCCCAATGTGTTCAACCAGATGCCTTTCGGCTCTGTCTTCGGGACGCTCTTCTACATCCTCTTCTACCTGGCCGCGCTTACCTCGTGGCTGGGCGGGACCGAAGTGGTGGTGGCGTCCTACCGGGAAGAGTTCGGCTTCTCACGTCAGAAAGCGGTCGGCGCCGCGGGCGCCGTGACCTTCGCCATCGGGTGCGTTTCCGCCGCCT
Source organism: Acidobacteriota bacterium (assembly GCA_032127745.1). Taxonomy (GTDB): domain Bacteria; phylum Acidobacteriota; class Vicinamibacteria; order Fen-336; family JAGNNV01; genus JAGNNV01. The sequence continues at coordinate 16,892 of JAQBHL010000297.1, forward strand.
CGCCATGGTTCTTCGACCTGGCGAACACCATCCTCAACAACGCGCTCATCCTCGGAGGTCTGATCCTGACCCTGTTCGTGGGCTGGTCCTGGGGAGTGACGCCCTTTCTTGAAGAAGCGGGCGTTCGATCTCCCGCCATCTCGGTATTCCTGACCCTGGTGGTCAGGTACATCGCTCCCGCCGCCATCATCCTGCTCGGGCTGAGCCTGTATGGAGTCTTCTAGAGACTTCGTCCCCCTACTTCTGGCCCGCCTCGGCCATCCGCGCCGAAATCGCCTTGGGGGCCATCAGTCCGGCCAGCAGGCCCACGCCGCTCTTCTGCCGGTTCTCGTTCCAGGTCGTGATGTCGTCGAACACACTGTAGGCCGCGGGGACGACGAAGATGGTGATGACGGTGGAGACCATCATGCCCCCGACGAGGCCGATGGCCATCGAACGCTGGGTCTCGGCTCCCGGACCGATGGCGAGTGCCGCCGGCGAGGCCCCGGCGATGGTGGCGATCGAGGTCATCAGGATGGGCCGAAGGCGGACCGGACAGGCCTCGAGCAGGGCCTCGTGACGCTCGATGCCGCGGGCGCGGATCTGGTTCGTGAAATCCACCAGCATGATGGAGTTCTTCTTGGCGATGCCCATGAGCAGAATGAGCCCGAGCACGCTGTACACGTTCAGCGTCTGTCCCGCGATGTAAAGCATCAGGAGCGCGCCGCTCACGCTGAAGGGAAGGGCCATCAGGATCACGACCGGCTGGGTGAAGGAGTTGAACTGCGCGGCCAGGACCATGTAGGCGACCACGATGCCCATGAAGAAGGCGAAACCGAGCGAAGCGAAGCTCTCGGAAAACGCCTGGCTCGAACCGGTGGGAAGGGCCCGGTAGCCGTCGGGCAGAATCTGGCGGGCGGTGGCCAGGGCGCGATCGATGGACTCGGACTGAGACAGCCCCTGGCCTATGTTGCCGGAAATCCTGATGGCCCGCTCGCGATCGAGCCGGGTGATGGCCTGCAGCGACGGCGCCTGCTCGATCTTGACGATGTCGCCCAGAGGGATGAGGGCGCCGGTGCGGGTCCTGACCAGAAGCCTGGCGATGTCCTCCGGCTTCTCGCGTTGCTGGGCCAGGAGACGGACCCGAATGTCGAAACGGCGGCCGCCGTCCTTGAACCGGCCCGCTCGCACCCCGCCGATGGCGGCGTTGATGGTCTCTCCGATGGCGTTCATGGAGATCCCCAGGTCCGCCGCCTTGTTGCGGTCGGGAATCACCTGCACTTCGGGCATGCCGAGCTGATAGTCGCTGTCCACGTCGGCCACGACACCGTTGGATCGCAAGGCCTCCATGATCTCTCCGGACTTCTCGGCCAGGACGTCCCAGTCGCTGCCCCGAATGGTGAACTCGACCGGTGAGCCGCGGCCCCCGGTGAAGGCCTGTTGGGAGTTCTCCGTGAGGGCGATGCGGGCTCCCGGAATCTTCGAGAGATCGCGCCGCATCTCCGCCATGACTTCCTTCTGGGTCAGCTTCCGGCCCAGTTTCGGATCGATGGGGCGGTCCTTCACGTCCTTCATGGTGACCATGGCCGAGCCCGACGAGACCCCGGAACTCCCGAAGCCTCCCGGACCTCCGTAATAACGGGCAACCTCCGGACGCGAGGCGAGGTAGCCCTCGACCTGCAGCGCCATCTTGTTGGTCAGATCGAGGCTGGTGCCGATGGGCAGGTTGTAGCTGACCCGGAACCGGCCGGTGTCCTGCTCGGGCACGAACTCCTGAGGCAGAAGTTTAAGCAGGGAAAGCGAAATAGCGAAGAGGACGAGCGACCCGGCGATCACCATGGCGCGATGGTGAAGGACCGGTCCCAGCAGCTTGAAATAGCCGGCGGCCAACCGGTCGAAGGCGCGATCCACCTTCGTGCCGAGCCACCCGCGGTTCTCCCCCACCTGCAGAAAACGCGAACAGCGCATGGGGGTGAGGGTGATGGCCTCGAGCAGGGAGAGCAGGACCGCAACCGAGATGGTCACCCCGAACTGGAAGAAGAACTTGCCGATGAGGCCCTGCATGAACGCGACGGGCAGGAAGATGGCCACGATGGCGGCGGTGGTGGCGGTGGCGGCGAAGGTGACCTCGCGCGCGCCGATGCTCGCGGCCTTGATCTTGCCCTCCCCCGCCTCCCGGTGACGGTAGATGTTCTCCAGCACCATGATCGCGTCGTCCACCACGATGCCGACCACCAGCGACAGCCCGAGCAGGGTGAAGGTATTCAGGGTGAAGCCCATGAAGTACATGGCGATGAAGGTGCCCAGGATCGAGGTGGGTATGGCGAGCAGGATGTTGATGGTCGAGGTCCAGGACCCGAGGAACAGCCAGCAGACGAACCCGGTGAGCAGCGCGGCCATGACCAGAGTGAAGAGAATCTCGTTGATCGACTCCTCGATGTACTGGGTCGCGTCGTAGTTGATGGCGAGTGTCACCCCCTCGGGGGCCTGCGTCTGCAGAAGGGCGACGCGATCCTTGACGTCGTGCCCGACCTGAACCGCGTTGGCGCCCCGGAGCTTCTTGATCCCGAAGCCCAGTGCGGCTTCCCCGTTCGCGCGCTGGATCCGCCGCTCGTCCTCGAAGCCGTCCTCCACCACCGAGACGTCACTGAGGCGGATGGGACTGCCCTGCCGGTAGGTGATCACCAGGTCGCGGAACGCTTCGATGTCGATGGCCTCGCCTTCGGCGCGGACGTTCATTTCGCGACCGGTGCCCTCGATCCTTCCCGCCGGCATCTCCACGTGCTCGCGGCCAATGGCCGAGGTCACGTCCTGGACGGTCAGCCCCTGAGCTTCCAGCTTCGCGGCATCGAACCACACGCGCACGTTGCGTTCACGGTAGAAGAACAGAATCTCCCCCACGCCCTCGACGGTCTGGAACGCGGGCTTGACCACGTTGCGGACATAGTCGGCCAGAAAGGTAGGGTTGCGATCGCCCGACACCGCCACCCAGAGGATGGGCTGATCTTCAGGGTTGGTTTTGCGCACGGTGGGAAGGTCAACATCGCGGGGAAAGCGTCGGCCCAGCTGGCCCACCGCGGCCTGCACATCCTGCATCGCGGCATCGATGTTGCGGGAGAGTTCGAATTCGACGGAAATGTTGGCCGAGCCCTGCCGGGAGGTGGAACGGATCTCCTTGACCCCCTCGAGCTGGGTCATAGCGTCTTCGACGACGTCGACGATGTCGGTCTCGATGACCTCCGGGGAGGCTCCTTCATAGCCCACGGATACGTTGACCACCGGATAGTCGACGTCCGGGTTCTGGCTGACTCCGAGGCCCTTGATGACCCCGCCCACGCCGTTGAAAGCGATGAGGCCGGTGCCCATGAGGCCAATCATCAACATCCAGGCGAAGACGTGGTTGCGGATGGAGATATCCGCGAAGGTCATCCCGGTCGCGATCTTTGTCGGGTCCTCTTCGGGCTCCGGGCCATTGGAGGGAGTGAGTTCGCTGGTCATGGCCGACCTCCTGGTTCCTTCGCGCCGGCGCCGCCCGCGGGACGCCCCCCGGGCCTGGGCCCGCCTTCCTTAGCACCCGGCGCCTCGCGCTCGGTAGTTACCGAAACTCCGGCCGAGATGCGATCGGAGCCCTCGTAGACAATGATCTCGCCCGGGGAAAGGCCGGAAAGGATTTCGACGTTTCCGCCGCCGGTCCGCGGCCCGAGTTCCACCTGGCGCACGACCACCTTGCCATCCTGGATCAGATAAGCGACGAAGCCGCGGTCGCTGGCCTGAATCGCGGTTTCCGGAACCACGGTGGCGTCCTTCTTGGAGTCGCTGGGGAGGCTCACCTCGGCGAAGAAGCCCGGCTTCAGGACGCCCGGGTTCTGCACCCAGGCCAGGACCTCGACCTGGCGCGAGGCCGGGTCCGCGACCTCGCCCACGTGATAGATGCGCGCGTTGAACTCACGGTCGCCGGTGGCCCCCACCTTGAAGGTGGCCATCTGACCCTTGGCGGCCCGAAGGGATTCGGTCTCGGAAATCTTGAACCGCAGGCGCAGGCGGGTCAGGTCGACCAGGGTGGCCAGGGTGGTGCCGACCTGCACGAACGCTCCGGTGTCCACCAGACGCTTGTCGATGACCCCGCCGCGGCGCGGTTTGACCGCGGAGCGGGAGAGGTTTTCGGCGGCGATGTCGCGGGCGGCCTTGAAGGAGGCCACGTCCGCCGCGAGTCGCTCGTTGGCGGTGCGGGTCTGGTTCAGATCCTCGATCGAAACCAGATCTTGCCGGGCCAGCGCTTCACGCCGGGCCAGGGTGGCCGCGGCGTTCTGTCCATCCGCCACCGCGCGCCGGTAGTTCGCCTCCGCCCGCTCGGCTTCCAGCCGATAGCGATCGGGATCGATCTGCGCGATCACGGTGCTGGTGGTGACCCGGTCGCCTTCGCGGAAATCGACTTTGGTGAGCACGCCATTCACCTCGGCCGTCACCTGAACCATGTCCTCTGGTTCCAGGGTTCCGACTGCCTGGATGCGATAGGTGACCGCCTGCACGATGACCGGGCCGGCCTTGACCGGGATGGCAGGGGCGCCACGTCCCGGCCCGCCCGGGCCCCGCCCGGGAGGCCCGCCCTCGGGATTGCCCTGGGCGGTTGACGAGCTGCCGCCGCACCCTGTAAGTGCTGTAACAGCAACAGTTAAAACCGCAAAAAACCGCAACCTGCGCATGAGCCTGCCTTGTTCGAGAATGGGGGATGCGCCTGCCCGCGCGCCCGCCTGAAACCTGCCGGGTTTCCGAGAAGCCGCCATTCTCTCAGAGCACACCGTATTGGATTGGACTGGCCACCGGCCCTGGAGGTTTAGAGGAGTTTCCGAAATCTTCCGGGGCCGGCCCCGGGGGGTCAGGCGGTCAGGATCTCGACCTCCGTGCCGCTGAAGGCCGCGGTGCCGCACAGGTCGTCGGTCCTCTGGTCATCCGCCAGGTCATTGAAGCTGGCCCCCCCATGGCTTCTCGCGACCCTCAGCCGAACGCCGTCGCGGTCATGCCCGAAACCGTGAGGCAACGAGACCACGCCCGGACGCATGGCGTCCGTGATCTCGACGGGCGCCCGCACCTCGCCGGTGCGCGATCGAATGCGGACGGACTGCCGGTTCGAGATCCGCCGAGCGGAGGCGTCGTCGGGATGCATCAGCAGCGTGCAACGATCGTCGCCCTTCATGAGCCGTTCCGCGTTGTGCATCCATGAGTTGTTGCTGCGCAGTTCGCGGCGGCCGATCAGGGTCAGGGTCAAGCTTCGCCCGGCCGCCTCCCTCATCCAGGCCAGCAATCGGGGCAGGTCGTCCACGAAGGCCTGAGGCGCGAGCTGGATCCGTTTGTCCGCGGTGTGGAGCCGCCCGGGCAGACAGGAAGCGAGGGGGCCCAGATCGATGCCCGAGGGCTCGCGAGCGAGTCGTTCCAGGGAGACTCCCCCGCCCAAGGGGTTGAGGCCGGATCCGTAGGGACCAAAACGGAGCAGTTGACCCACCACGCCGCGCGGACCGAGCCGGCCCATCAGCCGGCGGGTGAGACGGCCCGTGATGCCATCGCCGCCACGCTTCCGCACCAGACCCTCGGTCAAACCGAGCAGAATCTCCCAGTCGTGGCGAGCCTCGGACGGCTTCTCGAAGAGCGCGGGCGAGAACTTCACGGTGTTTCTCACCGTGAGCAGATGGAACACCAGATCGTAGTGATCGCGGGTCAGGGGCGAGGCGGGCGGCAGAATGAGGCTGGCCAGCCGGCTCGTCTCATTCACGTAGGGGTCGATCGAAACCATGAAGTCGAGATCGCGCAGAGCCCGCTCCAGCCGCCCTCCATTCGGGGTGGACAGGACCGGATTCCCGCCCAGGGTCAAGAGAGCCTTGATCTGCCCCTTTCCGCTCGTCTCCATCTCTTCGGCCAGGGTCGCAACCGGCCACTCTCCGCCGAAATCGGGAGCGCCGCGCACCCGGCTCCGGTATTTCCCGAACCGGCCCTTCATGCCCGCTCGCGCGGCCAGAGCCACCACATCAATGGCCGGGCGGGTGAACATGAATCCCCCCGGCCGATCGAGATTTCCGGTGATGACGTTGAGCGCATTCATCAGCCACGACGCGAGGCCTCCGAAGGACTGGGTGGAGATGCCGACCCGTCCATAGCAGACGGCCGCCGGCGCGTTCGCGAAGTCTCGGGCCTCCTGACGCATGACCTCCGGACTGAGACCGACCGCATCGGATACGACGTCCGGGCTCCCGGACCGGGCGATACGCGTGAGCTCGTCCAATCCGTCGGTCATTGGAGCGAGGCGGCCGGGCCGGGCCAGGCCTTCGTCGAGAACGGTGTGAATCAGGGCGAGCAGGAACAGAGCATCGGCCTCGGGCCGGATCGCCAGATGCAGGTCGGCATAGGCCGCGGTCTCGGTGCGTCTCGGGTCGACGAGGACCACCCGGCCCCCGCGGGCCCGAAGATCCAGGAGCCGCTTCCTGATTCCCGGAGCGCTCATCAGGCTGCCGTTCGAAGCGAGTGGGTTGGCGCCCAGAATCAGGAAATGCTGGGTTCGATCGACGTCCGGCACGGGCATCAGGAGTTGATGCCCGTACATCAGGAGCCCCGCGAGCATCTGAGGCAGCTGGTCCACGGAAGTGGCTGAGAAATTGCTGTGCGAGCCGAGGGTGCGCGCGAAGAGCTGGCCGAAAATCAGGGCGCCGTGGTTGTGAACGACGGGGTTCCCCTGATACATCGCCACCGCCGACCGTCCGTGCGCGCGCTGAACCTCGTGAAGCCGCTCCGCCGCTTCGTCGATGGCCTCCTCCCACGGGATCTCCTCGAAATCGCTCCCCCGTTTTCGCAGCGGACGGCGGAGCCAGTCCGGATCGTGATGAAGGTCCTGAAGGGCCACCGCTTTCGGACAGATGTGGCCGCGGCTCAAAGGGTCGCCCTCGTCGCCGCGGATCTTCGCGATCCGGCCCGCGCGGGTCTCGATCACCAGACCGCACATCGCCTCGCACAGGTGGCAGGTCCGATGGTGAGGGGTGGAGTTCACGAACGTCATTCTGCCCGACTTTGGCGTACCCCTCGAGGTGTGGTCGAATCCAGCCGACCCGAAGAGGAGATCCCCATGGCCCTTTTGAACCGTCGTCTCGTGATCGCCGCGGCTCTCGTCGCCCTTGGATCAGGAGCGGCATTGGCCGACACCCTGATTCTGCGCAGTGGCCGGTCCTACCGCGGAGAGTTGATTTCCGTGCGGGATGGGAGGATCGAGTTCCGCACCGATCGCGACCGGATCGAGCGCTTCTCGGTGGACGATGTCGATCGCGTGGAGTTTTCGTATCGCGACAGCGACCGCGATCGGGACGACCGCGATCAGGGGACGCCCCCCGGCGGACGACCCTCGGGCCTGCGCGAGCGCGAGATCGACGTCCGCGCCGCCACCGCGTGGACTCCCACCAACATCGAGGTCCGCGCCGGCCAGGACCTGTGGTTCGACGCCCGGGGCGAAATCCGCTGGGGTCCGGGACGCAAGGATGGCCCGGAGGGAGAAGGCGGGTCGCCACGCAACCCTGCGCGCCCGATTCCGAGCCGCCCGGGTGCGGCGCTCATCGGGAAGATCGGCGAGTCTGGCGATCCGTTCTTCATCGGCAAGGATTCCGGCCCGATTCAGGTCCGCGGGCGGGGGACGTTGTTCCTGGGCATCAACGACGACTACCTTCAGGACAACACCGGGTCGTTCCGGGTGATCGTGTACTACTGACAAAGGCTCCCGGCCGGGGACCATCGAGGGAGCGAAGATGACGCTGAGCGGCGCGCAGCAGAAGGAGATCCGCGACCTCGTGGCCTCGGGCCAGAGGATTGCCGCGGTGAAGCACTGCCGGGAGATCACCGGTCTGGGCCTCAACGAAGCCCTGCAAATGGTCAACCGCCTGGCCTTCGGCGCCTCGGGCGAGGCCGGACCGGGCGTTTCGATGTCATCGGTGACGACGCCCCAGAAACCCGACGCCCGATCCGTCAAGGAGGCCCAGGCCGAGGCCATGAACGCCATCCGCGAGGGCCACATCATCGAAGCGGTCAAGCGCTATCGGCAGCGCACCGGGGCCGGCCTCAAGGACGCGAAGGACGCGGTCGACATCCTGCATCTGGTTCATCACTCCAGCGGACGGGTGAACGCGAGGGTGGCGCAGTCCGTGATCGCCGCGGTATCCGCGGGCCGGAGGGAGGAGGCCCTCACCCAGCTCATGGCCGGAGCGGGCTACGACGATGCCGAGGCCCGGACCTTCATCGCCGGCCTTGGACGCCTCGGTATCGCGCGGACCGGATGTGCGGGGGGCTGCCTGCGGGTCGTCCTGAGCCTGTTGCTGCTGGTCGCGGCTGTGGCCGCCGCGCGTCTCGCCGGTCTTTTCTGATCGCCCCTCACGGGCAATCGCGGGCGGCCAGTCAGGCGTCGAAGTCGTAGAGCCACCGCAGGGTGCGCAGGGTCACGGAGGGAGGCGTTAGCCGGACCGCGAAATCCCGCGCCGTGCGGATCGCTCCGTTCTCAATCTGGCCCACCCGGCCGAAGCGCCGCGACTCCATCACCACCCGCGCGGTCCGAGCCAGCCGGCGTGATTCATAGTCCTTGAAAGCGGGGGCGCAGTCCGCTTCGGCGGAGAGAACGAGATCGAGCACCACCGCGTCCTCGATGGCCTGACCGCCCCCCTGGCCCAGGTTCGGAGTCATGGCATGGGCGGCGTCGCCCAGCAGCGTCGCCCGGCCCTCGGTCCACCTCTGGACCGGATCGCGATCGGAGATGTCGGTGCGCAGAATCGCCTCGGAAGGCGTCGACTCGATCACGGCCCGAATGGGTTCGTGCCAGCCCGCGAAGCGCCGGAGGAGATCGGCCTGGCCCGCCTCGCCGCCGCCCGCAGGGACGTTCACGGTGGCGTACCAATAGAGGCGATCGCCATCGATCGCGACCAGGCCGAAACGAGCGCCCCGTCCCCAGCTCTCGCACATCTGCCCCGCGGGCCAGAGCGATCTTCGCGCGGTGACCCCGCGCCAGCTCGAGTACCCCGAATAGCGCGGTTCGCCGTCGTTCAGCAACTGGCGGCGGATGGTCGACTGCAGGCCATCCGCGCCCACCAGGCCCGATCCCTCGATGCGCTCTCCGCTCTCGAGTTCCACCGAGACCGAGGTCTCGGTCTGGCTGAACGCGCGCACCGTGCAGCCCAGCCGGATCGACGCGGGCGGGATCAGATCGAGGAGGGCCGCGTGCAGGGTGGCGCGATGAAAGCCAAGGGCCCCGGCGGAGAAACGGGCCCGGAACGCGGCGTCCCCGATGGTCGACAGGACCCGCCCCCGATGGTCGCGCAGCTGCAGCCGCTGCATGGCCTCGCCCCGGCTCGCCACTTCATGCTCGATGCCGCCGATGCGCAAGGCCTTGATCACGTTCGGCTGCAGGACCAGCCCGGCGCCCACCGGAGCGAACCGGGGGGCCCGCTCCAGGACCAGGAAATCGCGTCCCCGCCGGCGCAGCAGCGCGGCCAGGGTCAGGCCTCCGATGCCGCCCCCGGCGATGAGGAGAGGAGCGCTCAGGCGGGAACTCCCGCGCCCGCCTTCAAAGCGCGGGCGATCGAGATGATGATGAGAAGCGCCAGCGAACCGCCCTCACTTCCCCACGCGGCCGGCGAGGGCGGAGATGAACATCCTCAGGTCCTCGGGCAATACCCTGGCCGCCCGGTAGATCGAGGCCGCATCGATCTGTTCGAAGGCGTGAACGAAGGCGTCCCTGAAGTTCGCCGCGTTCTCCAGCCGCTCGGCCAACTCCTCGGTGATCTCACCGGCCTGGGCCATCCGCCCCACCGCGTCCTCGTAACTCGCCGGGGCCTGCAGGCCGAAATGAATGCAGGCGAAGATCGACAGGTCCATGACCACTTGAATGGCGAAGAGAAGATGCAGGGACACCACATCCGCGGCGTCGGATCCAAGCCTGAAGGCGAAGGGGTCCGCGGGCAGGGCCTCCCGGATCCGGTCGAGATGCGACTCGAGGACCGAGGTTCGCTCGGTGAGAAGCTCGGCATCGATGGCCTTCATCGTTCTCCCTCGGGCCCCGGCGACTCCACACGGTCGTAGACCGCGCTCAGCACGGGAGCCAGTTCGCACCAGTTGTGGATGGCCCGCTCGCGGAACTCCACGAAGCCGTTGGGCGTCCGCTCGTAGATCAAAGCACCCTCCCGGGCGGCCCGAAAGGCCAAGGTGGCGGCCCGGCCCAGGCTGGCGATCGAGACCTTCTCCAGATCCATGACCGCGGCGGCCAACTGCCGAAAGGTCTTCGCGTCGAACCCGGGGTCGGCGATGTAGCCCAGCTCGATGTCCGCCCTCCCCCCCGCGTCTCCCCGCGACGACGAGCCGAGAAAGACGAGCAGATGCAGGGTGGGCTCGGCCGCGGCGTAGACCGCCAGCGACTTTCTCAGGCTGCCGGTGGCGGTGCGCGCGGTTTCGGAGCGGTGGCCGCCGGTTTTGTGATCGCTCATGCGTGTCGCCCTCTCGGGCCCCCTGAGGATCGAAATGTAAGGACCACCAGATTCAGGCCTGGAACATGGTCTTGACCACGAACCACATGTTCGCCGGACGTTCGGCCAGCCGGCGCATGTACCAGGGAAACCAGAACTCGCCGTAGCTGATGAGCACGTAGACCGTGTACCCCTCCCGAATCAGGCGCTTCTGCTCCTCGCTCCGGATCCCATAGAGCATGTGGAACTCGTACTGCGCCTTGTTGAGATGGGTGGCGCTCTTGGTGATCCGCTCGTGCAGCACGGAGTCGTGGGTGCCAAAAACCACGCGCGCGCCCGCGCCCACGGCGTCGTCCTTCATCAGCCGTAGGGCCAGCTTGTAGAAGTTCTCGTCCACATCGCTCTTCTTCGGGAACGCTATGGACGCGGGCTCCAGATACGCGCCCTTCACCAGACGGATCATGGGTTTTAGCGGAAGCAGCGACTCCAGATCGGCCATGGTGCGGTAGAGGTAGGTCTGAAGGGCGAGGCCGACATTCGGAAACTTCCCCTTGGCGCGGCGGTAGATGTCGAGGGTGACGTCGGTGTACTTCGACCCTTCGATGTCGATCCACAGCACGTTGTTGGTCTTGAGCGCTTCCTCGCACAACCGGTCGAGATGGGCGTTGCACAGGTCCAGGCCGCCGGGCAGATCGAGGCCAAGCTGAGTGGGCTTGATGGAAATCTCCGCGCGCCGATTCGTGCTCGCCAGGGTGAGGAAGACCTCGGAATAGTGGTCGGCCACTTCCTGGGCCGCCGCCTTGTCGAGGACGTTCTCGCCCAACCGGGTCAGGAGGACGCCCGCGCCCAACTCATTGAGTCGGGTCGCCTCGCGCAGCGCATCCTCGACCTTCTCGCCGGGCATGAACTTCCGCACCGCGGCCTTGGCGAACCGGTACTTCGGAAACGACTCTCGGAGAGTCTGATTCTCAGACGCCCACAACAGCGCGGAACGCATCATGACGGTTTCTTGTCTCCTGAAAGTTACTTCTTTGAAGCGCCCTGGGCCGCCACCGCCGCCGCCCGGGCCGCCACCGCGGTCGCGTCGCCAAGGTACCGCCTGCCCTGGGGACGCAAGTTTTCGTCGAGATCGTAAACCAGGGGAACGCCGGTCGGGATGTTGAATTCGAGGATCCCGGCCTCGCTGATCTGATCGAGGTGCATCACCATCCCGCGGAGCGAATTCCCGTGGGCGGCCACGATGACGCGCTTCCCCGCCGCAACACTGGGGGCGATCTGGGTTTCCCAGCACGGCATCATCCGGGCGATGGTGTCCTTGAGCGATTCTCCGGGAGGGATCTCCTCGGGCCGCAACGACGCATAGCGCGGGTCCTTGTGGGCGGAGCGCTCGTCCTTCGGATCCAGAGGCGGAGGCGGAGTGGCGAAGCTGCGACGCCAGGCCTTCACCTGCGCCTCGCCATACTTCTTCGCCGTCTCCTCCTTATTAAGGCCCTGAAGCGCGCCATAGTGCCGCTCGTTCAGGCGCCAGGTCTTCTCCACGGGAATCCAGGCCAGGTCCATATCGTCGAGGACGAAGTTCAAGGTCCTGATCGCCCGCTTCAACACCGAGGTATAAGCGATATCGAAGGTAAAGCCTTCTTCACGCAGGAGCTTGCCCGATTCGTGGGCTTCTTTGATGCCCTTCTCGGTCAGGTCGACATCGGTCCAGCCGGTGAACCGGTTCTGAAGGTTCCAATCGCTCTCACCGTGGCGCAACAGGACGAGCTGCATACAGGCCAAGGTTACCGCGAAGAGGGTCCCGAAGCCGCGGGGTTCCGCTCAGTGGTGAGCGGGAGGTTGGGCGAGCTCCCCGCTGTCTTCAACTCGGAATCGGCTCGAACAGCGCGGTGAAGTGCCGCAACGCCGGGGGCGCCTTCGTGATCCGGAAACCGCGCAGCGAATCCTTCATCGCGGCCACGCCGATCACCGCCTCGGCCACGTAGTCGATGTGCGACTGGGTGTACACGCGGCGCGGAATAGCCAGGCGCACGAGATCCATCGGCGGCACCTTCTCGGTCCCGTCATGCTGAAGGCCAAACATCACGGTGCCAATCTCGACTCCGCGGATCCCCGCTTCCACGTAGAGCGAGTTCGCGAGGGCGATGCCGGGATAGTGAAGGGGGGGTATGTGAGGGAGCAGGGCCCGGGCGTCGATGTAGACCGCATGTCCGCCGGCCGGCCGAATCACCGGCACTCCCGCCGCTACCACCCGCTCATGCAGATACTCGGTCGAGCGGATCCGATATCGCAGGTACGGCTCCTCCACCACTTCTTCGGGGCCGCGCGCGACCGCCTCGAGGTCGTAGCCGGCCAGACCACCGTAGGTCGGGAAGCCTTCGGTGAGAATCAGCAGATTGCGGCAGCGCTCGGCCAGAGCCTCGTCATTCATGGCCAGAAAGCCGCCGATGTTGGCGAGACCGTCCTTCTTGGCCGACATCGTGCAGCCGTCGGCCAGCGAGAACATCTCCTGGGCGATGGCCTTCGGCGCGCGGTCCGCCTGGCCCGCCTCTCGGATCTTGATGAAGTAGGAGTTCTCGGCGAACCGGCAGGCGTCGAGAAAGAAGGGCTTCTTGTACTTGTCGCACAGCTTCCGGACGCCGCGGAGGTTTTCGAGCGAGACCGGCTGCCCGCCGCCGGTGTTGTTGGTCACCGTCACCATCACGAGCGGGACGTGATCGCCCTCTTTGTCGAGGGTCTGTTCCAGGGCGGCAAGATCGATGTTCCCCTTGAAGGGATGAACGAGGGACGGCACTTTGCCCTCGGCAATGACGAGATCCCGCGCCTCCGCCTCTTCGACTTCGATGTTCGCGCGGGTGGTATCGAAGTGATTGTTGTTGGGAACGATGTCGCCCGGCTTCAGGGCGCTGTGGAAGAGAATCCGCTCGGCCGCTCGGCCCTGGTGGGTGGGAATGATGTGTCGAAAGCCGGTCAGATCCTGAACCACGTCGCGGAAGCGATAGAAGGACCGGCTGCCCGCGTACGATTCGTCACCCTGCATGATGGCGCCCCACTGCGCCGCGGACATGGCCCCGGTGCCCGAGTCGGTCAGCAGGTCGATGAGAACGTCGTCGGCGTGAAGCCGGAAGACGTTGTAGCCGGCGGTGGCGAGCGCTTTTTCACGTTCCTCGCGGGTGTTGAAGTTCCGCGACTCCACCGACTTGATCCGGAACGGTTCGATGATCGTCTTGAAGTGCAAGGTCGAGCGCCTCCGCGCCTCGGAAAGCATAGGTTGCCCGCGGGGAGCCAAGAATGAGCCAACTGCATCAGCGGGGCCGGGGCGGCCTCTTGCGCCTTGCCGACTCAGGCGGTTGGACCGAGGAGGGCCTCCAGTTGCGAGGGAAGATCGCGGCCCCGGTTGTAGCCGCGAGCCGCAATCAGGGCCAGCGACCGACGCGCTCGGTCGAGTTCTTCGGCCGTGGCAACACGCAGCAGAGCGCGCAAGTCCACGAGGTCCTGCGGACGCCGCGCGTCGTCGCGGGATAGCACCTTCATCGCGATGAGGTGCCCCGTTCGGGCTACCTTCATCGTGAGGTCGGGCAAGAGCTCAATTGGCTCGGCGTCCGCGACTACCTCCGCCTCAATCCCGCAGGACGCGAACAGAAGGTCCACCACCGGCGCGTGCGATTCCGCTGACGTCGAGAGTCTCACCGTCGCGAGTCGCCCGGCCGCTTCCTGCTCCACAACCGCGGCAACAAGGAAGCCACTGGCTCGCAGGGCGTGAATGAGGCGTTCAGCCTCCGCGTCGGTACCCACGGCCACCGCCAGATCCGCATCCCGGGTGAATCGAGGCTCGGTGCGAACGGAAACGGCCAGACCGCCGACGAGCGCGGACGAGACGTGAAGCCGGCCGAGCGCGGTGTTGATCTCAACCAGCGTGGCTTCGAGCGAAGTCACCCGACCCGCGCGTCAATATCGACCAGCCGTCCAGGGCAGTCGCCGAACTCGGCGCCGGGGCGCTCCTGAAGCCACTGGCGCAGCAAGTCGTCTATCTCGCTCTCGCTCGCCTGAGGCTCATCCCGACGGAGGTTCTGGCGCATCAAGTCCACGCCTGTAGTGAACAGATCGAGCGTCGTCCGAAACCCCGCGTGCGTGGTTGACATCGAGGCGATTCTAGTCCCCGGGAGTCGCCCGTTGAATAGCCAGAGAGCAGGCCCGCGCGACCGGGGTCCACAACGCCTCCCTGCCCGGCGCTTCGATCACGACCGCGGTGTCACTTCGAAGCGGAGCCGTTCACGACGCTCGTGTGCAGCCACGTCCAGTGCTCGGAGGCGCGCTCGACAATGGCCTCGACATCGTCGGACAGCACGAACCCGTCGGCGACCAGACGCCCCGCCGCATCCCGCACCCTGGCCAGGTAGATAGCCTGGCTCGCATAGCGCTCCTGGATGGACAACCTGCTGTCGCCACTCGCTTGCCGCTCGGCGCGGGTCAGTGCGAAGGGCACATAGGACCCCACAAGCCTCACGAAGCTCTGCGGACTTCCGGTCGAAGGGTCGCGGAAGTTCCAGCCGGTGAAAGTGGCCAGCGGCGCCGCCAGCTCCGGCATGCGAACGCCGGCGACATCGTTGCCATCGGCATCCACCGAAGGCACGAGCGGCTGGAACGGCGCGCCCGTCTTCGCGGGCAGAACCGCGATGCCCTTGCTGATGTAGTCGGGGCCAAGGTCAAGGCGCATGTTGAGAGGGACCCGGGTTGGCGCTGGGCCCAGCGCCTTGGGGAAGCGCAGGGTCTCCGGCGCCACCAGCGTCCCGTCGGCGATGCGTGGATAGCGGCTGTCGGGCGGCTTGGTCCCGTCTTCGATCCACGCCTTCATCGAACCCAGCAGCCGGCGCAACGCCCATTCGGCGTCAAGCGGATCGGGCAGTTGCCGCGACAGATTGGTCGCCGAGCGTTTCGGCGGGAAGGCGGCCGGGACATGTTGCTGCCCGGCCATGAAGTAGATGCGCGCGTTCTCGCCCGGGGCCAGGTCGCGCGTGCCGTCGACGGTGGTATGAGTGAGCGACGCCCCGCGACCGCCCCAATACTCGACCGCGGAGTTGGTGAAGAAGATCCGCGGCACGGCGTTGTCGGCCTTCGCGCGGTTGAGCAGGCCGTCGCGCGCGCCGGTCACCGGGTCCGTCTCCTCCTCCGGCGTGAAGGGAAAACGTGACGGATAGAAGTAGGTATCGCTGCCGGACGCCGCGAAGCGCTGAGCAAAGCTGCCGCGCGCGCCGCCGGCGATGTGGATCATCAGGCCGTCGAACACCCGGGCGCCGCGCTCGTCGACGTTGAAGCCCTGGTACAGGAAGTCCCGCAGCATCCGGCCGCTCTGAGAGACGCCGAAGCCGATGGTCTTCGACACCACGACGTCCGGGAATCGTCCCGCGCGCGCCGCCGACACCGCGTCGCGCACCGCAGCGAACCCGAGCCCGGCGACCAGAGGATCCTTGGTGCGAAACATCAGGTCGTACACCTTGCCGGCCTTCAGGCCGTCATCAGCCACGAGCTGCCGCCGATCCTCCGAGAAGCGCCAGCGATTGCGCGGCACCAGTTGCGCGTCCGAATAGGGATCGTCGCGAACGAACAGCCGGTCGCCCGACCCTTCGCGCTCGAGCGGAAGGTTGAGCCCGGTGCCGGGCACCGCGGTCTGCGAGGCGTCATGGAGCAGGGTGAAGTCGCCCCGCATCATCCCCTCGATCCCGACCGCGCGCGGCAGGTCGGCGCCCAGCATGTCGGGATCCGCGGGCAGGTCCCCCTGCCAGCCGACCCACAGCACGGTGTATCCCTGACGCAGCAGGAACCCGTCTCCGAACTCGGGCTCCGAGGCGCCGGGAGGCGCGGCACGATGGAGTGTCCGCAGCGCGATGCGAGTGCCGCGGTTCGCCACATCGAAGAGCAGTACGTGGTTTCCGCGAGCCGGATCCTTGGGGCGAAGGAGCGAGAAATCGGCGGAGGCGTGAACCCGTCCCTGAGCATCGCGCGGCGCACCTGAGAGGTCGGGAATGATGCCGTTGCGAAGATTGGCCGGGTCCACCACGATGTACACGGTGCCGGTCACCGCCTCGTAGGCGCCGGCCGTACCGAAGCTCTCGCCGTTTCGGACGTCCAGGCGCGATTTCACTTCGACCCGCTCGACCTCGGCGGACGCCATGCCGGCGCACACCACCACGCAGGCCAGCGCGACCGGCATACGTAGCAGCTGGCTCATACGTCCCTCCGTTCTCAGTGAGCGATTACCGTGCTGACGGCGTTCCCGCCTCTACGCGTGTGGCAGCTTCGAGGGCGGCCCGAAATTCTTCGAGCTTGCCCTGGACCTTCGCGCGATTGGCAGGCCCCATGCGGATCAGCACCTTCTGGGCCGGGGACAGCGCTTCCAGTCGTGGGTCCGCGAACTCGAAGCTCACCGAGCGGCGAACAACCTCAATTCGCCGAGGCGATGCCGGTGTTTCCAGCAAGCGGTCGAGGGCGCGCGCGAACGTGGCGTCGAATCTCCCCGCCGGATGTCCCAGTTCTCTATACGCCTCGTCCAGGAGCGGGCGCAGGTTCTGAAACAGGTGAGCGGCGTCCGTAGCGTTGATGGAGTCCGCGATCCCGGCCAGACCATCGAATCGGGCAAAGCCCTGCGGGTCGAGGAAGAGACTGCCCCCCGTCCCAGCCACCTGGAAACCCGTCTCAGGCCTCATATGCCGGAGGTGCGCCGCCGGGTTCTCGCCGTCTGCAATGTTTTCGACGGTGACAACGAACTTTCGGATCAGTTGATCGGGGATCAACCACTTGCCAAGCTCAGGATTCGCTGACAGGGCGGCGACCCAGCCTCGAACTACCGCGTCGCTCCTGTTAAGTGGCGGCAGGTCGAGGGGCGTCGGAGCCGGGATCGGCGCCGACTCGACGGCAGGGG
This sequence comes from Acidobacteriota bacterium, assembly GCA_032127745.1. Classification (GTDB taxonomy): domain Bacteria; phylum Acidobacteriota; class Vicinamibacteria; order Fen-336; family JAGNNV01; genus JAGNNV01. The sequence continues at coordinate 34,262 of JAQBHL010000297.1, forward strand.
CAGGGGGGGCGTCGGTAGCGGTGGCGGGTGACGGTGGATTGACGGGCGCACTGGGGCGGAACAGGAAGTAAAGCCCGAGCAGAAGCAGGCCCAGGACCAGGACCACGGCCGCAACCGGAAGGGCCGGATGAATCCCCTGCGCGGCGGGCGGGGCGGCGGATTCCGTCGCCAGGTTGTCCTCTGTGTCGAATTCGTCGGGACCTGTGTCCGGCCGCCGCAGGTCGAAGTCGTCGAGGTTGCTCACTGCTTTTCCTCTTGTCCTCTGGTTCGATCTGATCCTAACCCCCCGCCTCATGGAGAGCGGTCGTCGCGTTCTTCTCGCTGCGCGCCTCCTGAGGGTAGCCGGCCGAGCCCATCCAAACAAGGTCCATGCGGGCCGGTGAATGTGGCTGGATCGGACCTCGCCAACTCGGCCGTTGTATCCTCCCCGGTGGGGAGGAGAGCGAGGCATCACCCATGACTGAAACCGTCACGATTCCAGCGCACATCGAGAACGGCTCGCTTCGCCTCGATGCTCCATTGCCGCCCGACCTTGACCGGGTCGAGGTTCGCGGGTATCGGTCCCATAGGCGAAGCGCCACTGCCATCCACGAACTCGTCGCCTTCCTCGAAGGCCTGCCCCCGGGCACACGCACGAAGGAGGAGATTGATGGGGAGGTCGAGGAGGGACGAGGCTCCTGGAGATAGTGCGTCTCTAAATCGACGCCAATCCCATCATCTACCTCTTCGAGGGCGAACCGAGCCTCAAGGCCGCCGCCATCGAATGGTTCGCGCACCTTCGCTCCGATCCCTCGACCGAGCTGGTGACCTCCCGACTCACCCGACTCGAAGTTCGATGCAAACCGCTCGGCGCGGGCAACCTTGAGTTGCTCGGTTTGTTCGACCGCTTCCTCGACAGCCCGTCTCTCGAGATCGTGAGCCTCACCGACTCGATCGTAGAGGCAGCCACTCTGTTACGCGCGCGCAAGGCCGGGGCCGCCGACGCGATTCACATCGCCACTGCTCTTGAGAGCCGATGCGACGCCATTCTGACCAAGGACGGCGAGTGGAAGAAGTTCTACCCGGGGCGGGTCCTCGCGGTCGGCGTCGACAGGCCTTGAGACTGCGCCTCACCCTAT
>JAQBHL010000298.1:0-5863 GCA_032127745.1 Acidobacteriota bacterium
CGGGTATCTCTCCTACGACTCGGGCGCCGCTGACCTGCTCTACAAAGTTATCGACCGCCGGTACGAGCGCTCTGGGCCCCGAGATGGAAACCCCTCACGCTCCATACTCGTCACCACCAACCTCGCCTTTCGTGACTGGAACACCGTGTTCCCGAACGCGACCTCCATCGCCACCCTCCTCGACAAGCTCACCCACCATGCCGACGTGACCATGATCTCGGGAGAGAGCTACCGCGTCCACGAGAGTCAGAAGGAGGCCGCGGCGCGTCGGAAGAAGTCGTGAACGCGGACCGGCGCCTCTCCAGAAGGCTCTACGTCACCGCCGTGATCAACAACTACCTCCGTCTTCCCGGAACCCCAACCAGAGCCAGTCGGAACGACCGCCGACTGGCCGTCGAACTCCACGACCGCGGCGTCGCTCTTCGCACCGTCTATGCCGCCTTCGTCGTCGCCGCCGTCCGCCACAGCCAGCGCAGCCCCGACCAGCATCCCCTCGCTCCCATCCGAACCCTGTACTACTTTCTCGACGCCATCGACGAAGTGCTTCAAGCCGATCCACCTCTCGATCCCGCCTACGTCACCTATCTGGCTGAGAAACTCGGACCCCGCGTCGCCGAAAAGGAGGCCTTGCTGCGGTCGCGCTCAGAGGCGATCAGGCCCTCGCTCGCGACTCGCGGTCAGAATTCCGCGTTTCCTCGTGGCCGCTAACACTGCAGTCAAGAAGCGGTTCAGCGCGTGGGAAGAGGCCGGCCACGAGGTTCTCAGCGTGAGGTTCCCGGGCTATGGCTCCGGCTTCATGAAGTCGGACTGGGAATCCCTAAGGGTGTTCTCTATCGAAATCCCCAAGACAGAGGATTGCAGAGTCTTCGTGCTTCAGCCGAGCGGATCGGAATGGTTGCTGACCGACGACTTCCTCGCCCTGAATTGTGGAATGTTGGACGTGACCCAGGAAGATGAGACAATTGTCTTTCGGGATGCGGTCCGAAAGAGCCGCCTTGTGAGGCCGCGCAATCGGGTCCAATAATGGGCCGTCCAACGAAGCAATGAACCCAGCGAGGTCCGCGCCAACGGCCTGGGGACCTCGCGGGTTATTCCAGTGGCAACTGTCTTGCATTTTCCCGAGATACGCCTTAAACAGACACGCGAGGATAATAGATTATGAAATCTACCAAATATATGGCGAACGTTCCCGAGTCGGTCACGACACCGGAGAAGGTCCACACCGAACTACTCGGCGACCTTGAGTTCTTTGACGGCATGCCGAGCAAGGCCACCGTCAAGAAGGCCTACGACTTCCTCGACGCTTCCCGCGGCGTGGAAGCCTTCCTCAATGGCATGCCCGCGGCGTCCATTTATGGTCTGCTCGAAGGTTTCAAGGAGGGTGGCGTTAATCCGGGTGATCTGGGCATTTTCGAGGAACTGATGGATGCCCGCTCGCTGTTCCTAACACCCAACTCGACCACCGTTTACGCCATGGCGGAAGTGGATGTCAAAGATGGCCCGATCGTCGTGGAACTCCCGCCCGGCGTATTAGGACCTGTCGATGACGCCTATTTCCGTTGGATCACGGACGTCGGTGTGACCGGTCCGGACCAGGGCAAGGGGGGCAAATACCTCTTTGTGCATCGTGACTACAAAGGAGCCATTCCCGACGGTTACTTTGTCGCACGCACGCCGAGCTACCGCAACATGATGTTCTTCCGTGCATTCGTCAAAGATGGCGACAAGAAGGCTGCGGCCGACGGCGTGAAAGCAGGCTTCCGGATGTATCCGCTGACGCAGGCGGCCAATCGACCCCAGCAGCGTTTCGTGAACTTGTCCGGCAAGCAGATGAACACCGTCCACGCGAACAACTTTCATTTCTACGAAGAATTGAATGCCGTGATCCAGTACGAGCCCGCCGACTCCTTCGACCCGGAGCTGGTCGGACTCTTCGCCTCGATCGGCATCAAGAAGGGCGAGCCCTTCAATCCCGACGCCCGGATGAAACAAGTCCTGACCGAAGCGGTAGCCGTGGGCAACGCAGCCGCCCGCGCCCTGACCTTCGCGCCGCGAAAGCAAAGCGTATTCTTCTATCCCGATCGCAAATGGAACTCACCGTTTGCCGGTCTGAGCTCCGAGTTCGTGAACAACGGGGAACGCGTGCTTGATGACCGCATCTTCTTCCACTACCTCGCCACGGGAATCACGCCGGCCATGGCCGCACCGAAGGTGGGCTCGGGCTCCGTCTACGAATTCACCGCGCAGGACTCGACAGGCGAATACCTTGACGGCGGCAAATCCTACTCGGTCACGCTGCCCGGTCCGGTCCCAGTCAATAACTTCTGGTCGTTCATGGTCTATTCCGGCCAGCACCGTTCGATGCTGGAGACGGATCAGAAACTGGCTGGCCTCGACAGCAACAACCCTTCCGTGAAAGCGAATGCCGACGGTTCCTACACCATGTGGTTCGGCCCCAAGGCTCCGGAAGACCACGAGGGCAACTGGATCCAGACTATGCCCGGCAAGAGCTATAACGTGCTGCTGCGTCTCTACGGCCCGCTGCAGCCCTGGTTCGACCAGACATGGAAGCCAGGTGATTTCGAACTGGTCAAGTGAGCCGTGCTTCTCCGGCATGACCGTTTAGTTCCACCGGACAGCTAACAATCGGTTGCAGCGGACGGTGCTAACGCACCGCCGCTGAACCGAAACGTTATGCGGGATTTCGATGAGGGACCAGTGGTACTCCGACACCAGGGACCTCGTGAAGTGGGGCGTGCTCTTCCCGCTGGACCTCGCGTCGAGGTTCTGGCAGACGAGTTCAAGGACCGGGCGAGCTACCTCGAATAGGTGGTTTCAGTGGTGCGAGAAACCGACAGAGGTCGGACCATCGTCTTCCTTGATCCAGACACTGGATTGCAGCCCACCAAGCCAAGTTGGGAACATGTTCTCGACTCTGAACTGGCGTCAATCTGGGCCGCCATGCCGGCGGGCCATGTTCTCGTCTTCTATCAGCACAAGACGAGCTACAACGGTTCGCCTTGGCTCGAGCCAAAGCGAGCGCAGTTCGAATCCGCGGTGGGTCTTGAGCCGGGAGCTTCGAAAGTCGCCCACGTCGTTCAAGATCGCTCAGGATGTCGCATTCTTCTTCGCGGAGCGCAAGGTTTCTTGAAACGGGAACCGCATAATGCAGTGTTCAGCCGACCCGGGATACGGCGAGTGGCCTTGGCGTCCAAGTCCCCGGGCGTAGACTGCCCGATCATGGCTACCCCGACACCCGAGAACAGATTATGGAGGCCCTGCAGGACCTCCCTACTGATGCCACGTTTGATGACGCGATCGAGCGGTTGATCTTTCTGGCCAAGATTGACGCCGGGCTTAGCGAACTCGATGCGGGCAAAGGCGTTCCGCACAATGAGGTCAAGCGGCAACTCAGCCAGTGACGGCCATCAAATGGGCGGTCTGCGCGTCGCCGTTCGCTGGGCGCACACCCCGCCGCCTGTCGCAATGTTCGGCGGGCGTCGTGCCACCCCCCCGTGGCCTGATGCAAGGCGAGTCCTACCCTCCGGGGCCGCTGTAACCTCTGGCCAGGGAGCCCGCCCAACCATGAGTAGTTGGGCCGAACATTACGGGGCGGCAGAACGTACTGGATCATAGAGGAGTCTGAATTATGGAAACCCACGTGTCGACTCCCAGCGACAAGGTGAATGCCGTCGGCTGGGTGAGCTACATCCTGCACTTCGTCGTGGCCGTCGCCGCGGTGGTCCCCGGGATCCAGGCCAGCGTCTTTCTGCTGATCATCGCCTTCTTCGCCGACATGGTTTTTCAGGGCGAGGCCGTGGGCACGTATCAGGAATCGCATTTCTCGTGGCGACTGACGTCGGTTCTTTGGGCCGGCGGCTTGTACCTCGTGACCTCCCCGCTCTGGCTGCTGCTGATCGTGCCGGGCTGGATCGCCTGGGGCCTGATCTCGCTGTGGTTCCTGTACCGGATCGTTCGCGGCATGCTGGCCCTGTCGGATCGCCGAGCCGTCTAGGCCTCCTTCGAGGGGTTCGCGCGCGGGCCGCAATCCGGGACGCCGAGATTGCTTCGGCTTGGGCACCTTCTGACGCGCCTGGACCCCGGCCTGCGCCGGGGTGACGTGCGTGGGTGCGGCGGGGTGACGTGCGTTCGGTCCATCCACGGTTCGCGATGACCGTGCAATGCGGGCGGAGGGACTCGAACCCCCAAGGATCTCTCCACGGGCTTCTAAGACCCGCGCGTCTGCCATTTCGCCACGCCCGCTCGTGCGGCGTGGAGTTTATCGCCTGGGATCCGTGGCGCGCGCCTCGATCCAGCTTCCCGCTCGGACCGCGTAGAATAATGGGTGCGCTCTCGGGGCGGGTCGTACGGCCTGGTTCTGGGATCACCCGACGAAGCTGACACCCGCCGCCCGCGGCACGCAGATGCCCTTGAAGCCCCTAAATCACGAAATACACTCGCGCTTCGCGTCGCCCGCCGGGCGATCCAAACCCCCAAGAGAGAACACTTGAAAGCTGAACTCACCTCCGAAAACTCCGTTCGCAAGGCGATCGACTTCGATGTCGACAAAGAGATCGTCTCGAAGGAGATCGACAAACGCGCCCGGACCATCGCCAAGCGCGCCCAGCTCCCCGGCTTCCGTCCGGGAAAGGTGCCTCTCGCGGTCGTCAAGCGCCAGTTCAAAGCCGACGTGGAGCAGGACGCGGTGGAGGCGATCGCGAACGAACTGCTGCCGAAGGAGCTCGAGACCCACAAGCTCCGGCCGGTGGCTTCCCCGAAGCTCGAGAAGGTCGAACTCGCTCCCGAGGGCGCCCTCAAGTTCCGCATCACCTTCGACATCCTGCCCGAGGTCGCCATCCCCGCGTTTCGCGGCATCGAGGTGAGCGTGAAGCAGCAGACCGCGACCCCGGAGATGATCGAGGCCGAGATCGACCGTCTGCGCGATGCCGGGGCCCGGTTCGAACCCGCGCCCGATCGTCCCGCCCAGAAGGGAGACTTTGTCGAGGTCGACATCGAAGTCACCGACCATTCGACCGGCGAAGCCCGAAAACGCGACGAGACCCTCATCGAGGTCGGCCATGCGGCCAATCACGGCGAACTCAACGCCGCCCTCGAAGGAATTCTCCCCGGCGAGGAGAAGGAGGTGCGGGCGGTCGAGCGCGAGAGCGAGGATCCGAACTCCCCCGTGGTCCGCACCGTGGACTATCACGTCGTGGTTCGCGCCATCAAGGTGAAGACCCTCCCCGCGAAGGACGATGAGTTCGCCAAGGACCTGAACTTCGACGACTTCGGGGCCCTCGAGGCCGGCGTCAAGGAACGCATCGAGCGGGCGCTCAAGCAAAACGAGAACGTGACCATCGAAGACGCCGTCCTCCACAAGCTGGCCGACCTTGCCACCTTCGACATTCCCCAGAGCCTGGTGGACGAGCAGGTCGAGGCGCGCACCCGGCGCTTCGCGGAGAACCTTCAGCAGCAGGGCATCGATCTCGAGAAGATCAATCTCGACTGGAACAAGGTGGCGGCGGAACAGCGGGACGGTGCGGCGAAGCAGGTGAAGCTCGAAATCCTGCTCGATGCCATCGGCAAGGCCGAGAAGATCGAGGCCACCGACGACGACGTCCAGGATCAGATCAAGCGCCTGGCCGCCCGGGCCCGCACCAGCGAGGGGGCCATCTCCGGCCGGCTCACCGACGACCAGAAATCGCGTTTGACCGCTCAGGCGAGGGACCGCCGCATTATTGACATGATTAGGGCCGCTGCTAGAGTCCACTTCGAATGAGGGACACCCACGCCATGCTCGTGCCCATGGTGGTCGAGCAGACCGCCCGAGGTGAGCGCGCCTACGACATCTTCTCGCGCCTGC
>JAQBHL010000299.1:0-41431 GCA_032127745.1 Acidobacteriota bacterium
GTGGTGGTGATGGGGATGGGCGAGCCCTTGCTCAACTACGGGAACACCATGGCCGCGCTGCGGACCCTCATGGACCCCAAGGGCTTCGCCATCACCCCCAAGAAGCTCACTCTTTCAACGGTGGGGATTCTGCCCGCGCTCGAGAAGCTCAAACTCGAGCCGGTTCGCCCGAACCTCGCCATCTCCCTCCACGCCCCGACCTCGAAGCTGCGCGGCGAGCTGATGCCGGTCGAGAACAAGTACGCGCTCAAGGACGTCATCGCGGCCGCCGATTCCTATCCTTCGCCCCGGGGCGGTCGCGTGACCTACGAGTACGTACTGCTCAAGGATGTGAACGATCGCGATGAGCAAGCCCACGCTCTGGCCCGACTCCTCCGGGGCCGGAACGGAAAAGTGAACCTCATTCCCTTGAATCCGGCGGATCCGATTCCCTTCGATCCGCCCCGGAAGGCCCAGATCGCCAGGTTCGAGGGCATCCTTCTCGACGCCGGCATTCCAGTGTCGGTGAGGAAGCCGCGGGGTCAGGATGTGCTGGCGGCGTGCGGCCAACTCCACTTCAAGAAGAGTCCGGCCAGATAAGAAGTCCTCTCGCTTGAACTCGACCGGCACTTCCGACCGTGTCCGCACCCTTTGGCGCCTCGGGCTTCTCATGGTTCTCTCCGCCGCGGCCTTCGTGCTCGGCCTGTCGGATGCGCCCATCGAGCGAGCGGAGATCTACTTCCTCGATGTCGCCCGGGCCATGGTGGAGCGGGCCGACTGGCTGATCCCCTACTATCGAGGCGAGCCCTTCTACGACAAACCGCCCCTCACCTACTGGCTGCTGGCGCTCAGTTTCGAGGGCTTTGGCCCGAGTCTTTTCTCGGGCCGTCTGGTGGCCGCCCTGCTGGCTCTCGCCACCCTTGGGGCCACGTATTCCCTGACCCGACGTCTGATCTTGCCCGCCGAGGACGGCCGGCCCTCGGAGCGGGCTCCCCAGGCGGCCTTCTTCGCCGCCGCGATTGTGGGAACGAGCTACGCTTTCGTGAGCTTCGCCCGACTCACCATGTCGGACATGCTCCTGACCCTGCTCACCCTGCTCGCGGGAGGGCTTTTTCTGCGGAGCGAGACCGAATCCAGACCGCATCTCCTGGTCGTCGTCGGCGCCTTGCTGGGTCTGGCGTTTCTCACCAAGGGCCCTATAGCCTGGATCTACTTTGGCGCCCTGCTCCTCGCCTTCGTGCTGGTCGAGAGGCGCCTCCCCCGGATCTTCAACCCCTCCGGGCTCGCCGGGAGCCTCGTCGCCACCGGCGTGGGTCTGAGCTGGTTCATCTTCGTCTACCGGAGGGAAGGTGTCGAACCCTTGAAGTGGTTCTTCTTGCGCGAAAACCTCCAGCGGTTCGCGGCTCCCACCTACGACGCGGCCGAGCCTTTCTGGTTCTACCTTCCCATCTACGCGGTGGAAGGACTGCCCTGGTCGATTCTGGCCATTCCGGCTGCGGTCTGGGCCTTCCGGGGGGAGTCTCAAAGAAGCGCCCGCATCCTCCTGGTCTGGTCGATGCTGATGCTGGCGCCTCTGTCATGGTCGAGGGGCAAGATCGACTACTACCTCCTGCCCATCCTCCCGCCCCTCGGCATTCTGATCGGGGCCTATCTCGCCTTCGGCCGGCCTTCAGCGAGAACCCTTCGCCTCCTGGGTCTGGTCGCGGGCGGCCTGCTCCTGGGGGCGGCTTTCTTTCCCATGCTGCCGGCGCCCTTCGCGCCCTCCCCGACCATGGTGAGGGCGATGCGCGGCTTTCTCGGTCTTGCCTCCCTCGCCTGCATCCTCTCCGCGATCCGTCCCGCCGCCCGCCTCGTCGTGTCGATTTCCGCGGCCGCGGTCCTGGGCACGGCGTTGTTCCTTTTCGGCGCCATCGTCCCCGCATACCGCTCGGCCCAGCCTACCCAGGCCTTCCTGGACGACATCGCCCGGGAACGCGTCTTCACCCCCGATCTCGAGGTCGCGGTCTGCGACGACAGCCTGCGCCTGCAAAGAGACATCCTCTTCACCCTTCGCATACCCGTGGTCGAGCAATGCGAACTCTGGGCCGTAGTTTCATCCTCGCGAAAGTTCCTGATCATCGCCACCTCCGCCCAGGAAACATCCCTGAAAACCGCGGAGAGCGTCCGGCACATCGCCACCCGCGACCACCTGCCCGCGGACGTGACCCGCCTGGGCACCCTGCTTGAAGGAGCAAAGGTGTCGCCGGTGGGCCTGCTGGCCAATTTCAGGACCAAGGATCCGGTGGCGCGATGGAAAGAGAATCGTGAATGGAAGCGATGGCTCGCCACCCCCGAAGGCCAGAAGGCGCAGGCCGAGTACGAGGAAAGACAGCGGCTGCTTGAACCGCGCCGCGGTCAAAAGCCGCAGAAATAGAGCCCCGGCCCCATCGTCGCCGGTCATTTAGTCTCCCTACCTTCGCTAACATGCGTGGCTTGGGTCCGCGTCGCTTGGGTTCGCGGTCCCCTCCGACCGGCTCACCACTCTCGAGAGGACTCTTCATGATCAGGCGATCCCCCCTGCTTCTGGCCATGGTTCTGGCCCTGGCCAGTTCCGGCTTCGCCCAGCCTCCAGGCGACGACGACAAGGACGCCACCATCGCCTCGCTGCAGGCCCAGATCCTTAAGCTGCAGTCGCAGCAGAGGCACCAGGGCCAGCAGATCCGGAAGGACATCGACGACTGGATGTGGTTCTCGCGCATGGCCGACATCGCCAGAGTGGACAAGGTCCGGTTCACCTCGTCCAAGCCGGTGAGGATGACGAATCCCACCGGCCAGGGCAACGGCAATCCCCTGATCCTCTCCGCCTACACCTTCATTCCTCTTTCGCTCAACCCCGGGCAGAAGGCGCCCCTGATCGTGATGGTGCACGAGGGCGTGCACAGTAACTTCGACACCGTTCAGAACCTGCGCGCCGCGCGCGAGCTGCTGGCCGAGGGATACGTCATCGTGGCCCCCGAGTACCGGGGCTCCACCGGATATGGGGGATTCCTTTACGACCAGATCGACTACGGCGGCGCGGAGATCGACGATACCTACTCCGCCCGCAACTGGGCGGTGGAGAACCTGCCCGTCGATTCCGCGAAGGTCGGCATCCTTGGCTGGAGCCACGGCGGCTATCACACCCTTCTCAACATCCTGACTTGGCCCAAGGCGTATCAGGTGGCCTACGCGGGCGTGCCGGTGGCCGATCTGATCGCCCGCATGGGCTACAAGGACGATGACTACCGGGCCATCTACGAGGGCTTCATCGGGAAATCGGCGGATGAAGATGTGGCCGAATACAAGAAGCGCTCACCCTACGCCCACGCGGCCAAGCTGGAGACGCCGCTCCTCATCCACACCACCACCAACGATGAAGACGTGAACGTCCTCGAGGTCGAACACCTCATCGACTCCCTCAAGGCGGCGGGGAAGAAGTTCGAGTACAAGATCTACGACAATGCCCCGGGCGGCCACTACTTCAACCGCATCGACACCCCGCTCGCGAAGGAATCCCGCAATGAGGTGTGGGCCTTCCTCGCCAAGCATCTGAAATAGCGATTTGGAGCGAACTCTTTCCTGCCGAACGAGTCGGGCCAGATGGGTCCGAAGGGCGCCGCTCCTTCGCGGCCTCGTGCTCGCGAGCTTTGCCCTGCCTCTTGCCTGCGGCGCGGGCGCCCCACCGGGAGCGCCCGCCGCCAGACTCGAAGACCGGCCCAACCTGATCGTGGTCGTGCTGGACGACGCCGATGTCGACCTCACCGAGTCCATGCCCCGGTTCAGGTCCCTGCTGATGGACCAGGGAACGCGCTTCTCCTCGAACCTCGCCAACACCCCGCTGTGCGGGCCGGCGCGCTCTCTGCTTCTGGCCGGGCAGTACGCCCACAACACCAAGGTCTATTACAACAACGGTCCGGAAGGCGGATACACGCCATGGCGGGCCGGCGGCTATGACGACCGGAATATCGGACCCTGGCTGCAGGCCGCCGGATACCGCACCGGGCTTTTCGGCAAGTACATGAACGATTTCCCGCAGGGACAGAACGAGACCTTCGTGCCCAAAGGGTGGGACGATTTCCGGGTCATCCTGTCCGACCGGGAAGCCCGCAACAATCACTTCACTCTCAGCGAGAACGGCCTCCTGAAGCTCTACGAGGCGGAGACCGGCGGCTATCAGACCGATGTGCTGAGTCGCGGGCTCCAGGACTTCGTGCGATCGAAGAAGCCCGGCCAGCCGTTCTTCGCCTATCTCGCCCTGAGCGCACCCCACGTGCCGCCGGAACCGGCGGCGAGACATCGGCAGACCTTTCCCGAAGACAAGGCTCCGCGAAAGCCGTCCTTCAACGAAAAGGACCTGAGCGACAAGCCAAGGGCCCTTCAGGAGCAGGCGGAACCTCTCACTCCCTGGTGGGACCGCGAGATCGACACGACCTATCGGGAGATGCGGCAGTCCCTTCTTTCGGTTGAAGAGGCGATGGACGAGCTCCTCAAGACGCTGGAGCAAACCGGTGACCTTTCGAACACGTATATCTTCTTTACCTCCGACAACGGCTGGTTCCGAGGCGAGCATCGGATTCCCACCGAGAAATACGCGCCCTACGAGGAGTCGATCCGGGTGCCGCTGTTCGTGCGAGGCCCGGGCGTTCGCGCTGGTCTGACCTTGCCGCAAGTCGTCGGTCTGGTGGATCTCCCCCCGACCCTTCTCGACCTGGCCGGAGCGCCGGCCGAGTTGATCGCGATTTCGGATGGCCGGTCCCTGGTTCCGCTTCTTCATGCGGGCCCGGGCTCGACGGTTCCGTGGCGAGAGTTGATGCTGATCGAGCACTTCGGAGGCGGCGCGCCCTTTCGCGTGCGGTCGTACTCAGGGGTTCGTTCCGAAAACGACGTGTACATCGAATACGCGTCGGGGGAGAAGGAGTACTACGATCTCGACCGGGACCCGTATCAGCTGGAGAACACGGCGAGCAAGCTTCCGCTCCCGCTTCGGGCCAAGCTGTCCGGCCGGGTGGCGGCGCTCAAGAACTGCGCCGATGCGGCGTGCCGCGCCGCCGAGGGAAGTTCCGCCCCCACCGTCAGGTAAGTCGGGCGGCCGAGGCATTCACCCAGCCGGCTCCTGCCGGGTGGCGCAGAGCACGAATGTTAAGACCCCAGACGAAGTCGGTCCTGTTCCACTCATTGATGGCGCTGGAACACCGCGTAGGTGAACTCTTGCTCCGCGCCCGATGGCGTCCGGTGCCGCTTCTTGATGCTTCGCCGCAACTCGAACTCCGAACCGAATCGACGGGAGAGCTTGGCGGGGTCGTACCGTTCGACGGGCAGGCCGCTGCAGCGCTCTGGACCGCGCAAGTCAAAGGTCGCGATCACGACCTGGCCCCCGATCCGCAAAGATCCTCGAACCGAATCCAGGTACGCGGCTCGATCCGCTTCTTCGGTCAGGAAGTGAAACACGGCCCGGTCGTGCCACACGTCGACGGGCGGGGACAGGCGCAGAGCTCGCACATCCGAGACCAGCCAGCCGACCCGATCCCCGCGATTCCCAAGACGCGCGCGAGCCACCCTCAGCGCGGACTCGGAAATGTCCACCACGATCATGCCGCCGTAGCCCTCATCCAGGAGCCGGTCCACCAGAAGCGATGCTCCTCCTCCGACGTCGACGATCCTGCTGTTCTTCGCCGGCGCAACTGCGCCGATCAGTTCCACTCAGGTCGCGGGGTCCGGTTCGAACCAGCTGACCTGGTCCGGCGCCTTGCTCGCCCACACCTTTTCCCATTGTGATTCCGGAAGATCCATGGACATTCTCCTGTTCCGGCGCCTTCGACCCCGGGCCGACACTGCGTGGAGCGAAGGCCCCCGACTGAACGCTCGCGCTCGTCTGGGCGAAAACGTTGTTCGGCTACCCGGGCTGATACCGGCCAGGAACGTTACCTCGATTTCCGGCCGGCTCGGTCATTTGGCCTCGCGGGCCAATTCGGATTTCGGAACGCGGACGAAGTCGTGACGGGGGCGGCCGTTTCCGAGACTCGACCGGCGCCTCCGCCGCGCCGCGAAACTCCATTCAGTTGATCCGGGCGAGGTCACGCGTGGCGGGTGCGGCCGCGGGCAGAAGGGTCAGGAGAGTCGCATGGCCGCCGCCTCAGCGATCGCTCAGAAGGCCCAGGACCGAACGATCCTGCGAGCAGAACGGTTCGATCACGCCTCTCAGGTAGTTCATCCCGAGATCTCCGATGGGAGCGCCGGCGGGTGGGGCGGGCGTGGTCATCAGGGGCGCGGTGAGCGGCCGCGCGTTGAAGCGTTCGATGTCCTGGGCCATCAGGGCGCGGCCAGCGTCCGAGCCGGCCATCTTCGCGATCCCGGCCAAAGCGCTCTGGGCAATGGCGCGGACCTGGGGCATGCGCGCCCCGGCCGCGGTCTCCATCAGACGATCGACCACCACCCTCTCCACCGAGCGGGCGATCTCGGCTTCGTAGGCGGAAGAGGTCTGCGCCCCGAACGTGGCGTGGACGATTTCATTGATCACGTCGTCGAAACCAGGCAGGGTCCCATCGAGAGCCTTCTGTTCGACCAGGCGGGCCGCGCGTTCTCCGTCGACCAGATAGGACATGGTGAGATCGGCCGCGACCACCGCAGGCGATATTGCGTCGAAGGTGGGGCCGGTGAAGCGCGGGAAAAGCTCGCGGTGCGGGCCGTAGCCGGAAGGGCGGGGCGGAATGAGCTTCAAGACAGTCTCGGGAATCTTCAGTTCGGAGGGCTTGAGGGTCCGTAGCAGGGCCTCGAGAGCGCCCTTCTGCTCGGCCGCGGTGGCCGCCCGGCTGGGAACCCGGCCATCGCCGCGCATGGCGTAGATGTAGTGCTGGCCTCCCAGCACCGATGAGGCCGCTTCAACCTGATAACGGTGATGCATGAAGAGGGGCACCAGCGCCTCTTCGAGGGTGGCCATGGGCGCGCCTTTCTGGATCGCGGCCTCACCGAAGCGAGAGAGGGCGGCCTGGCGGACATCCATCATCCGGTTCAGTTCCGCGCCCGCGTCGGTGCCGTTCGACCACTGGTCGGCCCGGGGGTTCGCCTCCGTGTCCTGATTGGTCAGGTAGCGAATGTCCTTCTGCCATGCGGTGTCGAGAATCGACGCGAGGGCGGTTTTCTCGTCGGTGCCGGGCGCAAAATCCTGATACCCGTAGGCGATCGCGACCTTGTCCCAGGCTCCGATGCCGACGTCGTAGACCTTGGAGACGTCGAGCGAACCGTCCGCCTTGAGGGTCACCAGGGGATGCGGATAATCCATCACGGAGATGCGGCCCGCGTCGGAGTCGTAGTAATTGTGTCCAAGGCCAAGCGTGTGGCCGACTTCGTGGGCCGAGAGTTGCCGCAGGCGCGCCAGGGCCCATTCCCTGGCCTCGTGGGAAACCTCGGTGCCCGTCTTGTAGGGGGAGAGCAGGCCCTCGGCAATGAGGAAGTCCTGACGAACGCGCAACGAGCCCAGGGTCACCACACCCTTGATGATCTCGCCCGTTCTCGGATCCGACACCGCGCCGCCGGTGCTCCAGCCGCGGGTGGAACGGTGAACCCAGTTGATCACGTTGTAGCGGATGTCGAGGGGATGGACGTTTTCAGGCCGCATCTCGACCCGGAAGGCGTTGCGATACCCCGCCGCCTCGAACGCCTGATTCCACCACCGCGCTCCATCCAGCAGCGCGCCGCGGATGGGCTCGGGCGTGCCTGGATCGAGGTAGTAGATGATGGGCTTGACCGGATCGGACATCTTCGCTTTCGGATCGACCTTGGCCAGGCGGTGCCTTTCGATGAGGCGCTTCTCGAGGGGCGACCCGAGGGCCGCCGAGCGGTCCTGGAAGTCGGGACCGAAGAAACCGGAGCGGGGGTCTAGTTCTCTGGCCTTGTAGCCGTTGTCCGGCAGTTCCGCGAAAGTGTGGTGGACCCGGATGCTCGCCGCCTCCCTGGTGGCGGCCACGTCCCGCACGCCCTCGAAGAACGAGCCTCCGCCGAAGTTCTGGCCGGGGCCGGGCGCGGCGCCACCCTGGGGCGGGCCGGTCTGCTGCTGAAGAGCGTAGGTCAATTCAACTTCCAGTTCGGTGTTTTTAGGGAAGTTGAGGACGCCCGCCATGTGGACGGCGCTGCGGGATTCGTCCAGCCGGTAGGTTCCCGGACGCAAACGGGGAGCGAGATTCAGATGGTCACGCACCAGGAAGGGGGTCGCGTCGACTAGCACCTTGCCCGGCGACTCCGCCGCCACCGTGAAGCCCCAGAGAATGGAGCGCGCGAACGCATCCCTGACCGACTGCCGCTCGGCCGTGTTGTCGGAGGTCGCGCGGAAATGGTAGTTCGGCGCGACCAGCATGACCTTAGGGCCCACGCGTTCGAACATCACCAGGTCGGACCCGGACTGGGCGCCCCGGTCGATGCCAATGTCGTTCGACCCGACCCCGGAGGCGAAACCGGTGGCATGCAGGATCTCCTGAGAGAACCGGGAGATCTCCAGATAGAGCCTGCCTTCGCCCTCATCCCAGTAGACCGGCACAAAGCCCTCGAGCTTCTTCATGCCCACCGTCTTTTCCTCGACCGACGATGGTTTGCCCACCGGGGACCGTGAGGGTTGGGCTTTCGCGAGACCGGGCAGGAGCAGGGAAAGGGCTATGCCGAAAGTGGCCGCGGGGGTGGATGAACGCATGGACTCTCCTCAATCAGGGGTGAAGGTGCCTTCAGAGTCTAGGGGCTTGAGCGCCTGCCGGAAAGCGCTTCGGGGGCGAGGCCGATGGATTCTGGGCGACTCAGGACCAGGCCCTAAAATCTATGGATGCCTCTCAAAGACCGAATCACGTTCCTTACCTCACCCCAAGAAGTCGACGGCTTCCTTGAGGAGAACCCCACCGCCGCCATCTTCAAGGCCGGAACCTGCCACAAGACCCAGGAGACCTTCGTCCACGTGCAGGCGCATCTCGACCCGCGGGAAGACCTGAAGCTTGGGATCATCAAGGTCGTGGAAGCTCGGCCGGCCAGCAATCATGTCGCCGCCCTCACCGGCATCGAACACGAGTCGCCGCAGATCATCCTGTTCAAGGATGGCCGAAACGTCTTCGATCGTGACAATTGGGACATCACCGCAGACGCGGTAGCCGAAGGAGTGAAGGCCGTCTCGGCTTGAGGTCGTCGGGGGATGCCCCCTCGCCCTGGATCCGGGGACGCGTGAAAGGTGCCCGGGATCGGGCTCACATGGGCAGGAAGAACCGGGCCTCGGTGCCCCCGGCGGCGGTGGGCGCGAAGCGGGTGAACCCGCCCACCTCGCGGACCAGTTTTCCCGCTTCGCCGAGCGCCCCGCTGCCGGATCCGGCGGGAATCTTCTTCTGCTCTTCCACCGGGATGAGCGCCGCCTGGGCTACGATCAGCATCAGGAAATTGCGCTTTGTTTCCGACCCGTCGCGGCTCTTCAACAGAACCGGCTTCTTCTCGGAACGCACGCCGATCCGGGCTGCGGGGGCGAGCGCCGCCGCGCCCTCGACCGCCGCCTTCACCAGTTTATGCACATGCGCGGGAGGACACAGGGGCGGTTCCCCGGCCAGTTGAGAGAACTCCACCGTGGCGCCGCTTGCGGACAACTCGTCCTGGGCCAGGCGCACGCCCTCCCGCAGGATGGCCGACAGCGGGGATCCATGGCTCGGCGAACTGGAACCGGTGGACTCGGTCTGGGGCGGGTGCAGATTGGGATTGGTGGAAACCGTCTTCGGCGGGGGAAGGGAAGAGGTCGGGTGACGCTGCGCGCTCACCTGCTGGGCCAGGCGCGTCGCGGGCCCGGGCATGGAGGCCGAGGAAGGGGGGAGGGCTCCTCCGGTCGAAATGGCCTGAACGCGCCGCTGAGTCAGATCGGCCTCGCGCTTAATCGCGGCGATCGAGGCATTCCGCTTTATGTCTTCTTTGTGGAGAAGAGCGAGGTCCGCCTGGGCGATGATGGCGGACAGCCCGCTGTTGACGGCCTGGACCAGGCTCGAAAGAACCTCGGCCATGTCGACGTTCGACTTGATGGCCTTCCCCAGCAGTTCCTCGATCACCAGACCGCCGCCGTCGGCGCCGCCCTGCAATGAGGCGCTCTGATCGGCCCCCTGAGCCTGGGTGACGGTGATCTTCGAGGGCGAGATGGATCCGGGTTTTCCGGGCGCGCCCTTCGACGGGGGTTGTCTGGCCGCGTCTTCGGCCCGGCCGGCCAGCGCCTGCATCGCGGTTGCGACCAGTTCCGGGACTTTTGTGGGGTCGAGGCCCTTATCTTTGAGGTTGTACTTGATGGCGATCGACTGGAGCATTTCCTGGGCCGCGGCGCCGAACGTCTCCAGAACGCCTTCGCCGTTCGCGGCGATGCCGAGGAAGGCCCTGCGGCCCCATGCATTCAACTGACGGTTCAGTTCGGCCTCGGTGTCGATATCCGGCATGTCGCGCTTGTTGTACTGGAGCACGAGGGGGACCTTCTCGGGAACCAAACGGTTCGCGAGCAGGTTCACCTTCATGTTCTCGAAGGCTGCGATGTTCTCCTTCGCCATGGACTTGCGGGAATCAGCCACGAAAACGATGGCATCCGCGCCGGCGAGGACGACGCGCCGGGTCGCGTTGTACTGGACCTGGCCGGGAACGGTGTAGACCTGAATCTTGAACTCGTAGCCCGAGACCTGGCCCATGGAAATCGGCAGAAGGTCGAAAAAGAGGGTGCGGTCCTGGGCTGTGTTCAGCGAAACGAGACTGTTGTGGCCGGCGGGATCCGTGAGGCGGTGGATCTGTTCGAGGTTCGTCGTCTTGCCCGACTTCGCGGGGCCGTAGAAAACGACCTTGGCCTTGATCGTCTTTTCTGCAAAGTTGAACTGAACCATTAATGACACACCACGAAGACGCTTTTCTGTTTGGCGCCCCTAGCAGAGGCTTCAGGAGATTTTTGAATATAACACGCGGTACGAAGGCGCTCCGGCGAGCGTGATGGCGCTTGGCGGGCCTCAGGAGAGGGGGGAGGACGAGGCGGCTTCCATGATGCGCTCCAGCAGCGCCGACTCCGGTTGAACCCCGACAAAGTCGATGCCTTCACCGATCACCGTCTTGGGAACGGAAGAGACGCGGTAACGGCGGGCGAGGTCCGGGAAGCCCGTTACCTCCACTCCATCCGCGGTGATCTTGTCGCTGGCGATGGCGAAACGGTAGGCCAGGCGCACGGCCCGGGGACAAAACGGTCAGGTCGGGGTCGAGAACACCTGGATGTGGACGGGGCGGGGCAGACCTTTGAGCGCTTCGACCGTGCCGGGATCGAGGCCGCTCTCGCCCTTCGACACGTCGATCATGCCGTCGATGAGAACCCCGAAGTCGTACTGCATGGGCAGGCCGAAGAAACGGACCCCGTAGTCTTGATCCGCGCCGCCATCCACTCCCGCGCGAAGAATGGCGATCGCGGGTATGCGTTCCACCCCCAGGTCCTTCGCCAGCGTGGCGTCAATGGCGAAATTCTTCGCCTCCACGATGACGCGAGGATCCAGCGTCGCCAACTCCTCGACCAACCGCTTCACCTCATCGGATTCGGGGTGCTCGAGCATCTGGGAGAAGACGACGAGCTTCACCGGATGAACCATCTCGGAGAAGCGTTCCTTGATCTGGCCTGCTACTTCCTCGTCGAAAAACATCCGCGGACTCTAGCTTCTGCCCCCCGCGGCACGGAAGGCGGCGAGGTTTCTCTCGATCTGCCGGGCATGACCGGTCAAGTGCGCGGCGTAGCTCTTGAGCCAGTCGCAGGCGGTGTAGGGACCGGATTGGGTATGCGTCCCCGCCTTCGCCCAGTCGCCCTCGGCGAGGGATCTGAGCACGGGCAGGGTGTGGGACCGGACCGCTTCGACCGTGCGCCACGCCCGATCCGTGGACTGGGCGTGATAGTCGAAGGCCTTCGCCCAGGCGTTCTGGTCGTACCCGACGATGACCGGATCCTTCTCCGCGATCAGCAGACGAATGCGGGTGGCGGCGTAGGTCTCCGAATCGGCGCAGTGGATCAGGACCTCGTGGGCCGACCAGTTGTCCGGCCCGGGCCGCCATTTCCCGGCGTCCTCGGGCATGTTCTCCCAGGCCGCGCGAAGCAGGGCGGCTCCGCCCTCATATTCGACGATCAGAGGTTCGCGTTCAGCGGCGGAGAGCGGGGTCGGCATCAGGGATTCTCCTTTCCGGCCTCGACGATGAGCTTCTCGATGACGCCGACCGCTTCTTCGAACCGGCTCTCGGGCACCAGCAGATGATCGGTTCGAAACCCGCACTGGGGGACGATGGGAATCCCGGCCCGGGCCAGTCTTTCCGCGAGGGGCGCGAGAAAGCCGACGAGGTCCACTGGCATAGTGGCCTCGATGGTGATGGCCCTCAGGCCCCTGAACACTTCCGTGGCCCGGGCCCGGAGCCGCCACGCGTTGAAGGCTGACTCGGGCGCGGTGAGCGAGCATTCCGTCCCTTCGGTCACGAAAGCCACGAAAGCGGACGGGTCGCGCACGCCCACTCGACCCGCGAATGCGGCGACCCGGTCCCCGGCGAATCGGGGAAAGGTCGCGATGACGACCACCTCCGGCCAGATCTTCGGCCGGGCGGAGGACCAGACGTTGCGCGACTGCGGGCTCAAAGAGGCCATGGCGGCAACTGGGAATGTTACGACTGTCCAGTCGTTCGACGGAAACGTGGAGAGGATGTTGGCCAGCATCCGATTGGGAGCCGTCTCTTCCCGGGCGCGGCCTTCCGGGGGTCTCCACACTGAAGGGCTTCAGCAAGGCAGGCCGGGGCCCCTACTTCCATCAGTTCGGAGGCGAGCCCACCGCGGGTCCGCCCATTGCGTGGGCGCCCTCATCCAAATCGACCCCCGCGCAATCCAAACTTCTGACCGGACTCGCTGGCGCCGCCTCGAGTTGCTCTATGCATGAATTGGACTTAGGTCTCTGTCCAGGACGCCACCCCTGCCGGTTGAGGATGGCATGGGAGTTGAAAGAGGAGAACACAATTCGCCAATCTGCCTCTTGGCTGACGTGGCTAAGAAGCCCCGGCGGGTGGGGACGGAGGGTCCCCTCTCGCTGGGCAAATACTGCCGGAGTCGAACGACTCCGGCTTTCTTCCGTCGTCGTGCCCAACCAGCGTTCGTCCGTGACGGTTCCTGAGGAACACCCACCGTCATCGTGACCGCTCCGTCCTTCCGCTTGGACGTGAAGCCATTTCGCCGCCTGGCCTCAGCCCTGAAACCGTCCTTGCCGCGAAGGGCAGCAGAAAGTACTGCATGGGCACAGCCACCCGCCACTCGTAGAGAAAGGGCGATTCGAAGATCAGGTAATACAGGGGAACGGTCAGCCACAAGAGAGTCGTTCGGGGGGCTTCCCGGAAGGACATCACGACCCCAATCCAGCAAAGCAGAGGGACGATGAACCAAAGTCGCTGAAGGAGCCGGAGCGGACCCCGGAGAAATGAAGCGATTCCCGCCCGGCTGGCGAACTCCGTCTCGTTGATCGGGGCGTCGAGGCCGGGCGCCGCCAAAAGCGGCACGACCTCGGTCCCGGGCGACTCGGGGGTCGCGCCCGTGGGCCGGAGATCCCGCGGGCCATCGCTGAAGGAGGCCATGAGGCCCATCCGCCGAACCATGGCCCGGGCATACCAGAAGGGCCGGGCCCTGATGACCTCCATGGCTCGCCGATAGCGATCATGGTCCCGAGAGATTCCGTCGGGCTCGGCCCACCAGAGAAGATAGTCGGGTCGGCCATAGCGCTCCGCCTCCTCGGCCATCACCTGCTTGTCCCAGACCCGCGCCCCGTACTCCCGACCGCCCGCGTCCGCGACCCCCTGCCACAGGGTGATCCCTCCGTTGATGCTGACCGGGACGAACTCGCCGAACACCAGCCAGTTACGCAGAGTGATCGGGGCCACGATGAGCAGAGAAACCAGAGCCACCAGGCTGGCCATGCCCAGCGCGCGTCGGTTGCGGCCCAGCAGGAGGAACAAAACGACCGCCGAGAAGGGTCCGAGCAAAACCACATTCGGTCGGAGCCACACTCCGAAACCGATCAAGGCTCCCATGGCCGCCATTCGGAACCACTGATGGCGATGGGACGGGGGGGCCTGCACCGCGTCGAGCGCCACCCAGAACGCCGCCAGGAGGGGAAGGGAGGCGATGGCATCGGCCAGAATCAGGTTGGAGGAGGACGCCAGGTGCGGCGACGTCGCGGCCAGGAAACCCGCCACGACTCCGGCGAACCGCCCGTAGAGACGGCAAGTCAGGCCAAAGACGATCAAGGCGGCGCTCGAGGTCAATAGGTCCTGAACCGCGGCCACGATCGGAAAACTGCGGCCGAAGACCGCGTAGACCGAGGCCAGGAACATGGGGTAACCGGGCGGACGTGAGGCCAAGCCGGTGCGCGCGGGGTCCCAGACTTCGGGGAATAGGATCCCGTCCCCCTTGAGGATGGAAAGCGCCGACTCGTCGTAGCGACGCGCCATCCGGGTGCCGTCCTGCTCCTCGGTGTAAAGGAGCGCCACTCCGTCTGCGAGATAGAGGCCACGCACCAGAAGAGCCAGCACAAACACCGAGGTGCCGCCGATGACCAGTCGAAAGCGGGGCGACATTATCGACCACCCGAAGGCGCGAGCGTCGCGGACGCCTGTGCGATCATGGAATCGAGAGATTCAAGCGTCCCCCCGACCAGCCTTCGCACCGGGGTCGCATCCGCGACCTCGTCGCAGAGCAGACAGGCCAGGTCGTGGGCCCTCAGGCCGAAGTATCCGGAGGTCCGCGCCTGCGCGAGCGCCTCGTCCACCGGCGTCTGACGGATCTCCACGGGTCGCTTCAGCACAAGAGCCATCCGGGCGATGAGGGCCCGGTAGGAAATGATCTCGGGACCCACGAGATCGATGACCCGAGCGGACCCCGCATCCGGCTCAAGGGCGCGCAGGATGGCGCGCGCGGCATCGCGGACCGAAATCGGCTGAAGCCGATACTCCCCATCCCCCGGGATTTCGACGACCGCGCTCGCGCACATGCGGACGAGGAGAGGGGTCAGGAACAGGTCACCCGTTCCGACGACATACGAGGGCCGGAACACGGTGGCGGCGAGGCCGGATCGAAACAGCGCCACCTCGCCCGCCATCTTGGCGAGAAAGTACGGACTCGTGCAGTGAGGATTCATTCCATAGTGGGCGATCCCAAGCCCGCTGAAGAAAACGACTCTGGGGACCCCGGCCGCGCGGCACGCCTCGAGGACGTTCCCCAGACCCGCCGGATCCGTCCGGTCCCTGACCTCCGCGCCCACGGATACCGACGCGGTGTAGACGAGGCCGTTGCAGGCCTCGAGTTCGCTCTCCAGAGCGCGTCTGGTTTCGCTTCCCAGATCGGCCACCTTCAGAGGACGCCCCCCAAGGCTCTCGACCAGTGCGGCCCCCTCCGTCGAACGAACCACACCCAGGACCTTCACTCCCTGGGCGGCCGCGTGCTGAACCAGATGTCGCCCCACGAAGCCATTGGCGCCAATGATCGCGATCTTTCGCAGCATTCAGGCGGAGGGTATCACCGCCATGAGCGAAGGCGAGGCGGAGGAGGAGAAGGGGAACGCCGGGCGAAGCCGCTCTGCTGGTAACCTTCGGTCTCGCGGCCCGAAGGGCCGCCGCCTTCAACCAGTAATTAGGCCTATGGAATTGAAGGATTCCTAAACCCCAGCGGCCAAGTTTGTAGATTTGAAAGAGAGTATCGAAGTGCGCCTAGCCAAAACCATTGCGTTCGTATCCGTTGCGGCCTTCGTGGCCGTTGCCTGCGGAAAGGGCCCGGCCCAGGCCGCCCTGACCGCGGCTGATTCTGCCGTTTCCGGCGCTCGCGCCGAAGGCGAGAAGTTCGTCCCCGAACAGTTCCAGGCTCTTTCCGACGCGGCGGCTTCCGCGAAGTCCAAGTTCGACAGCGGCGATTACAAGGGCGCTCTCGAAACCGCGCAGGGCATTCCGGCTCAGGCGGAGGCCGTCGTCGCGGCCGCCGGGGCCAAGAAGACTGAGTTGATGGACGCCTGGAAAGCCATGGAAGGTTCGCTTCCGGCCATGGTGGGCGATGTCCAGAAGAAGGTCATGGAACTCTCGACCGCTCGCAGGCTTCCGGCCGGACTCGACAAGGCGGGTCTCGAATCGGCCAAGACCGCGCTTGAAGGGGCCACCGCCATGTGGGCCGAAGCAGGAGCCGCGTTTGGGGAAGGCGACATCATGGCCGCCGTGACCAAGGGCGAACAGGTCAAGTCCACGGTCGAGGAAATGATGGGCCATCTGGGAATGTCTCCCGCGCCCGCCGCGGCTCCCGAAGCCTCGGAGCCCGTCAGCAAGTAGCCGCCGGGTCGGAACCGGCGACCGGCCACAATCCGGTCGCCTGAGATGGCGAGGAGCCTGGACGTTCAGGCCCTCGCCATTTCTGCTTTGCCAATCCGTTAGTCTTTCTTTCCAATGTCCTCCGGACCTGTGAACCCGTCCCGACAGAGTCTGTGGTCTCGATTCGGCGTGGAGCCGGCGGAGGAGCGAGCCGCCGCCCTGATGCTCGGCCATTCCGCCTTCATGGGCTTCAGCACCGTCTTCTTCGAGACCGCCGCCGCCGCGCTCTTTCTCGGGCATTTCAGCGCGTCGGCCCTGCCTTCGGTCTATCTGGCCGCGGCCGCCCTGGCCGGCGCCACCGGCTTCTTCTACTCGAAGCTCCAGAACATTCTGTCGTTCTCCAGCCTGATGACGGGCACGCTGGTCGGTCTGATGGTGGTGATCGGCTCGTTGCGGGGAGCCCTGTTCGTGAGCGAGGCCGCGGGCCTCTTCTTCTTCGCCATGGTCTTCTATCGCGTTCTTTCCAGTCTGACCGATCTCGAATACTGGGCGGTGGCCGGACGCCTCTACGACCTCCGGCAGGCCAAACGATTGTTCGGCTTCGTCGGAACCGGGGAGGTGGTGGCCCGGATCGCGGGCTCGTTCTCCATCCCCCTGCTCCTGAAGTTCGGAGGAGTGCAAAACCTCCTGATTCTGTCGGCACTCGCCCTCCTGGCCTGTGTCATTCTGCTCCAACGCATTCTGCCCATGATCCCGGAGGAGGAGGGGCCCAAGCGAACCCTGAAGGAAAAGGCGGACCGCTCGTCGATCGGTTCGCTCGTGCAGGACCCCTACCTTCGATTCGTCCTCATCGTGGCCTTCTGCGGAATCCTCGGAAAGTATCTGGTCGATTTCGCCTTCCTGCAGCAGGTGAAGAGCCGCTTCGCCGACGCCGCGGAAGTGGCGTCCTTCTTCGCGCTGTTCTCCGGCATTTCTCAGACCGCCTCGTTCGTCACCCGCGTGTTTCTGTCCGGCCGGCTCCTGTCCGCCATCGGGGTTCATCGCGGCCTGCTGATACTGCCCGCGGCTCACCTGATCTGCACGACCCTGCTCCTCATCGCCGGCGGTCTGGCCCTCGGCGCCAGCCCGGTTTTCTGGCTGGTGGTCTTCAACCAGGGCATCTACAAGACCCTCAAGCACCCCATCGACAACCCCTCCCTCAAGACCTTGTACCAGCCCATACCCAAAGACCGCCGGCTTTCGCTGACCATCGCGGTGGAGGCCATCCTGACCCCCTTCGGGATCGCGCTCTCGAGCGCGCTGATGCTCCTGTTCACCATCGTTCTCGACTCCGATCCGGTGCGCTTCGGATGGATCCTGCTGGCCTGCTTCCTGGCCTGGGTCTGGAGCGCGCGCGCGGCCGCCGCGGAATACATGCGCGCGCTCGTGGCCGCGTTGCGGGGAAGGATCGAGGACGTGGCTCTGGCCTTCGATGACGAGCACGCGGTCGCGGCTCTGCGGGAGACCCTGAAGACCGGCTCGGGAGAGGATGCCCTCGCCGCCCTGCAGATCCTGGGCGATCACGCCCCGACTGCGCTCAATCCCATGCTGGCCGACCTCGCGGCTCATCCGGCCAAGGAAGTCCGGGGGGCCGCGTTGGAGAGGATCGAGGCGCATCGGCCCGCGGGAATCGGGGTCATCCTGAGAACGCGCCTCGACCTTGAACCCGAGGATCCCTTGCGTGCCCTGGCCCTGCGGGCCCTCTCTGCGGTGGAAGGCATCGCGTCCAAGGATCAGATGGTGCGGCATGCCCGCAGCGAGGTTCTGGCCCTTCGCGAAGCGGCGCTGCTCGGTCTGGTGCGAATGCGGGCCGCGGAGGGGATGGCGGGAATCGAAGAGATGGCGCGCTCGGAGCGGGCGGACCATCGCGCGGCCAGCGCCCGCCTGCTTCGCCTCGTGGGCACGCGCAACGAGACTGCCCTTGTGAAGACCCTGATCGAGGATGAGGATGTCGAGGTGAGCCGGCTGGCTCTGTTTGCGGCGGGTCAGCTCAAGGATCCCGAACTCCTGCCTCTTCTGATTCAACGCGTCGGCCGCCGCGGCGTCCTCGGAGCGGCCCGGACCGCCCTGGCCCTGGCCGGAGAGATGGCCCTGCCCCAGTTGGTTGAAGCCTTCGAGGGAAGCGCTCGCAGCGACGTGCGGCGCGCCCTCATCGCCGCCATCAGCCGCATCCGGGCAAAGGAGTCGACCGCCTTTCTCCTGCGCCACCTCGACCTCGAAGATGTGGCGGTGCGCCAGGATGTGATCCGCGCTCTGGCTCACAACCGGTTCGTGGTCTCGAACGAGCCGGATCGCGCGCGGGTCGAGGAACTGGCCCGCCACGAGGCCCGGGTCGCCCTGAAGACCCTGTTCCAGGTCTTTAATCTGGGCGGTGGGGAGGAGACGGAGACTCTACGCCGGGCCCTGATCGGCTCCCATCGCAATACTCGGGAGCGCATCCTGATGCTTCTGGGATTCTCTCGCGATCCCAAGGCTCTGCTGGCCGTGCGGGCTCATATCGATGGAACCCACAAGGACCGGCGAGCCTATGCCCAGGAAATCCTGGACGTGGTTCTGACCCGGGAGGAGCGAGCTCTCTTCATGCCCGCGATCGACGGCGACCGCGCCAGCCTCCACCCGGAACTCGCCGCCTCCTTGGGCCTCACCCCTCAGAGCGAGCATGACCTGGTGAAAGCGCTCTTCCAGGATTCCTCGCTCGGGATCGAGTACTGGACTCGGGCGGCCGCGCTGGAAGTCGCCCCTCGCCTGAAGAACGAGGGGCTGGAAGAGGCGATCGAGACTTTCCTGGGAACATCAATCGGGGCCGAATTTTCGGAAATCGGAAAATGGAGTCTGGGGGCCATTCGCGGCCAGACTCCCGCGAAGACGGGAGGACCAATGCTGCTGATCGAAAAAGTCATCACTCTGAAGGCCGTGGCCATGTTCGCGCGGACGCCGGAGGACGTTCTCGCCGACGTGGCCGTCCTGGCCGAGGAGGTCCGGTTCAAGGCCGGGGAGACCATCTTCAACAAGGGCGATGCCGGCGAAAGCCTGTACGTCGTCGTCCAGGGCGAAGTGAAGGTCCACGACGGCGAGCTGGATCTCAAGCACCTGGGGGACAGGACGGTGTTCGGCGAACTCGCGGTGCTCGATCCCGAGCCCCGGTCGGCCTCCATTACGGCCATCTCGGACACCCACCTGCTCCGGCTGGATCGGGAGGCGTTCCTCGAGTTGATGGCCGGCAACATGGCGGTGGTGCGCGGCGTGCTCTCCGTCCTGTGCGACCGCATTCGTGAGAAACGGATCGAAGCCGGCCCGGGAGCCCCTCGCACCCCGGCCTGACCGGGCTTTTCCGCGCCCTCCTCTGCTAGACTTTCGCGGCCTTCGCGGGGCGGTTAGCTCAGCGGTGGAGCGTCGGCTTTACACGCCGCAGGTCGCAGGTTCGAATCCTGCACCGCCCACCAGAAATCAGGGGTCCCAGGGGTCTCCATCAAGGCCACTCACGGAGCTTGGGCCCGGTTCGATCTGGTAGACTCCGCCGTTCACGCGGGGTGGTAGTTCAGTTGGTTAGAACGCCGGCCTGTCACGCCGGAGGCCGCGGGTTCAAGTCCCGTCCACCCCGCCACTTCTCGTCCTTCATGGCGAACAGGCGCACGGAGTTCGAGGCCTGGCCGCGGATGGCCCCCTCTCCCTCTCCGCTGGGGTTCGATGGACGACTCCCCCCCTCGGCCGCGACTCGACCGGCGCGCCCTCCCTCTGAGACTCCTTGGAATAAGATGCTTGAGGTCGCCGAACGTCGGTGCGGTGCGAGGCCTGGCCAGGAAACATATGCTCGAACAGATCCAGCTCCTCATCGAGTCATTCAAAAGCCTTGGGCTCGATCTGTGGGAGTTTCTACCCCGGTTGATTGTGGCCGTGGTCCTGCTTGCGCTGGGATGGCTGGTGGCCAAAGGAGTTCGAAAACTAACCATCCGCGGCCTCCGGCTGGCCCGGGTCGATGAGGCGGCCGAGAAGGCGGGCTTCGACGACTTCCTGGTCCAGGGCGGGGTTCGCTACACCACCGTGACCCTGGTTGCTAACGCCATCTACTGGCTGCTGACCCTGGGCGTGACCCTGGCCGTGCTCAGCAGTCTCGGCCTGCACGCCGCCGCCGACCTGTTCGCCCGGCTGGTCCAGTACATCCCGAACGTCATCGCCACGATAATCGTGTTGATTTTCGGAACCCTCTTCGCGCAGTTCGTTCAGACCGCGACCTACACCTACCTCAGTAATCTGGGAGTCACCAGCGCCCGGGCCATCAGCACTCTCGCCCGGGTCGCGCTCATCGTGTTCGTGGTCTCGATCAGCCTGGAGCAGCTCTCCATCGGCGGCCAGGTGCTGGTCTCGGCGTTTCAGATCGCCTTCGGCGCTTTGTGCTTCGGAGTGGCCCTGGCCTTCGGCCTCGGCGGCCGCGACACGGCCGCGCGCATTCTGGACGGCTGGCTGAAAAAATAGCTCGCCCCCTCGAAGGACGGCCCCGGATCAATGATCATCGACTGCCATACCCACCTCAACAACTATCACGACGAGAACGTCGGATCGCTGGATCAGAGCATTCAGGACCTCCTGCGCTCCATGCGCCGCAGCCGGGTCGACATCTCGCTGGTGCTCACCTCCTACAAGGTCACGGCCGGCCGACCTTCCACGGTAGCCGTGGTCGAGGCCACCCGGCCCTACCCGAACCTGTTCGTGGTGGCCGGCATCACGTACACGGGCTTCGATCCCGAACAACTGGAGGTGCTGCGGCCCGGGGTGGCGGAAGGGAAGATCCGGGGACTGAAGCTCTACCCGGGCTACGAGCCGTTCTTCCCCTGCGATCCCATACTCGAACCGGTCTACGAATTCGCCCGTGAACACCAGCTGCCGGTGATGATCCACACCGGCGATACCTACACTCCGCGCGGCAAGCTCAAGTATTCGCATCCCCTGAACGTGGACGAACTGGCCGTCGATCACCCCGACGTGAGTTTCGTGATCTGCCATCTCGGCAACCCCTGGCTGCGCGACTGCATGGAGGTCGTATACAAGAACGAGAACGTCTCCACCGACCTGTCGGGACTGGTGCTGGGAGGCTTCGACGACCGGTTTGAGAGCTACATGCGTCGACAGGTGCTCGACATGCTGATCTACGGCATGCAGCCAGAGAATGTCCTTTATGGCTCGGACTGGCCCATCGCGACCATGGAGTCGTACCTCGAGTTCATGGAGGAATTGAAGATTCCACCCAATGATCGGCAGTTGATCATGTACGAGAACTCGGCCCGGATATTCCGGCTGCCCGCCGCGGCGCCCCCGCCCCTCGGCGGAGGTTTGTTCGGGAGGCGGTAAGCGTTCCGAGGGCCGGTCCGATCACGGGCGCGAGGTCAGGCGGGGGCCAGAGACGCGCGACGCTTCTGCACCCGCACGGCCAGGAAGAAGAAGGTCGCCCCGCAAAGGATCAGCAGGCCGATGCCGAGGAACGGACGGTGGGAGATCCAGGCCAGGGCGATGGTCAGGATGCTGAGCGGCGCGGCCACCGCGAAGGCGATAAGGCCAAGGCCGATCCCGGCCAGGGTGCCGATCAAGGGCACGACATCGGCAAGCACCCGTAGCGGGCGCATCATCAGCATCAGCCCAAGGAACATCAGGAAGAGACCTAGAACTCTCAGGAACCAGGTGAGCATGGTGTTGGCTTTCTCGGCGCTTGCGAACATGCCGTCCGGCGAGACGATGCCGGCCTCCAGCATCTCCAGCGGATCTCCGGCCCGGGTCTGGAAGGGGCCAAGCCGGTTCCCGGATTGTTGCGCCACGATGCTGACATCCGCGGGCGGCACCTTGGAGAAGGTCACCCGGACGTCGCCCACCGCGGGTGATCCCGGATCGGCGCCCATGTAGAGGCCCAGATCGTTCAGCCGCGCCTCGCCATGCAGCTCGGCGGGCAGGCGATCGATGACTTCCTGAGTGAGCGGGACGCTTTCGGTGCGGGCAATTTTCGAGGCCAGCCGGTCCGAAAGCTGGAAGCCTCCCAGCCGGACATCGCTCGCTTGCCAGGAGGCGCTTTCAATCCGGAGGGTGGAGGGATTCTGGTGAGCGGATGGATCCTTGAATGAATCGGAGGCGACCAGATTCTCGCGCCATTCCTTTTCGTAGCTGAAGGTCGTGACCGTTTCCTCGGAGCCGCCCAGCTTCTTGCGCTGCTCGCTCTTCTTTTCTTCGACCCACTGGAGCGTCTCCGCCTTGCGGGTCAGGCGGATGGCCTGGGCGGATACTCCGAGCAGGGGATCGCTCAGGGTCTCGGTGGTCGTGGCCAGACCGCTCAGATGGACAAGCCTCTGATCGTTCGCAGGGTCGGGCGGATCGGGCTGGACCGCCACCACCGCTCCGCGACCTTCCTGAAGGCTCAGGTAGGTCTGAACCGCGCGCCCCTCGTTCCACCACAGCAGCGGAAAGGAAATCAGGAACAGCACTCCGCCGCCGAGCACGCCCTTGACCGCGCCACCGAGGCGGCTGATCCAGCCCTCACGGGTCACTTCCCTGAACTGATCGGCCACCACTCACCTCATAAACCTGGAGGAATGACGTTGGGGGAACCCACTCGCAGAAGCAAAGCAGGGCCGACCTGATTGTAGCCTCAAACATTCGGGAGGGACGGTGGCCGGGCCGGTGCGTCAAAGGACTTCGAATAGGCTTCTTCGATGCTCCGTCCCCTCTCGTCTTGCCTGATCGGTCGGCTGATTCCCCCTTCGATCGCGATCGTCTTGTCGACCGGGCTTGCGGGCGCGACCCAGGATCCTTCCACCTGCCCCCCCGAGGCCCGGCCGCCTTCGCCCGCGCAGATTGCCAACGGGATCAGGACCGCGCGGGATCGCGGTTTCCTGTGGCGTCTGGGCAAGGGAGATCGAACCTCGTATCTGTATGGAACGGTTCATGTCGGCAAACCGGAATGGATGTTCCCCGGCCCCGAGGTTCTGGCCGCCCTGCGATCCACGACGGTGGTGGCTTTGGAACTGGACATTTCGGACCCCGATCTCGTGGGGCGACTGCAGCAGGGCATGGCCCGCCGGCCGGACCACGCTCTCTCCAAAACCCTGAACGCGCGGCTGCGCGCGCAGCTCCAGGAGGCCTGTCTGCCCGAGCAGATGCTGGCCACCACCGCACCCGAAATGGTCGCCACCACTCTCACCATGCTGTCGGCCCGTTGGGCCGGGCTCGATCCCGCGTATGCGGTGGACGCCATGTACGCGGGCATGGCTCGGGAGCTCAAGAAACCGGTAACCTCTCTCGAGACTCCAGAGCTTCAACTGAAGCTCCTTCTTGGAAGCACACCCGAAGAAACGCGGGCCGCGGTCGAATCGGCCCTCGAGGATCTGGAGAGCGGCGCCGCGGCGCCCCTGATGACCCGCATGGCTCAGATCTGGGCCGATGGACATCTGGGCCAACTGGAGAGCTACCAGACGTGGTGCCAATGTCTGGAAACGGAGGCCGACCGGGTCACGATGCGACGCCTGCTCGACGACCGCAACCCAGGCCTCGCTGACCGCATCGATTCCCTCCATGCCTCGGGCCAGCCCGTCTTCGCGGCCGTGGGCAGCCTGCACATGGTTGGCAGAGCAGGGCTCCCCGCCCTCCTCGCGGAGCGCGGCTACAAAGTGGAGCGCGTCAATTTCCTGCCCTGATCCCGGGCCCTCGCTTCCGGTAGGCCTTGAGCCCCTCGCCCAGAATCCGGATCGATCGTCTCAGATCGTCGCCGTTGAGGACGTACGCCAACCGCACCTCGCTGGCCCCGAGGCCGGGGGTCACATAGAAGCCGGCGGCCGGAGCGACCATGACCGTGCCGCCTTCGAAGGAAAAGTCCTCAAGCAGGAAGCGGGCGAAATCATCACTGTCCTTGACCGGAAGCCGGGCCACCACGTAGAAGGCGCCCTCCGGCTTGCGCAGGAATACATCGTCCAAGAGGGAGAGCTCCTCGAAGATCACGTCGCGGCGCTTCTGATATTCGGCGCGCACGCTCGCGTAGTAGTCCGGACCGATCTCCGACATGCCCAGAGCGAGAATCTGAGCGAGTCCGGGCGGAGACAGGCGGCCCTGGGCCGCGCGGGTCCCGGCCGCGATCACCTCCGCGTTCCTCGACACGAAACAGCCCAGCCGGATCCCGCAGGCGCTGAAGCGTTTCGAGAGAGAGTCGACCACGACCACACGATCGTCGCCCCCTTCGAGGTCCAGGGCGGAGGTGGCGGTAAGGCCATCGTAGACGAACTCCCGATACACCTCGTCGGAGACCAGGAAGAGATCGTGGTCGCGACAGAAGTCGAAGACGCGCTGAATCTCTTCGCGGGAGTACACGGTGCCGGTGGGGTTGTTGGGATTGCAGAGCAGGACCAGGCGGGTGCGCGAGGTCAGGACGGCCTCGAAGGCCTCTCGCGCGGGCAGGTGGAACCCTTCCTCGCCGCGGCACTGGACGGCCACGAGCTTCACTCCGGTCATGGCCGCGAAAGAGCGGTAGTTCGTATAAAAGGGCTCGGCCACGATGGCCTCGTCGCCCGCTTCAGCGAGACAAAGGAAGGCGAAAAGAATAGCTTCGCTTCCCCCGGTGGTGGCGATGAGGTTCCTGGTCTCCACCTGGAGGCCCACGGAGCGGTAATAGTCGGAGAGGGCCGCGAGGTACAAAGGGGTGCCCGCGGAGGGAGAGTAGGCGATGACCGGATCGATCGACTGGAGGCGATCGCGCATGACTTTCGGAGTCTCGAGGTCGGGCTGCCCGATGTTCAGGTTTAACACCTTGACCCCGCGGGCCCGGGCCGCCTCGGCGTAAGGAGCCAGCTTTCGGATGGGCGAAGGGGGCAGAGCCAGACCTCTTGAGGAAACATTGGGCACGTTCACAACCTCCACGCTCTTTGAAACTTCTTTTAGACTCCGCGTATTCCTCTGTTCGGAATCTTCCGAACCGTTTTCATTCTAAGGTCTTCAAATGCTGGCAGGATTTGGCCGTCTCCTGGTCCTCGCAACTCTGGCCCTGACCGGCTACTGGATGGCTCCCGCGCCGACCGCGGGGGCTCTCCTGGGCCTGGCACTGGGCGGAATCGTCCTCGCCGTCGAAGCCGCGGTGGGCCGAAGCGCGCCCGGACAGGTGCTCGCCGGAGCCTGCGGTCTGCTGGCGGGCCTGGTGCTGGCTCTGCTGGCGGAGACCGCGATTGCTCCGGCCAGCCTTCCCCTCGAGACGGCGGGCCGGCTGGCCCTCGCGGTGGGCCTCGGCTGGATTGGTCTCGCCACCGGAGCGAGGCATGCGAACCGGTTCTCCCTGTCCCGCCTGCGCGCCGACTGGGAAGCCCGGGCCGACGCCCCCGCCACCCTGGTGGTTCCGAAGATCCTCGACACCTCGGTGATCATCGATGGTCGCATCGCGGAGATCGTCGACGCAGGTTTCATGGAGGGGCCGCTGATCATCCCTCAATTCGTTCTGGTCGAGCTCCAACAGGTGGCGGACTCGTCCGATCCCCTGAAGCGGAACCGCGGCCGGCGCGGTCTCGACATGCTGCAGCGCATTCAGAAGAATGCGCGGACCGCCATCCAGATCGTCGACACCGACTTCCCGGATGTGAAGGAGGTCGACCTTAAGCTGATCGAACTCGCGATCCGAATGGAGGGCAAGATCGTCACCAACGATTTCAACCTCAACAAGGTGGCCCAGCTGCGGGGCGTGAAGATCCTCAACATCAACGACCTCGCGAACTGCCTGCGGCCGCTCGTCCTGCCGGGGGAGCCCATGCGAATCTTCGTGAGCAAGGAGGGCAAGGAGCACGGCCAGGGAGTGGGCTACCTCGACGATGGCACGATGGTGGTGGTCGAGGGCGGTCGAAGGGCCCTCGGCCGGACCATCGACGTGAACGTCACCACCGTCCTCCAGACCGCCGCGGGCAAGATGATCTTCGTTCGCTGGCCGGAGGCGCCCGCCGACGAGCTCTCGCGCAAGGAAGCAAGGCCGGCGCTGCGACGGAGCGATGCGAGAAACGGGGGGGAGGAGGCTTCGGCCGCGACCCGGGACACGGAAGAGGTTCCTCTGGCCTCCCGGCCGACCGCCGAGGTTCTCCCTGCGGTCGCCAGTGGCGGCTCGAACCGGATCGACTGACCGCTCTGAGCACTCGATGGACCGGGACGCCTTCTCTTGATTCGGCTGGCGTTCGCGATCTTCGCCGCCGCCCTCGGCGCTCTTGTCTTCGCACCGATCGGAATTCTGGCCTGGCCGTTCCGGCGAGACGGGTCGGTCGGCTTCGCGGTCGCCCGGCTGTGGGGCCGAGCCATCCTCGGAGCCGCGGGAGTCTCGGTCACGGTGGAATGCCTCGCTTCTCCGCCGCCTGAGCCCGTGGTCTTCGTGTCGAATCACGTCAGCGCGCTCGATATTCCCATTCTGTTCGTCACCCTTCCTCGACCGTTTCGGATCGTCTACAAGAGTTCCCTCGTCTATGTGCCGCTGATGGGTCTGTTCCTGGTGGCCTCCCGCCATGTCCCCATCGACCGATCCAGAGCCTTCAGCGCGCGGCGAAGCCTGAGCGCGGCGGCCCGGCGGATCAGGAACGGCGTGTCCGTGGCTCTTTTCCCGGAGGGCACCAGGAGCGGCGACGGAGCCATGGGCGCGTTCAAGCGGGGGAGTTTCAAGCTGGCTCTCGAGGCCCGGGCGCCGGTGGTGCCCGTGAGTCTCATCGGGCTCCATGAGGTGGTGAGAAAAGGCCGGATCACGCCCGGTGAGGTGCAGGTGAAAATTCACCCGGCCCTCGATGTCGAGGAGGGGCCGGAGACGGCGGAAGCTCTTGCCTCCCGGGCCGAGGCCGTGATCAGGCAGGAAACGGACCGGAAATGAAGCCAATCCTTCAGGCCGCGCTCGGGGTCTTCCTGCTCGGGGCCTACACGGGCGGCCTCGCCTCAAGGGCCCAGGCGAAGGTCGCCGATCGTCTGAGCGAGGCCATCGATGCGATTCTCCGTCGCGAGGTCTTCGCCTCCGCCACCGTCGCCGTCGATATCCGCGACCTCGACACCGGTCGGGTTCTGTTCGAGCGCCATCCGACCCTGAACGTGAAGCCCGCGTCCACGATGAAGCTCTTCACCACCGCCGCCATTCTGGACGCCCTGGGCCCGGGCGCCCTCCCCGCCGCGACCACGATTGAAACCGCGGGCCCGGCCGACGCCTTTGGCCGCGTTCAGGGCGACGTCTATCTCATCGGCCGTGGCGACCCCAATCTCTCCGACCGGATCGAGTGGCGAAGCCAGGAGGGCCCCTTCGATCAGCTCGCCTCAGACCTTCACGATGCCGGCATCCGAAGCATCGAGGGCCGCCTCGTCGGTTACGATGGGCTGTTCACCGACGAAACGATCCCCGACAGCTGGACGGCGGACGACCTCGTGTGGTCCTACGGCGCCACCGTTTCCGCTCTGAGCGCCTTCGACAACACCGTCCGCCTTCGCCTCGAACCCGGTGAGAGGGAGAACGACCCGGCCCGCCTTGCCATTCAGCCCGAAACCGCCTTCATCCGGGTGGAGAACCGCGCGACCACGTCATCGCCGGGAAGCAAGCCCGATCTCTCGTTGTCACGGGCCCTGGGATCGCGTCACGTGATCCTCAAAGGCTCGTTGCCCAGGCTCGGGGAGGCATGGACGGGCGCGGTGGCCGCTCCGGAACCGGCTCTTTTCGCGACCACCCTCCTCGCCGAGGCTCTGGCGCGTCGGGGCGTGAGCGTCCGGGGCGCGGTGGAGACATCCCGGGATCGTTTGCCGGATGGTCTCCGGCCCCTGGCCTCTATCCGTGGGCCCGAAGTGGCCGAACAGATCAGGATCGTCAACAAGGAAAGCCAGAACCTGCACGCGGAAATGCTGCTTCGACGCCTGGGTCTGGACGTCTTCAAGGACGCGTCGGTCGAGTCCAGCCTGCGCGCCCGGGAACTCTTCCTGAAACGTCTGGGGGTTCGCGTCGAGGGGACGGCCATGTACGACGGATCGGGCCTGTCGCGCTCGGACCTCGTGACCGCGCGCGCCGAGGTGGATCTCCTGGCCGCCATGGACCGGCACCGCCTGGCCGGAGTGTTCAGGGACTCGTTGCCTATCGCCGGCATCGACGGAAGCCTCAAGCGGCGCATGAACGGAACCGCGGCCGAGGGACGGGTCTTCGCCAAGACCGGATCGATCCGCCATGTGAATGCCCTCGCCGGTTATGTCGACTCCCGCTCCGGCCGCCATCTGGTCTTCGCCATCATCGTGAATCACCACACCCGGCCATCGAAGGAAGTCACTGAAGCGATGGACGCGATCTGCGTCCTTCTCGCCGAACTTCGCTGAAGCGCCTCCTCCGGGGAGCCCCTTGCGAAAGGACCCGTCCCGGCCGGGGGGCCGGATAGGCTGGAAGGGATGACGGACACCGAGACCGGGGCGCCTTCGCGCGAACAGACCATCCTCGATGGACTGAATGAAGCACAGCGTGGTGCGGTGGTGCACGGCGAGGGACCGCTGCTCATCGTGGCCGGCGCCGGAACCGGAAAGACCACGGTTCTCACCCGCCGCATCGCTCATCTCATCACCTCCAAGCGGGCGCGGCCGGAAGAGATCCTCGCTCTGACCTTCACCGAGAAGGCGGCGCGTGAAATGTCCGAGCGGGTGGACCAGCTCGTGCCCTACGGCTACACCGAGAGCCTCATCGCCACCTTCCATGCTTTCGGGGACCGGATGC
The DNA here is from genome assembly GCA_032127745.1 of Acidobacteriota bacterium. GTDB lineage: Bacteria > Acidobacteriota > Vicinamibacteria > Fen-336 > JAGNNV01 > JAGNNV01. The sequence goes on from JAQBHL010000299.1 coordinate 29,066, forward strand.
TGCGCGAGCACAGCTTCGCCGCCGGCCTGCCCGCCGATTTTCGAGTGCTCTCCCGGGCCGACGAGATCGTCTTCCTGCGCGAGCGTCTGTTCTCGCTGCCTCTCGACCGTTTCCGGCCCCTGGGGGATCCCGGCCGCCATCTCTCCACCCTGGTCGAGTTCGGGTCGCGCGCGAAGGACGAGGACGTGTCGCCGGAAGACATCGTCGCCTTCGCCCGAAACCAGATCCGCCTGGCCGACGCCCTCGGCGGCGACGAGGGTGCTTCCGCGCGCGAACAGGCGCTCGACCTCGTCGAGGCCGCAGAGTTCTTCAAGGCTCAGCAGTCAGCCCTTGCCGCGGCGGCGCTGGTGGACTTTGGCGACCAGATCCACCTGTTTCTGGGCCTGCTCCGGCGACGACCCGATGTTGCGGTGGCCCTGCGCCAGCGTTTCCGCTACATCCTGGTCGATGAGTTCCAGGATACGAATCACGCCCAGCTCGAGCTGATTCGGCTCATCGCCGGTCCGGGCCGCCCGAACATCACCGTGGTCGGCGATGACGACCAGGCAATCTATCGCTGGCGCGGAGCCGCCCCCGCGAATCTCATCCACTTCCTCTCCCTTTACCCGGAAGCCGCCCGGGTCGTGCTCCGACAGAATTACCGGTCGACCCAGGAAATCCTCGACACCGCCTATCGGCTCATCACCTACAACAACCCTCATCGGCTCGAGGCCATGACCGGCCTCGACAAGAGGCTGGTCGCCGAACGAGGCCCGGGGAAGCGGGTCGCCCACTGGAGGTTTCCAAACGCTTCCGCCGAGGCGGACGCGGTCGCCAAGGCGATCGAGGATTTCCAGCGTGAGGCTTCCGTCTCCCTCGCCGACATGGCCATCCTGGTCAGGAACAACGCGGATGCCGATCCCTTTCTGCGCGCGTTGAACATGCGCGGCCTCCCTCATCGTTTTTCGGGAGGCGCCGGCCTGTTCGAGCGTCCCGAGGTCCGGAGCCTCATCGCCTTCCTGCGACTCGTGGCCTCCCCGGACGATTCGGTGTCCGCCTGGTCCCTGGCCTCTTCGGAGATCTACGCCTTCGATCCCATGGATCTCTCGCGTCTGTCGCGGCACGCCTCCCGAAAGACCCGGCCCCTGCTCGATGTCCTTCGCGAACTCGAGGGAAATAAGGACCTCGCCTCGATCGAAGGTCCATCAAGGGCGGCGGCGAGCCGATTCGTGGCCGACATTGAGCGGGCGGTCAGGAGCATGGCGAATCGGCGCACCGGCGAAGCCTTGTACGAGTTCCTGAAGGAGTCGGGCTATCTGTCGCGGCTGGCCAAGGTGTCGTCCTCGAAGGACGAGCGGAAGGTGGCCAACATCGCCAGGTTCTTCGAGATCGTGCGCGGCTTTTCGGTGGTGGCCGAGCATGACACCATTCCCGCCTTCGTGGCCCGGTTCGACCTGCTGCGCGACGCGGGCGAGGACCCGGCCGCCATCGACGTCCAGGAGGGCGACGCGGTCAACATCCTGACCGTGCACAAGGCCAAGGGCCTTGAATTCAGCAAGGTCTTCGTGGCCAGCTGCGTCGACCAGAAATTTCCCCTGCGACGCCGGAGCGACCCTCTCCCTCTCCCCGGAGCGCTGATGAAGAGCGAGATCTCGCCCGGCGATGCGCACCTCATGGAGGAACGACGCCTGTTCTACGTGAGCATGACCCGGGCCCGGGACGATCTCATCCTCACCTCTGCCGACGACTACGGCTCGGGAACCACACGCAAGATTTCGCGTTTCGTGGTCGAGGCCCTCGATCTGCCCTCGCCGAAGACGAGGATCGCGCGGTCGTCGCCCCTCGAGATGATCGCGGCCTCGGCGCCGGTGCCTTCGAGCGGGCCCGCCGATGAAGGCGCCGGTCCGTCCGAGCCCGAGAGTCTGTCCCTCGCTCTGGCCCCTCCCCTCCGGCTGTCGTTCCGTCAGGTCGATGACTATCTGACCTGCCCGCTGAAATACCGGTTCGTTCATCGAAACCGGATTCCCCTCCTGACCCACCACCGGGTGGTCTACGGTAGCGCCATTCATCTCGCGGTTCAGGAGATGTTCAAGGCACGTCAGGCTGAGGTCCCTTTCGGCCTCGACGACCTCCTGGCCGCGTTCAAGCGCGCCTGGGTTTCCGAGGGCTTTCTCTCCCGGGAACACGAGGAACTGAGGCTCCAGGAAGGCGAGCGGACGCTGACCCGGTTCTTCGAGTGGGAGAGGGCGAATCCGCTGCGACCCACCGGAGTGGAAGAAGAGTTCTCGTTCACCATCGAAAGGACGCGGGTGACCGGCCGCTACGACCTGGTCGTGGCCACGGACGAGGGGGTCACCATCCTCGACTTCAAGACCGGCGACGTGAGCACCCAGAAGAAGGCCCAGCACCGGGCCGAGGAAAGCCTCCAGCTCGCGATCTACGCTCTCGCCCACCTCCGCACCACGGGGACGCTTCCGGCGAGACTGGAACTGCGCTTTCTCGAATCCGATCTGGTCGGAGGGTTCGCTCCGACTCTGGCTCTCGTTCTCGCCACCGAGAGCAAGGTCGCCGAGGCCGCCGACCGGATCTCGAGGGGCTTGTTCGAGGCCACACCGTCGCACGCCGCCTGCCGGCCCTGTCCGTTCCGCGACGTCTGCCCGGCAACCGCCCGGGACGATTAGTACACTCGTCCCTTGTGACGGAGCCCCGAAAGCGCTTTCTTGCCGCCGCCGCGACCGCAGGCGGCCTGCTCGCAGGGGGTTTTTGTGCCCAGCTCGCTCCGCAGGCGAACGGCTGGTGGCATGGCCTGACCGGATCGCCCTCCCTCCTTCGAACTGCCTCGGCCCTGCTCTTCGGGCTCCTGATCTTCCTCCGGGGAGGGAGGAACAACGTCGCACCCTTCATGGGCATGGCCCTGGGACTTCTTCCTCTGGTGCCCGCGGTGACCGGCTTCGGCGCCGTCCTGCTGTTCTTTTCCAGCGACACCATGGCGCTCGTCTTCGCCATCCTGTCGGGATTCGTCTTTCTCCCTCCCCTCTCCCGGTTCAGAGCCCTCGCTCCGCTCCCCCTCGCGCTGGTCGCCTTCTTCTTCTTCATCCTCGTGGGCCGATACCTGCCCGGGCCGGCGGGGCCTCAGGGCGACGAGCCTCACTATCTGCTCATCGCGGAGAGCCTCCTCCATGACCGGGATGTGGATCTCAAGAATCAGTTCGAAGCGCGCGCGTTCTCGAAGTTCACCAGCGCGGACCTGGAGCCCCACACCGCGCCCCGCTCCCCTCAAGGCCGCCTTTACGCCATCCACACCCCGGGCCTGTCCGCCCTGGTGGCGCCGGGCTACGCGCTCGATGGCTTCGCGGGGGCGCGGGCGGTGGTCTCTCTTGTGATGGCCGTGGTCGTGGGCCTCTTGTACTTTGTGTCGAGGTCGCTCTTCGGCCCACCCACCGCCGGTTTCGTCTTTCTTCTCGCCACCTTCGCGAGCCCCCTGCCCGTCTATGCAAATTCGCTCTTTCCGGACTCCGTCGCGACTCTTCCCGTGGCCGTCACCTTCGCGTATCTGGTTTCGGGGCGAGCCGCTCTTCTGGTCGCGTCCTGCGCGACCATCGCTACCCTGCCCTGGCTGCACCCCCGCTTCCTGCCCCTGGCCCTGCTGCTCGCGCTCGCGGTTTCCGCTCGAGTGAGATTCTCCTGGAGCCGCGCGGCGGGTGCGTTCGCACCGCTACTTGGTTCCCTCGGCCTGCTGCTGTGGCACTTTCAGACTTTGTTCGGGAGCGCGTCTTTGTCCGCCGCCTATGGTCCGGGCTTTGCGGCCGACGTGTCCTGGCGCCGGATTCCGTGGGGCGCCCTGGCTTTGATCTTCGACCGGCAGTTCGGCCTTTTGCTGTTTTCGCCCGTTCTTCTGTTCGGCCTGGCCGGGGCCTCGATCCTGTGGCGAAGAAACCGCCCGCTCACTCTGCTGGCCATGGCCGTCCTTGGAGTTCAGATCGCGGTGGGCGGCGCCTTCAGCATGTGGTGGGGCGGTGCTTCGGCCCCGGCGCGCTTTCTGATCGCCGCCGTGCCCGCGCTGCTCATCGTCTGCGGCGCCGCCTGGTCCGGCTCTGAAGCGCGATCCGGGCGACGCCTCTTGCTGGGAGCGGCCTCAGGGTTTGGTTCCGGCCTTCTCTTTGTCGCCTGCCTCGCTCCGCGAGCGCTCCACAACCGATCGGACGGTGAGAGCGGGCTTTTGAGACTGCTCGCTCCGGCCCTCGATCTGGATCGGTTCTTCCCCGGACTCATCAGCGGAGCCGGCGTGGGGCTGGCCCTTTGCTGGGGGCTCGCCCTGGTCCTCATCTCCATCCGGCCTCGACTGGGCGTCCTGGCCGGGTCGATTCCCCTGGCCATCGCGGCCTTCACTGCGTCGACGCCTCTTCTCGACCCTTTCGCTTCCTCCCTGCGCGCGCTCGAGTCCTGGAGCGATCATCGCCGGTCCTTCGGCGGACAGGACACCCCAGAAGCGTTCTCCCTGAACATCCCCCTCGGCGACGCGCCCTGGTATCTGCGGGCCGGAGAGCGAAGCTACTCCCCGCGTTTCTCCTTGCCCAAGGGGGCCTGGACTCTGAGGGTCGAGTCCCGGTCGGAGGGGACGCCCGGAGCGCTGAACCTGGCCCGGGTCAGCCTGCGTGGCGGCGATGAGAGCCAGCCCGCGCTCGTTTCCGCGACGATCAGGGCCGGGGAAGAAGTCGTGATCGAGGACTTCAACCTGGATGAGAGTCGGCAGCGGGTAAACGTCATTGGCCAGGGTCTCCAATCCCGGGCGACGGTGCTGTCCGTACGGCTCACCCCGCGCTTCCTGGCCCCCTAAGAACCATTCAACTCCGACCCGGCGGTTCGAAGAGATACCATCCGGCCTCCCGGCCCGGAGGTCCCAAAATCTGCCCTTCCCCAACTTGACGCGGCCCACGCGGTGTTGCTAGCGTGCTCCCTCGTTCTTACACCGTACTCGTAGTCGTTTCTCCGGCGGTCACGGAGGTCGGGCGGATCGAATGTCGATCCGATTCTTGGCGCTCCTTCGGCGGTGACGTTGACGAGTCGAACAGGTCGAAGGAGGCCTGCAAATGATCGAAGGCAAAGTGAAGTGGTTTAACGAGTCCAAAGGCTTTGGATTTCTCTCGCGTGACGGTGGACCGGACGTTTTCGTTCACCACTCCGAGATCAAGGCCGATGGCTTTCGGACGTTGAACGAAGGCGATCGAGTCAGCTTCGAAGTCGTGGACAGCCCCAAGGGTCCGCGCGCCGCTAACGTCAACAAGATCTAAGCGGTCGTTCAAGAAGCGACGTCGCTTCCCGCCCGGGGTTTTCGAGCCTGCTCGAGAATTCCCGGGCCTTTTCTTTTTTCTCCCCAGGCTTCCCTTCATTCTGTGACCTAGCCCTTGTCTGAGGTTCTGAAAACGCTGCGCCGGGCCGGCAAAATTGCCCGGGAAGTCCGCGACCTGGGCGCCGCGCTCATCGTCCCTGGCGCCTCCTTGCGCATGGTGTGCGAAACCGTCGAGAGCGAGATCGAGAAACGCGGAGGCAAGCCCGCCTTCCCGGCCCAGACCTCTCTCAACGACATCGCGGCCCACGACTGTCCCACTCCTGACGACGATCGCACCTATCAGTCCGGAGATCTGGCCAAACTGGACATCGGCGTCCACATCGATGGGTGGGTGGTCGACACCGCCACCACCGTGAACGTGGGCGGCGTCGGCAACGGTCGCATGATCGAGGCCGCGAGGCAGGCTCTGGCCGCCGCGGTGCAGACCGTGAAGCCGGGGCTGCCGGTCAGAGAAGTCAGCGCCGTCATCGAGCGAGCCATCACCAGCGCCGGTTTCACGCCCCTCGAGAATCTTTGCGGTCACGGCGTCGGGCATTATGTGGTCCACGCTCCTCCGGCCATCACGAACACCGTGCGAGCGGCGGAGGGAAAGCTGCCCATGCGCGGGGTCATCGCGATCGAGCCATTCGCCACCGATGGCCACGGACGATCGGGGCCGCGAGGAGCCGCCGAGGTGTTTCGCCTCCTGCCCGAAGCCAGGGGGCGCCTGCAGGACTTCGGAATCGACTCCGCGTTTGGGCAGGCGCTCCTCTCGTGGCGAGGCCTGCCCATCGCGCGCCGCTATTTCCGCCGCTTTGGAAACGACACCGTTTCGGAGGTGTTTGCGCGCCTGGAGCTGGCCAAGCTGCTTCACTCCTACCCTCCCCTGGTCGCCACCTCGGGCCGGCCGGTGGCGCAGGCCGAACACTCGGTCTACCTCGGCCCCGAGGGCGTCATCCAACTCACGTAGGGAAGAATGGCCGCGCATCCCTCCGATCGAACTCGACTGGCCTACTCGACGGCCGACGGAGCCATGGCCGCTCCCCGGACCCTCGCCGCGGAACTGGATCGCAAGACCAGGGGCGCGCGCATTCGTCTGGAGCGGCGGGCCTCCGGACGGGTGGTCACGGTGATCGCCGATCTGCCGGGGACGGCCGGCGACCTTGAAGCGCTGGCCAAACTCCTGAAGACGCGATGCGGCACGGGCGGATCGGTAAAGGACCTGCAGATCGAGCTTCAAGGCGACAAGCGCGACGGGGTTCAGACGGTTCTTCGGGAGAAGCGAATTCCGCACAAGCTCGCGGGGGGATAGCGAGTCCCGCCCGGCCGCGCCGTGATCGGCTGCCTCAGAAGGCCCTCACACCCCCGGCATGTCTATACTCGCGCCGTGGCCGGCCTTTCGCGACGATGTAGAGCCGATGGAACGGTGCTCGTCCTGTGCCTCTACGCCATGGTCGCGCTGGTAGCGCCCCTTCTTCACCACGACTTCTCCTGCCATCTCCAGTCGAGAGTCCACTGCGACGCGTGCACCGCGAGCCCGACCGCTTCGGGAGTCGAATCCGGCGTCGCCCTCTTCGTCCATCTGACTCCCCTCGACCCCGTTGTGCACGAAAGCGTCGAAGCGAAGGCGAGCGTGGACAGACCCTCGTCGCCGGGGCGGGCGCCGCCGACGGAGTTCGTCTCCGTCTAGCCCCGCTTCCCTCAGGTCGCAAGATCAGGGGGAGGAGAACTCATTGAAGTTGTCCGAAGCAGGGTTTGGAGGTTCCTTTCAACGCGTCTCAGGAGGACGCCTGCATGTTCAAGCCTCGAGTTCCCTTCTTCGTCATTTGCCTCACTCTCGCCAGCCCAGCCTTCGCTCAGACCAGCGAGGCCGATCGTCTCAGAGCGGAGTTGGAGGCGCTTCGCCTGGAATTCTCCAATCGGATCGAGGCGCTCGAGGCCCGGCTCCTGGCCGTGGAGTCGTCGCCGCCCCTGGCCGCGCCGTCTCCGGAAGAGGCCGAGGCGCCGGCCGAGACTCCGCCACCAGCGGTGGCGCCCGCGTATCAGATCGGGGCGCCCCCGACTTCATCCAGGGTCTTCAACCCCGACGTGGCGGCCATCGGCGATTTCATCGGCGCGGCGGGGAAAAGCCCGGGCGGCGGTGAGCCATCCCTGGAGTTCCACGAAGCCGAGTTGTCGTTTCAGGCCATTGTCGATCCCTTTGCCCGCGCGGACTTCTACCTGACCTTTGGACCCGAGGAGGTGGGCGTCGAGGAGGCCTTCGTCACCTTCCCGACCCTCCCCGGCGGTTTTCTCATGAAGGTCGGAAAGTTTCGCGACGCCTTCGGCAAGATCAACTCGACCCACAATCACGTGCTCCCCTTCGCCGATCGGCCGCTCATGACTCAGAACCTGCTGGGCGGCGAAGAAGGCCTGGGCGATTCGGGCATATCACTGGCCAGGCTCTTTCCCAACAACTTCGCCTTCCTCGAGGCCACCGGCCAGGTGTACCGGGGGGAGTCCTCGATCTTCAGGGCCGAAAAGCGCGCCGATCTCGCCTACGTTGCCCACCTCCGGGCCTACCGGGACCTGACCGAGTCGACGAACATCGATCTCGGGGGATCGTTCGCTCACGGTCACAACGACGCGGGACCGGCCGAGACCACGAGGCTGATCGGCATCGACGCTACGTTCAGATACAAGCCTCTTCGGCGCTCGATCTACACCCACGTCCTCGCTCGCGCGGAGGCGACCTGGAGCCGGCGCTCCGAAGTTCCGGGGCCATCAGCCTTCGGCGCCTATGGCTATCTCGAGTATCAGTTCGCACGGCGGTGGACGGCGGGCACGCGTTTCGACACCGCCCAACAGGCCCAGGATCCCTCGGTGAAGGACCGGGGCGCCTCCTTCCTGTTGAGCTATGCCCCGAGCGAGTTTTCGATCGTCCGCGGGCAGTTTCGTCACACCAGATTCGGGGAAGGGAAGAGAAACAACGAGTTCCTCTTCCAGTTCCTCTTCGCCATCGGTGCGCATGGCACCCACCCGTTCTAGGAGTCTTCATCATGTCGATCCGCTCAAGGGTACTCACCACCGCCGTTCTCCTCGCCTCGTTTGGCCTCGCCTCGCCCGCCCAGGCCGGGCTCAAGGTCGTCGCCACCACCGAGGACCTCGCCTCCCTGACCCGCGAAATCGGAGGGGACAAGATCAACATCGACTCCATCGCCAAGGGGTATCAGGACCCGCACTTCGTCGAGGCCAAACCAAGCTTTATCCTGAAGCTTCACTCCGCTGACCTCCTTGTGGTGGTGGGTCGTGAACTCGAAATCGGCTGGCTGCCTCCGCTCCTTCAACAAAGCCGCAACGCCAAGGTCCAGCCGGGGTCGCCCGGCTATCTCGACGCCTCCCTCACCGTGAAGATCCTCGACATTCCCCAGGGCCAGATCACCCGGGCCATGGGCGACGTCCATCCTTCCGGCAACCCCCACTACTGGCTGGATCCGGACAATGGCCGGCGGATCGCCGAGGCTATTCGGACCCGACTCACGGAACTGCAGCCGGTGGACGCCGACTTCTTCGCCCAGCGCTTCGCGGATTTCGACCAGCGCCTGGCCGAGGCCGAGAAGGGTTGGGACGCCTCGCTCGCCCCCTACAAAGGGACGAAGATCGTCACCTACCACCGGTCCTGGCCCAACTTCGTCGGGCGATTCGGCCTGGACGTGATGGGCTACGTGGAGCCGAAACCCGGCATCCCTCCTTCGCCCCAACACACGATTGATCTGATCGGCGAAATGAAGAGGGAGAACGCGACCATCATCATCGTCGAACCCTATTTCGACCTCAAGACGCCACAATCAGTGGCGCGGGCCACCGGCGCCCAGGTCGTGGTGCTGGCCCCTTCGGTGGGAGCGGAAAAGGAGATCACCGACTACATCCACCTCTTCGACTACAACGTGAAACTGCTTCTGGCCGCATTCAAGGCAGGAGGACACTAGGCACATGGACACCACGATCCTCGAATTCCTGGCCGCTCCTTTCGCCGCCAGTCTGGTCATAGCCGGCATCCACACCTACCTTGGCGTCCACGTGGTCGAGCGGGGCGTCATCTTCGTCGACCTGTCGCTGGCCCAGATCGCGGCGCTGGGCAGCACGATCGCTCTGCTTCTTCCCTTCAACGAGGGCGCTCTGCACGGAGCCTGGACGTACTGGATCAGCCTTCTCTTCACCCTCATCGGGGCCGCGATCTTCGCGACCATTCGTTCGACCAAGGCGCGGATTCCCCAGGAAGCCATCATCGGCATCGCCTATGCCGTGGCCTCGGCGGGCGCCATGCTGGCCATGAGCAAGGCCACCTCGGAGGCCGAGCATCTCAAGGACATGCTGGTGGGCAACATCCTCGCCGTCTCGTGGGCGGAGGTGCGAGAAACGGCGGCGCTCTATGTGGTCGTCGGTCTGTTTCACTACGTATTCCGGAAACAGTTTCTCGCCATCTCCCTGGACCACGACCACGCCGACTCCAAGGGTCTGAACGTCCGCTGGTGGGACTTCCTCTTCTATGCGTCTCTGGGTTTCGTGGTCACCAGATCGGTATCGATCGCCGGCGTTCTCCTGGTCTTTTGCTATCTGATCGTGCCGTCGGTCGGGGCCATGCTGTATTCGCAGCACATCGGGAGGAGGCTGGCCATCGGGTGGACGATGGGAGGCGTGGTGTCGGCTCTCGGCATCTATCTTTCGGTGGCTCTCGACCTTCCCACCGGCCCCACCATGGTGTGCACCTTCGGCCTGGTTCTGATCCTCATGGCCCTGGCCAAGGTGGTGTTCTTGCGCACCGGGCTGATGGCGGCGTAGGCGTCGGGATCGGGGCGGCCATGCTTGATAACCTCCGTCCATGACCAACGTCGATCGATTCCCCTTCCGCCAGGATCTTCTCAAGAACCGCACCCTCTTGATCACCGGGGGCGGCACCGGCCTGGGCCGGTCGATGGCCATCAAGTGCGCCGGTCTGGGCGCGAAGGTCGCGGTGGTGGGGCGCCGCGAAGAGCCGCTCAAGGACACGGTAGGCGAGATCGAGAAGGCCGGAGGGTCCGGGGCCTGGGCGCAGTGCGATGTCCGGGACGCGACCTCGGTCAGGGCCGCTTTCGACTCGATCGAAGGCGCGCTGGGCCCGGTCAACTCCCTGATCAACAACGCGGCCGGAAACTTCCTCTGCGGGTCCGAGGATCTCTCGGACAATGCATTCGATTCGGTGGTCCGCATCGTTCTCTACGGGACCTTCAACTGCACCCGGGAGATCGGCCAGCGCCTGATCAAGCGCGAAACCGCGGGAAATGTCCTCTCCATCGTGACCACCTACGCGGAAACCGGCTCGGCCTTCGTTCTTCCCTCCGCCGCGGCCAAGGCCGGCGTCCTGGCCATGATGCGGTCCCTGGCCGTCGAATGGGCAACCTACGGGATTCGCGTGAACGCCGTGGCTCCCGGCCCCTTCAAGACGGAAGGTGCGTTTTCACGCCTGATGGTGGGAGAGATCGAGAAGCAGGCGCTGCGGCGCGTGCCCTCCCGCCGGTTCGGCGATCATGACGAACTGACCAACCTGATCGCCTACATTCTGTCGGATGCGAGCCCCTATCAGACCGGCGACTGCGTCACCATCGACGGCGCGGAGGGCCTCTTCTCGGGCCAGCAGTTCTCCGGATTCGCACATCTCGACCGAGCTTCGGCCAAGGAAATGATGGCCGCGATCAAGCCTAGGAAGTAGCGGGCGCGGGGCCGAGCGGGCTTTCGGGCCCGCGGGCGCCGAAGAGATGGAGGGGACTCGGCGGGGCGGCCAGGGTCACCAGGAAACGACCGAAGGCCGAGGCGGGGTCGGCGTGCGACACATCGTGGGCATCCATGATGGCGCGAATCCAGGGCTCGAGCCCGTCTCCCTCGCCGGTCCGCGACAGGAAGAGGTATTCCGCGGCCAGGAGATGGGCGACCGAGAGACTGAGTTCGTCGACCACGGGCCGCCGTCCCGATCCCAGGTTTTCGATCCCCGCTCTCAATATGTTGTAGGAGGGGGCGAAGAACGGCTCCGCGTCGATGTCGAGACTCTTTCGCCGGCCCTTCCCGAAGTTGACCCCATGGAAAGATGGCCCGATCCCGTGAACGTGCAGGAGCAGGCGAAGAAGGCGGATCCGTAGACCCAGGCTTGAACCTGTCCCATGGCCGCGCGAAGTCAAAGGCACCAGGGAGGCGAAGAAGAACCCCCGAAACAGAAAGTCTGCAATTCTCGGGCAATGCGGAGGCGGATCGAGAGGTTTGGCGACCGCGAACTCTCCGGTGAGGGTGACGTACTCCTCGAACTTGTCGCGGCCGAGCTTCACCACCCGAGGGCGCGTCCAATCGTCGACCACCGCGGCGATGCGCCGGAGATTGCGGCGAAGTGAGAATGTCGGTTGGTGGAGGTCCAGAAGCCGCCGGAACACCCAGCGCATGGACTCCAGGACTCCCAGCTCCAGGGGAACGCCCTTCACCCATTCGAGCGGCCGATCGGATGGTTCGACCGTCTTTCGCCACGACCGGGCCAGCGACCCGATCTCCTTCTGCTGGGCATCGAGAGAGAGCCCTTCGTTGCGCGCCACCGTGGGGCAACACAGACTGGCGCCGACGCGTGTTTCACCCGAGACCGCATCGAACGAGAAGGGAAACATCCGGCAGGTGAGAGGCTTGGCCGCGCCCCCAAGCTCCTCGTGAATTCGGCATCGATTCTCGGTGGACAGAAAGCCGCAGACTCCGTCGGGGCGCTTGCGGATACGGAGGAGCCCGGATCCGGCGAACTCGAACGGCGGGGAAGCAGCGCCCGCCTCCGCGAAGGCGCTCTCTCGAAACCACCGGCCGGCATTCGCCGCCTTCAGGCGCTCCTCCTCCGCTTCGCTCACCACGATGTCAAAGGCGCGGCGGCAGCACTCACCGCAACTGCGGCAGGTGAAGTTCTGCTCGGCGTCGAAGGCCAGGGTCATGGGAGAGGCAAGGCTAATCGGAGCGAGCGTTCATTGACGTGGACCAGCCGTCTTCCGTAGACTCCGCCCTCGCTCTCGTTCGCTGGG
>JAQBHL010000300.1:0-13049 GCA_032127745.1 Acidobacteriota bacterium
GGTTTCGTGACCTGAAGATGAAGGCCGCGAACCGTGCCCTTCAGCGATCGGGAGTGATTGTCCTGCACGAACGGCCCAGCCACCCCGGCCGCCTCGTACCGGACCGCGCTGAAGGTTTCGAGAAAAAAGCCCCGGGCGTCCTGAAACACCGCGGGCTCGATGATCAGCACCCCGGGTAGATCGGTTGGGGTGACTTTCAATGTCCGCGTTCCTCTTCCACCATGCGCAGGAGGTACTGGCCGTATTCGTTCTTGGCCATCACCCGCCCCGCGCTTTCAACCTCGTCGAGACTCATGAAGCCCATCTTGAAGCCCACTTCCTCGGGACACGCCACCTTGAGACCCTGTCGTTCTTCAATGGCCTGAATGAAAGTCGAGGCCTGAAGCAGGGACTCATGGGTGCCGGTGTCGAGCCAGGCCATGCCGCGGCCGAGGATGACCACGTTGAGGCCCGCCTGGTCCATGTACTTCCGGTTCACGTCCGTGATCTCGAGTTCGCCGCGCGCGGAGGGCTTCAAGGAGGCGGCGATGTCGAGGACACGGTTGTCGTAGAAGTACAGACCGGTCACCGCGTAGTTCGACTTCGGCTGTTTCGGCTTCTCCTCCAGAGAGGTGGCCCGGCCCTGGTCGTCGAAAGCCACCACGCCGTAGCGCTCGGGGTCTTTCACCCGGTAGGCGAAGACCGTGGCTCCCGAATCGCGCTTCGCCGCGATCTGCAGATCCCTGGGCAGGCCATCGCCATAGAAGATGTTGTCGCCGAGAGCGAGGGCGACGCTGTCGGTCCCCACGAAATCCCGGCCGATGATGAAGGCCTGGGCGAGGCCGTCGGGGCTGGGCTGGACCGCGTACTCGAGACGGATCCCGAACTGCGACCCGTCCTTCAGGAGTCGCTTGAAGCTCTCCTGATCCTCCGGGGTGGTGATGATGAGAATTTCCCGGATTCCCGCCAGCATCAGCGTGGTCAGCGGGTAATAGATCATCGGCTTGTCGTAGATGGGGACAAGCTGCTTGGAAACCGCGAGAGTCAGGGGATAGAGCCTGGTGCCCGATCCGCCGGCGAGGATGATGCCTTTGATGATGGTCTCCTATCCCTTGGTGGCGTGGCCCAACCGCTCGCGGTCGTAACTGCCTTGGGTGACGGCGGTGGTCCACTCGGCGTGGTCCAGGTACCAGCCCACGGTGAGTCGCAGGCCGGCCTCGAACGCATGTTGGGGCTGGAACCCGAGCTCGCTCTGGATCTTCGAAGCGTCGATGGCGTAGCGGCGATCATGGCCGGGTCGATCCTTCACGAAGGTCTTCAGGTCCTGGTACGCCCGATATCCCTTCGCCTGGAGGGCGGCATTCGACGAGGCGGGCCGGGCGGCTTCGAGCGCCGCGCACAGGGCATCGACCACCTGCAGGTTCGTGCGCTCGGAGTTTCCTCCCACGTTGTACTTTTCGCCCACCTGGCCCTTGTTCAGAACGGCCAGGATGGCGTCGCAATGGTCGGCAACGAAGAGCCAGTCGCGGATGTTGCCCCCATCGCCGTAGATGGGCAGGCTCTTCCCTTCGAGCGCGTTCAGGATCATGAGGGGAATCAGCTTTTCGGGGAACTGATAGGGGCCGTAGTTGTTCGAACAGTTCGTGATCAGGGTGGGCAGGCCATAGGTCTCATGCCAGGCGCGGACGAGATGGTCGGCTGAGGCCTTCGAGGCCGAGTACGGCGAGTTCGGCGCGTAGGGGGTGTCTTCGCGAAAGGCCCCGGTGTCCCCCAGCGACCCATAGACCTCGTCGGTGGAGACGTGGAGGAACCGGAAGGCGGCACGATCCTCCTCGGACAAACTCGCGACCAGCGCTCGGGCCGCCTCCAGCAGCTCGAACGTGCCATTCACGTTGGTGCGGACGAAATCGCCGGGGCCGTCGATGGAACGGTCCACGTGGCTCTCGGCCGCGAAGTTCACCACCGCCTGCGGGCGGTGCTCGGAGAAAAGGGCCCGGACCGCGTCTCGATCCGCGATGTCGCCCTGAACGAACACCAGACGTCCATCGCCGAAGAGGCCGTCCAGGCTCTCCCGGTGGCCGGCGTAGGTCAACGAATCGAAGACCACGATCCGGTTCGAGGTGGCGGCGAGGGCGCGACGGACGAAGTTGGAGCCGATGAACCCCGCGCCGCCGGTGACCATCCATGTGCTCAAGACGCCGCCTCCACCTCAAGACGGATGAACCCGCTCGATCGCGTCGCGGGGGGAAGAAGTCTCATTCTCGAGGGCATTTTCAGTGCGAAGCTTAGCCGCCCGGGCGGGGACGCCGCGACTCGGCGCCGGCGGAACCTCAGGCGAACCACCATAGACTTCGGACCCATCCACCTGCGCGAGCCCCCACCGCCCCAATGAAAACCCCTTCATGGTCGCCGCCCCGGCCTCAGCGCGAACTGCCTGCGAGTCAGTAGTTTGAATCGAGCAGCCTTTCTGACCAATATGGGGGCCGGTCTTCTGATTGCCGCCTCCCCGTATCTGGTCAGCGGTGTCTTTGCCGCCGCGGACTTTCCGCCGATCCTCTCCTACCTTCTCTTCCCTGGACGCGATGTCCTTCTTCTGCTCGGGAGTCTGGTGGTTCTTTGGGCGGGGTTTCGAGATCGATTCCCGGCCGATCGCCTGATCCTCTCGCTCGAATCCCTCACCCGCAGACGCGGCTTCGCGCTCGCCGCCTTCGCAGTCATCGCCATCGTCGCCTTTGCCCGGGTGCCACAGGGAGAAAAGGAGGCGGCGGCCTTCGGCGGCGACGAACCGAAGTATCTGCGAACCGCTTTCAGCCTGCTCCGAGACCTCGACGCCGACATCAGCGGCGGTCGGACCGAGACTCCGGGACGGTCGGTGCGGATGCAGCAACTCCGGAACCTCGTCCTCGTCGGTCGGGACTCGGTGGTTCGACTGTTCCGTCCGGTGGAGATTCCAGAAAGCCACGTATGGAACCTTGGCAACTGGACGGTGCGGGGTCTGGACGGAGGGGCCTACCACCTGCAGCCGCCCGGCCTGCCCGCGCTGGTGGCGGTGGCTCTGGGCGTGGGTGAAGTCCTGCTGCCGGGCCGTGACCCGGGCATTTCCGTAGCCGTGCTGCTGTCTTTGATTTGGCTTTTCGGAGCGCGCGAACTATGGCGTCTGTCGCTTGAAGCCACGAACGATTCGCTCGGCTCCGCCATCTTCGTCGGTCTGGTTCTGCTCTCGGCTCCGGTCTTTGTAGGCGGCTATCAGCTTTTCCCGGAGAGCCTGTCGCTGTTGCTGTTCCCCTGGCTGTTCCGAAGGCTTCGCGCGAGTGATCGGCCGTTCGCGCCCGCGACCAGTCTCCTCGCGGGCTTGCTGAGCGGGTATCTGCTGTGGGTTCACCCCAAGCTCACGCTGGTCGCCGCATTGTTCACGTTCATGGCGTGGCTGCGGCCGAACACCTCAGCCCGGGTCAAGGTGGTCTTCACCGTCGGCCTGGCTCTCACCGCCTTGACCTCTCTTCTCTACTGCTTTCACGTCTCCGGTCTTTTCCGACCCGAGGGTCTCTACATCAGGCAGGCGGAACTCTATGTGGGTCCGCCCAACCCGTTCTCCGCGCGTTTCGCCGCCGGACTCGTGAAAGGACTCGCGGGAGGGCGCGATGGACTGCTCGTCTTCGCTCCCGTCCTGACCTTGGCCTTCCTGGCTTGCCGAGTCTCGAAGCGGCCCGCTCGATCAACGATGGAAATGTGGAGCCTGTTCGGAGTGGTCTGGCTGACTTCCGCGGTGCACGACGGTGCCTCGCTCAGCTCCCCCGCCCGACTGATGGCTCCGGTGCTTTTCGTCCCCGCCTACTTCCTGGCCCGCGCCCTGCGGGACCATCCTCCCCCAAGCTTCAAAGCCGCCACCGTCCTCCTCTTCCTGCTCGGCCTTCAGATCACGGACACGGTCTGGAGCGACTGGCGAAGAAACGTCAATCCGTATCGGACCATGTTCACCAACCCGCCAACCAACTTCGAGCCATCGCTGCCCGGCAATTCGTTCGTCGAGGAGGCGTATCGAGTGGATCTCGAAAAGGCGGGGCTGATTCTGCTCGCGATGGTCATCCTGGCCGCCAGCTTCAAGCGTGCCCAGGCCAGCCCGCGTCCGGACCTGGCGCCGGCGAGGTTCGGAGCGGGCGTGCTGGCCACGCTTGCGTTAGTGGCTTTCGGACTCCACTGGTTGGGACCGCCCTAGGCACGTTCTCGTCTCGTTGCCGGAAACACGGAGTCGTCGCCACGAACTGTGCACGGACTACGTCCGTGACTGTTTCCCAGAAACCCCTCCCCTGTCACCCCGGCGAACCCCGGATCGGGTCCGGGGCAAGGCGCCGGGGTCCAGGCCGATCGAAAAGTGCCCGAAATGGGCCTCTCTCGCCTGGGTTTCTCAGCAAGGACCGAAGTTCTGTCGTGGAGCGCGCAGCCTGGGCCACTGAAGCGATCCCGCCCGCCTCGCTGGCGGGCCGGAGGCGCGCGACCCCAAGTAGTCAAACCGTCGTCGACACTCGGGGCGGGCTTTGGCTCGTTCCTTTTTGCCGACGCCCGAGAACGCCGCCCACGACCCGCTCGACGTTGATGCGGCTTGGGGGATCTCCTTCGGGCCGGGCGGGGTCGGGTCGCCGGGTGAGGACCGCTCACGGTCTCGTGGAATCAGCTTCGACCGGGAAGGCGGAGTTTCCGCCGCAAAGGATGGTGGCGATATGTCGGCCCGCGAACCGCGGCCGGTCGGCGAGGATCGCGGCCACTCCCAGGCTCCCCGCGGGCTCGGCCACAACCCCTGTGTGTCGAAGAATCAACGCCATGGCCCGGACGATGACATCGTCTTCCACCAGGATGACATCGTCCAAAAGGCCGTGCATGTCGGCCACCGCTTCGGGAATCGGCACGCGCACCGCCACCCCATCGGCGATGGTTTCGGCCGCGGGCGTTTCCACGATCGCGCCCCCCGGGCCGTTCCGCCAGGAGCGCTCCATCGCCGGGGCGCCCGCCGCGCCGACCCCGATGATCTCCGTGGCGGGGGATGCGGCCTTCACCCATCGCCCGATGCCATTCACCAGCGATCCGTTGCCCAGGGGCGCCAGGATGGCGTCGAAGGCGTAGTCACGGCCAAGGAGTTCGCGCCCGATGGTCCCGGCACCCTCGGTGATCCAGGGTTCGCGGCCGTCCTCGACGAAGGGAATGCCCTCCGCGCGCGCCCACTCGCGGCCCGCCGCTTTGGCCGCGTCGAAGTCTCCTCCTTGGAGATGCACCAGGGCGCCGAGCGCGCGCATCCGTTCCACCTTCAGCGCATTCGCGTTTTCGGCCGCGAAGACGGTGAGGGGGAGTCGATGGGCCCGGCACACGTATGCCAGAGCCTGACCGAAGTTGCCGGCGCTGGCGCAGGCGAAGCCGTTCTTCGGCGCCATGCCGTGGTTCAGCGATTGATGCACGAAGAAGGAAGCGCCGCGGCCCTTGAAACTCCGGATGGGATTCGCGGTCTCGACCTTCAGGACCAGGCTCGCTCCCAGCTCCATCGACAGCGATTCAGATTCGTATTGCGGCGAGAGGGTGAACTCCGGAGGAATGGTCGTGGAGGCCTCGACGATGTGGTCGAGCGAGAGCCGGCTGGTCGGCCGGGCCGAGCCCACGAGTTCAGCCCAGCGCGACAGGGGTTGGATCGCGCCTTCGCCCTCGGCCAGATCGGTCATCAGCACGCCGTTCAGGTGGTCGATCTCGTGCTGAACCAGCTCGGAGAGATCGAGAGGCAGAAGGTTCCACTGGCGCGGGCGGAACCGATGATCCCGGTAGGTGAGTGAGATCGAGCAGTGCCGACGCAGGTTCACCAGCACATCCGGGACGCTCAGACAATCGTCCCACACCAGGAAGGTGTCGTCGCTTCGCCAGGTGATCTCGGGATTGACGAGGATGAAAGGATCGGCGCCCAGGTTCATGGCCACCACCCGTTTCATCCAGCCGATCTGCGGAGCGGAGATGGCCCGGCCAAAACCGCTTCGGTCCCGGAAATCGCGCAGGGTGGCGATGAGCCCCGAGGCCTCGTTGAGGAAACCGGCATCGACCGATGTCACCTCTGTCGAACGCTGGCGCAGGCGGGAATCGCCCGAGATCAGAATCGGCCGCGCCGGTGCCTTGGTTTGAAAAGAGCCCACCACGGCATTCTCCCCTGTTCCCCCGGTCCCTGGAACCAAGCCGCTTCTTGTACGATCCCGGCATGCCCGACAATCGCGTTCGCAAAGTCGTCTGGTCCGAGGTTCCAAAAGAGAACCTGACTCCGACCATCTCTCGTCAGATCGTCACCGGCGCCCAGGCCATGGCCGGGATGATCACCCTCCAGAAAGGAAGCCGGGTCCCGAAGCACTCTCATCTGAGCGAACAACTGACCTACGTCTTCGAGGGTGCGCTTCGCTTCCTCATCGACGGTGAAGAAGTCCTGGTGAGCGCGGGGGAGATTCTGGTCATTCCCGCGTGGGTCGAGCACGAGGCCACCGCCCTGGAACACACCGTGGAACTCGACATCTTCAGTCCCATTCGTCAGGACTGGCTGGATGGCACCGACACCTACTTTCAGGCCGGAGTCGAAGGATCGGCGCCCGCCAAGAGCTGATCCGCTTCCGGCCGCCCGCGCCGGAGAGGCGCACTCTCGATCGGATGCGGGAGCAAGATCCGAAGTGCGCCCGCGAAGCCACCTCCAGTAGGTTGGTCGCATGACCCACCCGGTTGAGGCCCCGAACCTTCCCTCCCTCCCTGAACGCATCGACGCCCTCGACTGGTCCACCATCGAAGCGCAGATCGACTCGGCCGGGTGCGCTCCCTTGGCCGGACTTCTTCGGGCCGACGAGGCCCGGGCCATCGCCGGTCTCTACTCCGAGGACGCTCGGTTTCGGAGCCGAGTGGTGATGGGCCGGCATGGGTTCGGCCGCGGCGAGTACCGGTACTTTGCCTATCCGCTCCCCGGCGTGGTGGCGCAACTTCGAACCGCCCTCTATAGGCACCTGCGTCCGGTGGCGAATCGATGGAACGAGACGATGGGGCTGGAGCCGCGTTTTCCTGAAGGCCATGAAAAGTTCCTGGGGCGGTGCCACGCCGCGGGTCAGGTTCGACCGACGCCGCTGCTCCTTCAGTATGGCGAGGGCGACTACAACTGCCTGCACCAGGATGTGTACGGCGAACAGGTCTTTCCGCTGCAGGTGGCGATTCTGCTTTCGGAGCCCGGTTCGGACTTCACCGGGGGCGAATTCGTTCTGACCGAGCAGCGGCCCCGCATGCAGTCCCGCCCCGAGGTCGTGTCCCTCCGCCAGGGCGACGCCGTCATCTTCGCGGTTCACCATCGGCCGGTGCGCGGCACGCGCGGGTTCTATCGGGTCCACATGCGCCACGGGGTGAGCCGGGTTCGAACCGGCCGCCGTCATACTCTCGGCGTGATCTTTCACGACGCGACATGAGACACCTGGCCGCTCTCTTCGACCCGCCGGATCGGCCTCCGGCCCCGGAGACGCTCGGAGAGGGCGCCGTCCTTCTGCGCGGCTTCGCCAAGGACGCCGGGGGTGAACTGTGGGGAGCGCTCGATGCGGTTCTTGATCGGGCTCCGTTTCGCCACATGACCACGCCCTCGGGGTATCGCATGTCGGTGGCCATGACCAACTGCGGCGACTTCGGATGGGTGACCGATCGCCGCGGCTATCGCTACGAACCCCTCGATCCGGACTCCGGGCGGCCGTGGCCCCAGATGCCGGTGGCCTTCCTCGATCTGGCCGCGCGCGCGGCCGCCGCGGCTTCGTATCCGGGCTTCGTTCCCGACGCCTGCCTCATCAACCGCTACGAGCCGGGCGCCCGGCTCTCCCTGCATCAGGACCGGAACGAGAAGGACTTCGGCGCTCCGATCGTCTCCGTTTCCCTTGGCCTGCCCGCGGTCTTTCTCTTCGGGGGTGACGAACGAAGCGATCGACCACGACGGGTGAGGATCTTTCACGGAGATGTCGCGGTGTGGGGCGGGTTGTCGCGTCTGTTCTTCCACGGCATCGCTCCCCTGGTCGAGGGCGAACATCCCGCGATGGGCCGGCAGCGGATCAACCTCACCCTCCGGAAGGCGCGATGAAGGTCGCCGCCTTCTCATACTTCTTTCGGGTTTCGAGAGCAACAAACGGAGTGTTCGGAGGGAGGCCCTGGTCCTAGAGTCTTCAGATGGAAACCGAAATGAGACAAAGACCGCGTTCCGACGAAGATCGAAAGACGACACTCATGGCCCGGCCCCCGGCTCGATTCAGCCGCGACGAGGACAAGTGGGCCGCGGTCGTACACCGGGATGCCCGCGCTGACGACTTCTTCTTCTACTCGGTACAGACCACCGGCGTGTACTGCCGTCCTTCCTGCGCGGCCCGCCTGGCCCGCCGCGAAAACGTTCGGTTTTACGACTCGACCCGCGACGCCGAAGCGGCCGGTTTCAGACCCTGCAAACGCTGCCGTCCGAACGAGCCTCCTCTGGCCGCGCGACGGGCCGAGGCCATCGCCAAAGCCTGCCGTCTGATCGAGGAGTCGGACGAGACGCCCGATTTCGACCTGGTGGCGAAGGCGGTGGGCATGAGCCGCTTCCATTTTCAGCGGGTGTTCAAAACCCTCGCGGGACTGACCCCCAACGCCTACGCGCTGGCTCATCGAACGAATCGCGTGCGCGAACAACTGAAGAGGAGCGCCACCGTGACCGACGCGATCTATGAAGCCGGCTTCAATTCGAGCGGACGTTTCTACGCGACCTCCGATCAGATGCTGGGAATGACGCCCACCGATTTTCGCGAGGGCGCGCCCGACTCGACCATAAAGTTCGCGGTGGGGGAGTGTTCGCTCGGCCCGGTTCTGGTCGCGGCCAGCGAAAAGGGAGTGTGCGCGATCCTCTTTGGTGACGGACCGAAGGCGCTGGTCGAAGATATCGAGAGCCGCTTTCCGAGAGCGCGCCTGATTGGCGGGGATCGCGTATTCGAGAAGTGGGTGGCGAAGGTCGTCAGCTTCGTGGAAGCGCCCCGTCTTGGTCTGGACCTTCCCCTCGACATTCGCGGCACGGTGTTTCAGCGCCGGGTCTGGAAGGCCCTTCAGCAGATTCCGATCGGGTCGACCCTGAGCTATTCCGCGGTCGCCCGGAAGGTCGGGTCGCCGGGGAGCGCCCGCGCGGTCGCCCAGGCCTGCGCCGCGAACCGTCTCGCCGTGGTCATCCCCTGTCATCGGGTGGTGCGCCACGACGGCGGCCTGTCCGGCTATCGGTGGGGCGTCGAACGGAAACGGGCCCTGCTCGAGAGAGAGTCCCCGCCTAAAGCCCGGCCTGTCGTTTGATCGAATCGCCCATCGCCTTGAGCTCGTTGGCCTGACTTTCGAGGTCACGGCCCTCGGTGGCTATGGTCAGCAAGGCGGCGCTGTCACCACGCGTCATGGCCGCCTTGAGGCGCTCCATCATGGCCACGGAATCGGCGGAGAGGGTCAGGGCCAGCCGATGATGTTCCATACAGGCTCGAGGTGGTGTGATGCCGCGGAGTCGCTCGAACTGGCGTCTTGATTTCCCCAGCAGATCGTCGAATCCCGAGAAATCTCCTGAAGACATGGATTGAAGCATCGAGGTGGCAAAGGCCTGAGGATCCCCCGCCCCCACGTCCTCGATCTTCTCGAGCCGGGCGAAATACGCGGCGATCGCCGGCTGATCGGCGGAACCGGGAGCGTTCAGGCCGGTGTTCGGGGCGGGGGCGCCCCGGCCATCGGCGGTTGGCGGAGGAATCCAGCCACTCCACTCGGGAGGCGTGCCGTCAGCTTCTCTCACCGGGAGCGCGACCGCGGTCGGTTCGGGAACGGGGGCCGTCGGAACTCGGGTCTCCTTCGGGACAACGACGGCCTGGGCCGGCTCCTGAACTCGGACCGTCTCCGCGGGCCTGGCGGTCACGCGCCCGAGCAGAAACGCGATCATGAGCAGAGAGCATCCGAGCCCCGCGCCGAGGGCGATCACCAGACGTCGGCTGCTCCACTCCATAGGTCGTATGGTCCCGCCGTTCAGTCCTCGGCCTGGACGAAACGCTCGATCCAGGACCGCAACTGCGGGGGAGGCAGCGCGCCAACCACCCGGTCGATTTCCTGGCCGCCCTTGAACATCACCAGGGTGGGGATTCCCGAGACGCGGAGAGAGGCGTGGGTTCGCGGATTCTCATCCACATTGAGCTTGGCGATGCGCACCTTGCCCATCAGATCGCCCGCGATATCGCTCAGGGCCGGCGCGATCATCCGGCAGGGCGCGCACCACGCGGCCCAGAGGTCGACCAGGACCGGGCGTGGAAAGGCGAGAACTTCGGCGGCGAAACTCTCGTCGGTCACGGTCACCGGTGCGGCGTCGACGGCGAGGGCCTTCCTGCAGTGCCCGCACACTGGATTCAGTCCTTCCAGAACCCGATCGCGCCGCACCCGGTTCGCTCCGCGGCAAGAGGGGCAGGAAACGATCTCCGCGTCCATGGTCACGCTCTCATTCATATCCACCATGAGCCTAGCGCCCCGCGGTGATTGAACGGAATCTCGCTCACCGCCGATACTGAGCGCCAGCCCGGCGCGGAGGGGCGTTGATGGCGGCGCTCGAACCAGGACCTCCGCTCCGAATGGGCTGTGGCTGCATGGTACGATTCCCGGCCCTCGGGTGAGGTGTCAACCCGGAGTGCCAATCCCCAGGCCGACGTAGCTCAGTTGGCAGAGCAGCTGATTCGTAATCAGCAGGTCCTCGGTTCAAGTCCGAGCGTCGGCTCCAGGCGCCCTTGGGGCGCCTGGAGCGACCCTCGGACACGCGTTTTGGTTGCCAGTAGCTTCGATCCCGCCTTCGGCGTGATCGACTCTGGCGCGCTTCGCTTTCGCTCAGCGTCAAGTCCGAGCGCCGGCTCCCAGTTGCCCCGTGCCTGGAGCGACCCTCGGACACGCATTTTGGTTGCCAGCGTAGGTAAATCTTTCCCTCGTAGGTGAAACAAGTGGGGTTGGCCCGTCAAGTCCAGCCCGGCCCGGTTCGCCTGGAGCGCGCAGCCTGCCCTTGGGGCACGCCCTTGCCGGGCGCTCGGAGTCCCAATCGCGCCCCGGTGCAGATCCCTCGTAACGCCTTCGCCTTCGTCTTAGGCGTTTCCGGTCCAAGCCTTTGACGCCCCGCCCCGAAGGCCGAATGATGCAAAGAGGCTACTCCCGGCCCGCCCTCCAGCTGAGTCTCGCCGCCGCGGAGCAGTGCGAGCGGCCTCAGGTGTCAATCGTAGAACACGTCGGCCTCGCCGCGTTTGGCTATCATCTTTGCGATGACCGCGGCCATCTGGTCGCGCCGGGCGAGCAGGGCCTTCTTCTGGTTGGTGTTCATCCAGCGCCCGAGGCCGGCGTCGAGCGCCTCGAGCGTCAAGGCGGACATCTTCTCCCACAGCTGCCGGTCGACGCGGCCGAGGGGTGCCATGCCCTTGAGGTTCTTCTTGCCCGTAAAGGCGCGTGAATGGTCGATCAGGAAGAGGTGCCAGTCGGCGTCATAGGTCAAGTTGCCCTGGTTGCGATCGATGTTGGCGATCAGCAGATCAAACATCTTCATCCGCGAGAGCTGCAGGCTCCACGCGGGTTCCGGACCCCGTGGCGGCTGCTCTCTGTTCCAGGGTCGTGTATTTTCGATCCACATGACCGCGGCGCCGGTGAGACCGTCTATCTTCCGCTCGACGACGGGGGGCACCATGTGGAGGTCGAGCATGCGGTCGAGTTGATAGGCGGCGATCTCGGCCTTGTAGCTCTCCATGTACCCCTTCACGTAGCCGGGCCTGATGGGTTTCCATGCGAGGCTGGCCACCGGGCCGCCGACCTCGAGGGTGGCGCGTTGGGGCTTGGTGACACCGATCGGGACGTCTTCGATCTTGACGACCTTGGCGTCTCGGAGGAACTGCTCGATGGCGTCTTCGTGCCCGACCCAGACCAGTGAGCAGACGATTTCCTTTGATTCAGCCGAACCCGCTTGCTGCGGGGCAGCCAGGAGGTGAGGTGTCGTGGCCAGCATGACGGCCAGCGCCCCCGGGAGCAGCACCCTTCGTCGCATACGCTATGTCCTCTCTGCCTTCAAGCCCGCCCGCGGACTCTCCACCTTCGCCGATTGTAGCCGGACGGGGCTCCGCCATCGATCGAAAATCGGAGCGTAGCGTAGATCCTTCCCTCGTAGGTAAAACAAGCGGGGTTGGCCCCACTGTGGCCTTGGGCCACCGTCGAGCCTGACCGTACGGGGCTGGCCGACGGATACCGTCCGTGGGCGGAACTTCTGGCCCGCACTTTGCCCCGAGGGCAGGTTTCGCGCTCGCCGCGGACGTTCTCACCTGCCCATCGTGCCAGGGGCGTATGAGGTTGCTCGCAGTGATCAACGAGCCCGCCAACGTCGCCCGCTATTTCGCCGGGGTGGGCGAGACGACCGAGGTGCCGCGCCGCTCGCCAGGCTACGGCCCGCCGCACTGGAAGAGCCAGGTGCTTCGCCTCCAGGAAAGCCCTACGGCCGCTGTCGCGCCGGAGAACTCACATGAATCGTGAGCAGCGACTCTACGGGCGCCCTCAGGGGATCCTCCGATAGAACCACGAACCCAGCCTTGGCGTTGACGGTGCCCGCCGGCGCCTGAAGCAAGCCCCCCGGCGCGAGCCAAGCCGAGTTGAGCCGCATCAGCTCCCCCCGCACCTCCGGCGAATCTCCCCGTTCCCCAATCGCATTGACTCCGACGATCCCGGAATACAACCCGAGGAGCGGCGCCCCCGGCTCCCCAAAGTAGTCCGACCCCTCCACCAGCACCGCCCCGATCTGCGCGAGCCGGTCCCAGGCGTAGACGCGCCTCGCCCCTGCCGCCCCGACCCGCTGCTCCGCGAACGTCGGCGATACCCCACCCGGCGTATTGAAGTTCGACTGCACCGAGAGCGCGACGCCGAGCCGCACCGCGCGCCCGAAGTCCGCGTCGCTCGCGTAGGAGAAATGCTCGATCCGCAGCCGCGCCGGCTCCACGTCCGGTCGCTCGCGCAGCACGGCCTCGTACGCATCGAGCACCTCGTGCACCGCG
>JAQBHL010000301.1:0-3420 GCA_032127745.1 Acidobacteriota bacterium
GCTCCTCGGAGGAGGCGTTCTCGCCCGGCTGGAACGGCCGCACCAGAAGAAACGACGAACCGAGTTTGTCGAGCTGGGAGGAGAGGGACTGGTTCAGCCCCGCGATGATGGACGACACCACGGAGACGGTCATGATGCCCATGACCACGCCCAGAATGGTGAGCGCAGCCCTCATCTTGTAGGCCACCAGAGAGGCGAGACCCATCTTGATGGCCTCCCAGAATCCCAGGAGGGCGACGCGGACCGAGCTGCGGGAGCGGGCCGTGCTAATTCGCTCCTCAGAGCCACCACGGGGTCGAGGGCGGCGGCCCGGGATGCGGGATAGATTCCCGCCACCAGACCGACCACGGTCGAGGACAAGACCGCGACCAGGACCGCCCAGAGCTGAACCGGGGCGGTGAATTCGTCGCCCACGATCCCCGTCATCAGCTTGCCCACTGCGAACGAGAAGAGCGCGGCGGCCAGCACGCCCAGGATGCCGCCCATGCCGGTGAGGAGAACCGATTCCACCACGAACTGCCTCTGAATGTCGCGGCGCCTCGCCCCCAGGGCCTTGCGCACCCCGATCTCCTTGATCCGTTCCGTGACGGAGACGAGCATGATGTTCATCACCACCACTCCTCCCACCAGCAGGCTGATGAGGGTGACCACGATGGTGACCACATAGATGCCCTGAGTGGCGCTGTTCCAAAGCTCCATGACGCTCTCCCCGGTCTCGATGTTGAAGTCGTCGGGATCGCTGTACGAAAGGTGGCGGCGGTTCCGCAGGGCCAGACGCGCCTGATCCTGAGCCTTCTCGAAGACGTCCATGGACAGGGCCTCGGCCTGAATGCTCACCGACCGACGGGAGCCGAAAAGCTTCCGGAACGCGGTGATGGGCGTCCAGACGAAGTTGTCCTGACTCTGCCCGAAGACCTTGCCCTTGCGCTCCCCCACTCCCACGATGCGCAGGCGATTTCCATCGATGATGATTTCCTTCCCGATCGGCTCGGCGCTCGCGAAGAAAGCGTCCATGAGGTCGGCGCCGATGACCGCGACCGGCCGGGCGGAATCGACATCGTCGTCAATCAGGTGGCGCCCCACGATGAGGTCGCGAACCGACCCGATGCGGCTGAAATTCTCGGTCACGCCCATGACCTGAACGCTTTCCTGCTTTATCGACCCATACTTCACCGTTCGGCTCGTGGCCTGAATGCCACCGACCTCCGCGCAAAGGGTGCAGGCCGCTTTGATCAGGTCGACATCTCGCAGGACCAGGTCCTTTCGCTTGTTGAACTCTCGGAACTGGGCGAACCCGACAATGACGTCCGGAAATTTCTGGACCGTGAAACTCTTGGTGCCAAGGGCGAGGACCTTGTCCGCCATGTAGCGGTCGAGGCCATCGGTGATGGCGACCACCGCGATGACGGAGGCGATTCCGATGACCACGCCCAGGATGGTCAGGACCGAGCGCAGCTTGTTGGCCTTGACCGAGGCCATGGCGATGGCGATCGACTCGTGGAAGGGCATATGCGTGCTGGGGGCGATCATCGGAAGATCACGAGAGGATCACGCGGAGAGGGTCTCTGCCGGCCGCCGTCTTGTGGCCGACTTCGTCGCCGGCGATCTGGCCGTCGCGGATGGTGATCACGCGGTGGGCGTGCTCGGCGACGTCGCGTTCGTGGGTGACCAGAATGATGGTGTTGCCGGCCTGGTGGAGCCGCTCGAACAGGCGCATGATCTCCTCGCCCGTGGTGGAGTCGAGGTTCCCCGTGGGCTCGTCGGCGAGAAGGATGGCCGGACCCATGACCAGGGCCCGGGCGATGGCCACCCGCTGTCTCTGGCCGCCCGAGAGTTCATTGGGTTTGTGGCCCATGCGGTCGCCCAGCTCGACCCGGTCGAGGGCCTGGCGCGCCCGCTCCATGCGCTCGCTCTTGGAGATGCCCGCGTAGATCAGCGGCAGCTCGACGTTCTCCAGCGCGGAGGCGCGCGGCAACAGATTGAAGGTCTGGAACACGAAGCCGATTTCGGTGTTGCGCACTTCGGCGAGCGCGTCATCCGACATGGCCGAGACGAGCTGGTTCCGGAGGTAGTACTGGCCCTGCGAGGGGGTGTCGAGGCACCCGATGAGGTTCATCAGGGTCGACTTGCCCGAGCCCGATGGCCCCATGATGGCGAGGTATTCGTTGGGCCGAATCTCGAAGGACACGCCGCGCAGGGCGTGGATCTTTTCCGTGCCCATCTCATACGTGCGCCACAGATCGACGCAGCGAATGATGGATGAGGCTTCGCTCACCTCCGTCATTTTCCCGCCTTGTTCTTCGACTGATCCTCGATCTTCAGCTGGGCTTCGTTTCGCAGGGTTCTCAGGGTTCGATAGGAACCGATAACGATCTCGTCGCCGTCCTTTATGCCCTCGGTCACTTCGATGTCGGAATCACCGATGATGCCGGTCTGGACCGGCTTGAAAACGGCCTTGCCGCCCTGAACGAGGAAGATGCCTTCCTTCTCTTCGAGCTTGGCCATCCGGGCCGGGGTGTTGCCGTTGTCCTCCGGGGCGGACTGACCAATGGCCGGATTCACCACCGTTCCGTCCGCTTCGACCTGACGAACCACCACGGCCTGGATGGGTGCCGCCACCACACCTTCGCGTCGCGCGGTGATGATGTCGGCGGTGGCGTTGAGGCCGGGCCGGAGGTTGACTGGCGGATCCTGGAGGGTCACCGTTACCTTGAAGTCCTTGGCCTGGTTCGAGTTGTTCACATTGGACGCGATGTTCGTGACTCCCCGGGGAATCGCGGAGGAGCCGATTTCGGTGACCTCGCCCTTGATGGTGGTGCCCTCGTAGGCATCCACGCGCACCTCGGCGAATTGGCCGAGTGCGAGATTCTTGATGTCGGTTTCGTCGACCAGAATCTCGACTTCCATCACGGAGAGGTCGGCCACCGTGCACAGAACGGTGGGGGAAAAACTCTGGGCGCCGATGACGGTCTCGCCCTCCTCCTTCTGAAGGCTGGTCACCACACCGTCCATGGGGGCGATCACCACCGTCTTCAGGAGGTCGTCCTGATTGGTCGCGACAATCGCGGACTGCTGGGTCACCCGCTTGCGCTGAGACTCCACTGACGCCTGCTTCATCTTGAATTCGGATTCGGCCTGGTCGAGGGCCTGGTCGGAGACGAGCTTGTCCGAGTGCATGGCTCTTTGTCGCTCGAGTCCCTGGCGGCTCAACTCGAGATCAGCGAGGGCGCGGTCCAGATCGGAACGAGAGGCCGCCAGACCAGCCTCGGACTGTCTCGCACCTTCCTCATACCGCTTGGCGTCGATGCGGGCGATGACCTGGCCCCGCTTCACCAGGTCCACTTCCTGGATGAGCAGACGCACGATTCTTCCCGAGGTGTCCGAAGAAACGTTGACGAACTTCTTGGGTCTGATTTCTCC
>JAQBHL010000302.1:0-5116 GCA_032127745.1 Acidobacteriota bacterium
GCCGGAATCAAGGCTGACGGGTGCGAGGATTTCGAGATCTCGCAGTGTTCGATCAGGGACTGTTCCAATCAGGCGATCGGTCAGGCTGGCACTGCCATCATCTGCACGGACAGCCGCGGCGGGAGGATCTACTCCAATGACGTCCGCGATTGCGAGTGGGACGGTATCAACCTGATCAATTGCAGTGACGTTCGAGTCTTCGCGAACCACATCCGCAACTGTGGGGATGTGGGCACGTGGGCGCAGGGCGAGAGCAAGGAGTCGCCGTCCACCGGGATCTTCTGGCAGGGGAACATGATCTCCGGGTGCGAGAAGGGACTCGCGGTTGGCGCGAATATTCAGGGCCAGGCTACTGGCAATCACCTGCGTGGCAATGTCGAGCCGATATCGATGAGTTCGGACTCCCTGGTTGGCCTGCAGAACAACCAGGTGATGGACGTCAGGAACCATGGTGTCCACACGATGCCGGCCACGTCCCTGTACACGAACCTGGACATTGGCGTTGCCGGTCTGCCGATCCAGTCGATTCAGGCTACGTGGAAGACGGACAAGTCCACGACGGACCTGCAGGATTCGGTGCTTGGCGCTGTCTATGCGGTGAACGGAGAACACACTGTGACCTTCTATACGGCCACGGCTTTGACGTACGATGTGGAGTTCTACTACTCGATCTTTATCTGAGAGGCTAGGCGATGCCTAACCCGGTACCTACCCTGCCTACCTTCGTGGACGGGCAGGACTTCGACACCGAGGAGAAGCTCCTTGTCCTGAACCGTGCGGTCCAGCGTGTCAGGGACAAGTTCGGTGCGATCGTCGCGAACGACCTGTCCGGGAATACGCTTGATCCACTTGGCCCGATTGATGTCCGCTCGCATCTCGTGTCCCACGTTTCCGAGACCTTGCGGGTCATCAATTACGAGGAGGACGGCCGCTCTCTCGACACGATCCTGCGTGACGCCACGGAGCCCGTGGTCGTCTATATTCCCGGCCACATCACTGCCAGCGTGGACGCGCCGGCCATCCTGCGCGACGACTGCCAGGTTATCGGTGGTGGTAACGGATCCAACGTGAGGGCCACCACTAGCGGGCTCCGGGCGTTGTTCGAATGCACCGGGGGGAAGCGGTGGGCCGTGAGGAATCTCCGTATTGATGGCGGGCGGGCGCATACCCCTGCCTGGGCACATCACGGGATCTATGTGTCCGGCGTGGAGCGCGTCGAGGGGCTGGTGGACGCTGTTCACTTCGGCGCCCCGAACCTGGATGGCGACCTGGTCAACGGGCTGCCGGGGTGGGCCATGTACATCTCGGACGCTTCCGACCTGAAGGTGCTCGGATGCACCGTGAGGTTCTGCTCGTCCGGCGGGTTCTTCATGAAGGGCTCGAGCCATGTGGACATCAGCGATGTCAAGATCCAGCGCAACAAGGGGCATGGCATCAGGGTCTCGGGCTGCGAGATGATCCGCATCTTCGGGTGCCGGATCCAGTGGAACAACGGTACCAACCTGCACGTTAGCGGGAGCACGTTCATCTCGATATTCGGGAATGACCTGGAGAGCCCGTCCACGGATGGGCTGCAGACCTCGCTCATTGGTAGCAAGTCGAACATATCCCTGTTTGACGTCACCGATGCGAGCGTGTGCGAGAACTTCATGCTGGACAGGGACGCCCACACGGAACTGGCGGCCACGCTTGGGCAGCTGTCTGCCCTTTACCAGGTGGAGGTGGACGCGCTCTCGAGTCGACTTCTGGTGGTGGGCAACTTCATGAACGAGACCTCCCAGTCTCCGGTGCATGGGCAGGTGAACAAGGTGGGCGCGGTCCCGGTGCAGAACTACGTCAAGGATCAGAACCACCTGTTCGGTAGCGGGGCGTGGGTGTCGCTGAAGCGTGGCCACGGCGGGTGGAAGCCCACTGGGAATCCGGGAGGGTTCTCCGCAGACGTGCAGTGGAACGAGTTCACCGGAGAGAACGGGTTTCCGCGGCCGGATGATGACGACCTTGGGAGCAATTATCAGCCTGAGTTCGTTGGCGTTGGCGGTGGCCGTCGCTCCGGCGGACGGCATGGCAGGGTTCTCGGGAAGCAGGTCAATGCCTGGCGGTATGCCACGTACGATGCCGCGAAGGCGGCTTGGACCTGGACCGGAAGCCCGGCCAACTACGTCAGGATCGGGATGGACGAGCTGATCTTGACGCTAGGGAACCGCGGCGGCGTGTTGACTCCTGCCGTGATCGGTTCTGGGCTGGCGAATGTGGAGAACGAGATCGGCGCGGTGCAGGCCACTTTCAACATCTACCAGCGGGCGGCCGGATCGATTCCGGGGTATCCGGCAGGGATGTTGCGCGTCCCGGGCGGCATATTCGCTGGTGGGATCCAGGTGTTCGCTGAGTCCGACTGGGCCCCGTACTGGGGCGTGGCTGCGAGTGGGTGGAGCGGTCGCGAGACTGTGGCCGGCGGGAAGCGCGTCAAGATGAACGAGAATGTCCTCATCGCGCACGTCGCTGCCGCGTCCCCGTATGGTTACGACATCGGGGTCGTGACGGCAGACATCAAGCGCGGTCCTGGCTTCGTGGTGATCTGGTCCGGCGTGACGAACACACATCGGGATCAGAGACCCACGTGGGTGACGGTGCATACATGAGAGTGCCTGATGTCAGTCTGTACAGGGACGATGACTACGAAGAGGTGTGCGCGCTGGTCGCCTCCGAGGAGTACGTACCTCCGAGCTATCGTGCCGAGTTGCTCAACGGCCTTGCGCTCGTGGCGCGTGACGAGCGGGACAGGTACGAACACGGCGTGGTCGGGTTCATCTGGGCCCTTGCCGCGCAGGGGAACCCGGTGGCCTACCTCGACTACTTCGTGGTGTCGAAGGAGCTGCGTGGCACGAACGCGGGGCTTTGGCTGATCGGGACTCTTAGTGTCATGCTTCGTCAGATGGGCGTGAAGAAACTGGTGGGGTCCGTGCCGACTGGGCACCGTGCGTACCTTCGCATGATCCGTGGCCGCGGGGGGCGTGACCTTGGGCTCCATCACGTGGTAGAGATGGACCTCGGAGAGGCGGTGAGGAATGGGCAAGAGCACGACGACGACGTCTCAGCTGAAAGCGTCGCCGATGGGGCAGCAGGAGCGTGATCTCGAGAGGCGGATCCCCGGATTCGTAACCGGTCTGTCCAACCTCTCCGATCAGACTTCGGCCTTTGGTGACAAGCTCGAGGGGCTGGCTGGGCAGCTGTTGTCCAGCTTCCGGGGGCTCCCCTCGGCCGCCGACATCTCCGGTTTCATGCAGGGTGGGAACACGCCCGAGCAGCGTGCGCTGCTGGACCAGCGGACGAAGGAGATCACGGCTGGCGCCCGGGGAACCTTTGAGCAGGACATCTCGAATCTGTTCGACGCGGCCGGAGGGGCGTCCCGCGCGATGGCCGGGCAGGCTGGGCTTGGTGGCGACTTCGCTGGCGCGCCTGTGCGCGAGGCGATGCGTACGGGAGCGCGTGCCTCCGCGGAGTTTGGCCGCGGCGCGCTCGACGTTCGTGCTGGCATCGGGCAGAGCATCGGCCAGGGTATGCTCACGGTGAACCAGGCCGCGCTCGGGAACCTTCTGGGTGTGGGGCAGCAATTGCTTGGCGCTCGGGGACAGGCCGGGCAGCTCATTGGCGCTGCCTCTGACGTTACAGAGCGCGCGGTTGGCAGGGCGGGAAACTTCAGGCTGGCCACTGGCAAGACCACGCAGAAGACGACGGAGTTCGACCCGGTTGGAACGGCCCTGCAGGTTGGAAGCATGGCCATGGGTGGCTTCGGGATGGCCGGAGCCGCTGGCATAGGTCCCTTCAAGGGCCTGATGGGTCCCAGCTCTCCGGGCACTGGTGGCGCCGGCTCGTCGAGCTTCGTGCCCTCGATCAATTTCCAGGCAGGTCCGATCGGTATCGGCACCAGGCCGTAGCGCTAGGGGGAGTGGGCAATGAGCGACCTCACGAACATCATCCTCTCCAACGCATTCCAGCGGCGGGCGGCCGAAGAGGCGGCTCGTCGTGATGCGGAGCAGGCGCAGATCAATGCCCAGCGCAACCTCCAGAACGAGGTGGCGTTCTCGATGCTGCAGTCCCTGGTGTCCGGACTGAAGACGGCGCGGTCTCCCAAGCACGTGCGGGCGTCCTTTGCCACGTTCAACAAGAGCTTCAAGAAGCTGTCGGGTCTCGATCTGTACAGCGAGGGCGACATCCAGAACATCGAGCGCATGGTGGAGCAGGAGTCCTCGATCACCTCGCAGATCGCCGAGGTCACGGCTCGCGAGGTGGGCAACCTGTTGAACGGCAAGACCACGTTCGACCAGTCGATGAGGAAGCTCAACGAGAACATCGACACGCTGTCGCAGCAGTTCGGCGAGGCGGAGGTGAACCCCTTCACGGTCGAGGCGTATGGCGCGCTGGCCAATGCCCTGGAGCGGCAGAAGTCCCACGAGGCTGGCCGCCAGCAGTTGCAGGCCGCGCTCCGCCCACAGACCCAGGCCGCGTACCAGTTCCTTCCGGAGCTGTCACCGCTGGTGGTCCGTTTCGAGGAGAACCTCGATGCGCTGGCGCTGACCGCGCTGTCTCAGACGAAGTTCGGTGCGGGTGTGAAGCCCGACATGGGCGTGCTCCGCGAGCACTGGGTCCTGCAGGGCGCCGCGTCGCTCGGCCTTGCCGGGACCCGCGAGAAGGCCATGAACATGAACGACGACCAGAAGTTCGCGGCCCTCAGTGAGGGCGAGCGTCTCTGGACCGAGGAGCTGAACAACTATCGTGCGGACATCTCGACTGAGTTCTACGACCAGATGTTGCCTGGGCTGGTCGGCGTTGGCGAGGCCGAGTTCGAGCAGCTGGTGAACCTGCAGGTGAGGATCGCGAATGAGGCGGTGGGCACCGAGTTGTTCAACCTCATCGATCTGGACACGAAACCGCTTCTTGATCGGATCTCCCAGCTGAAGGAGAAGTACGAACGCGGCACCCCGACCGACCTCGATCAGCAGCGGATCGCCAGGTCCATCGATGGGCTGAAGGTGTCCGGACTGCTCGACGTGTCCGGGATCGAGTTCTCCTCGATGTCGGAGGGCTCGTTCGCCCAGGCCCTGGAGGATGGCCGTGT
>JAQBHL010000303.1:0-4558 GCA_032127745.1 Acidobacteriota bacterium
CATCCCGGGCACGTCGGCGGGGCCGTCGCCGGGATCGACCCAGGCGTCCTGCTGGGTGATCTCGGCGAGCACCCAGTCGTGCTCCCCGGAACGCAACACCGACCCGCACGAGGCGCAGACCGTGATCCGGGATGCCCTCGCGCGCCAGGTCGACGAGCATCGCTTCTGGCTCAAGCTGGGCGAGAGTCAGATCGAGGCGAAACAGTTCGACGAGGCGGAGAAATCGCTGGGGCTGGCCCTCGCGAAAAAGCCCGGGCTCGAAACCGCGAATTTCAATCTCGGGCTCGTCTATGAGGAGCGCGGGGAGATCGATAGGGCGATCGCCGCCTACGAGGCCGAGCTCGCCACCAATGCCAAGGCCTATCGAGCGGCCTTCAACGTTGCCAAACTGTTCCAGAGGCGGGGCCGTCTCCCCGAAGCGGTGGCCGGTTTTCGGAAGGCGGTGGAGATCCAGCCCGACTTCGGCACCGGGCAGCTCTACCTCGCGAAGGCGCTGCTCGACTCGGGCGACCTCGAAGGCGCCGAAGAATGGGCGCGTAAGGGGCTCGTCTCAAAGCCCGATCCGAAGATCGCGCCCCTCGGCCATTTCGTTCTGGCCGACCTGTTCAACCGCCAGGGCCGCACGGCGGAGGCGGAGCGCGAGGTGGCCGCGGCCCAGCAACTCCAGCGCGCCCGCCGATAGCCCCCCTGCCGGCATGCAAGAGACGCAGATCGCGAATCCGCGTGACGACGGAGGGTTAAGAAAGTCCGCACACGGCGGTTCGTGGATCGTGGATCCAGGGCTTGCGCGGGGTGCGCAGGGTGCTGAAGTGCTTCAGCGCCCTGCCAGCCCTCAGATCAGAAGCGGAGGTGCGCGCCCAGCATCAGCCGCCGCGGCGGGAAGAAGCTGGTCGGCAGACCAAAACTCTCGGAGGTGCCGCGGCGGTCCAGCACGTCTTCGTTGATCCCGCTGTTGGTCAGGTTCAGCCCGTAGGCGAAGAGGTTCACCGACGTCCCTTCGTTGAGTTTCAGGGCCTTCTCCAGGCTGAGGTCGACAAT
Organism: Acidobacteriota bacterium; assembly: GCA_032127745.1. Taxonomy (GTDB): domain Bacteria; phylum Acidobacteriota; class Vicinamibacteria; order Fen-336; family JAGNNV01; genus JAGNNV01. Next base: position 1,039 of record JAQBHL010000303.1, read on the forward strand.
ATTCCAGTCCGGCACCCGGCGATCCCCCGAGATCGGCTCGGCCAGGATCGTGGTCGACACCCCGACCAGGTCGCTCACCCGTACCTGGCGGCTCCAGGGCCGCCCCGATTGGTGGGTGAAGTTGAGGCCGATCTGGAAGCCGTGGGGCGCCTGGTAGACGCCCTGGATCTTGAACATGACCGGGCGATCGCCCACCAGCCGGCCGTCGGTGTTGATGAAGTCGTTGGGGTTCTGACCGAAGGAGGAAGCACCGCTGGTCTGGCTGGACTTGAGGCCCGCGTTGCTCGATCCCAGCCGTCCGGTGGACTTGGAGAGCACCAGCGACGCCACCGCCTGCCAGTTGTCCGCCATGCGTTTGGTGAGTATCAGGGTGCCGCCTTGATAGCGGGAGAACATCTGCGTGGGGTTGGTCAGATTGAACAGCCGGCTCGACGGGTCGCCCTGCAACTGTTGCAGCACGATGGTGCGGCCGCTCGCCTCCGCACCCTGATCGTCGACGTAAGGCACGCTCAGGTATTCGCCGCCCACGTCCTGCCAGCCGCCGTAGTTCTCGCCGCGTTTGTAGACGTAGCCCAGGCTGAGCGCCAGGTTGTTCCCCAACTCCTGCTCCAACTGACCGATGAACTGGTCGGTGTACGGGTTCTTGAAGTTGGGGTCCACCTGTTTGTTGGAATTGTCGGACACCAGCTCCAGCTCGGAGCGGTTGCCGTCCTCGTCGAACGAGAAGAAGTACCGAGGCGAAACCGAGGCCGCGGCATCGTCGAACTCGCCGGTCACCATGCCGCGGTAGTAGCGGCCGTAGTGGCCCTTGAGCACCGATTTACCGCTGGCGTTCAGTTTCCACGAGAAGCCCACGCGCGGTGAAACCACGTTCCAGACGAAGAGGCTGTCGATCCCCTGCACGATCGTGCTGGTCGGGTTGCCGTCGGCGTCGAGCACCGCCTCCGAAGGCAGGCTGGCCGTGCTGTGGTCGAAGCGCGCGCCCAGGTTGAGGGTGAAGCGGTCGCTCATCCGGAAGGTGTCGTCGAAGAACGCACCGATGTTCTTCATCTGCCCATTCTGCTGGAACGGGAGCTGGGTATATCCGTAGGCGGGCACACCCCCGTAGGTATAGATGTAGTCGTTGTACCCGTTGGTGTAGTTGCCCCCGCCCTGGTTGTACTGGACCCCGAACTTGAAGTCGTGACTTCCCCCCAGAAAGTCGTCGGCGAAGTGCGAGATCTTCGCGTTCACGCCGGTCTTGTTGCTCTTGCCGTCGTACCAGGAGTAGATGCCGCCGGTGATCTGGCCGGTGTCGAGGTCGAGGAAGTGGGGGCTGACCCGGTTGCTGTTGTCGTTGGGCTTGGCCAGGTCGTGGCCGTAGAAGCCGGCGTAACGCACCTCGACATAGGTCTTGTCGGAGCGGACCGAAGTGAAGGTGACGTTGGGAGACGGGTTGTTGCCGTAGTTCACGGCCACCGCCGAGGGCGCGGTGTTGGCGTCACCCTGGCTGGGCAGATTGTAGTAGTCGTTGTGGTACGCGAACATCAACTTGTTCTTGCCGTCGAGCTGCCAGTTGAGCTTGCCGAACACGCGGTGGTTCTTGCCGAGCGAGGGGAACTCCTCGGGCACGCCCACCGGCGAGAACACGTCCTTCTGGAACTGATAGGACCCGAAGAACCACAGCTTGTCCTTCACCAGGGGGCCCGAGAGCTGCACCGTGACATCGTGATACTGGTCGCGATGGTAGGGGTAGCCGCCCTTGGCCAGGCATTCCTCGTCGACCCCGCACTCTTCGGCGGGTGTGGTGTTGCGAGAGGTCAGCGCATTGCTCTGGTTGTAGTAGTTGAGGTCGCCGTGGAATTCATTGCTGCCCTGTTTGGTGACGATGTTGAACACCGCCCCCTGGACATTTCCGTATTCGGCGGGCGCGCCCAGGGAGAGCACCTCGATCTCCTCGATGGCATCGGTATTCGGGTAGGGCCAGGCCGCGCCGCTGATCGGCGCGGTGAAATCGGTGCCATCCATCTGGTATGAGTTCTCGTTCGTGCTCGACCCGAAAGAGGTCTGGCGCTGGCCGTTGTCGGACGAGGTCTGAGCGACGCCGGGCGCGGCGTTGATCAGATCGAAGAAGGTGTAGCGCGGCACCGGGGCGGACTTCACCCACTCCTCCCCGTAGTTGGTGCTCACCTGATTCGAGGTGGTGTTGATCACGGCGGCGGTACCCTCGACCGTGACCTCTTCGGACATGCCCGTGAGATTCAGGGTGACGTTTTCTTCCGTGGTCTGGCCCACCTGGACCCGGACCGACTCCCGGTTCAGGGTGGCGAAGCCGGACAGGCTGAAGCTCAACGTATAGCTTCCGGGGGGCAGGGCCGGGAACCGATAGAAGCCCTTCTCGTTCGTGGCCGCGGTCTGGACTCCCACGACCGCCGTACCCTTGAGGGTGACGGTGACGCCCGGGAGCACGCCCTGTTGGGCGTCGATCACGTTGCCCGTGACTTGTCCCGTGACCCGTTGCGCGAAGGCCGCGGATGGCAGGGCGAGGGGTGCGAACAGAAACACCAATGTGGCGAGCGATCGGCGCATGAACCTGACCTCCTGAGGGCGGCAAGACGACTGCCTAGTTGCGAGAACTCTAGGGGGCCACCCGCTGGTTTGTCAACGGTCTTTCACGCTCGCCTGGTCATCGCCGCTCTCCCATCGAGGAGGCATCCACTCTCCGGAGCAGATCGTCAGCGAGGCCTCTCGTACACCACTTTCCCGTCGAAGATCGTCGCGGCCACCACGATGTCGGCCGCGGCCTTTGGAGGGCTCGAGGCGATATCGGCCGAAAGCACGACCAGGTCGGCGAGCATGCCGGGGACGAGCATCCCTTTGCGCTGTTCTTCGAAGGACGCATAGGCGGGCCAGCTCGTGTAGGCGCGGATGGCGTCGAGCATCGGCAGCTTCTGATCCGCCGCATTCGGCGGACCGATCCTGGTGGTGGCGACCCACAGGCCCTGTCCGGCGGAGAGGGGGGCCACCGGCCAGTCGCTTCCGAAGGTGATCCTTCCCCCCGCGTCGTGGATGCTCTTCCATGCCCAGGCCCGCGAGGCGCGATCGGAGCCGATGTTGTCGGGCCAGGGCCCTTTGGCTTGAGCCGAGTACATGTCGCCCAGAGGGACGTGCATGGGCTGCTGCGAGGCGATCACCCCCAGCTTCCCGAAACGCGGGATGTCGGCCGTGTCGATGGTCTCGATGTGCTCGATCCGGTGCCGCCGGCCTCGGGCGGGTGAGGGATTCGTGGCCGCCGCGTGTTCGAAGGCGTCGAGCGACATGCGGATGGCTCGATCCCCGATGGCGTGGATCAGGATCTGCCATCCGCGTTTGTCGATCCGGGTGACCAGGTCGTTCAGTGCGTCGGGCGAAAGGTTGGGCTCGCCCGCGCTCTTGCTGCCGACGTAGGGCGCCAGCATGGCGGCGGTGCGGCTTTCGATGACGCCATCCGAGTAGATCTTCACCGCTCCGGTCTTGAGGGTGGGGTCGTCCCCCGACTGTT
>JAQBHL010000304.1:0-15287 GCA_032127745.1 Acidobacteriota bacterium
ATGGCCTGGCCAAAGGCAACTGGCGTTTCTTCTTTGGCGCCACCTATCTTTTCACCATCAACTGCGTCTTCATCGTCTTCGCCACCGTGGTCATCGTCTCTCTCTTCAAGCTGCCCCATCGGGAGTTCGTGGACCAGGAGACCGAGCGCCGGGTGCGAAGGGTCCTGATCGGGATCACCCTCGCCGCCGGATTGTCGAGCTTCTACCTGGCTCACACCCTGGTCGCCAAGGAACTGTTCAGTTCCAATGCGCGTCAGTTCGTGAGGCGTGAGTTCAACTTCGAAAAGACCCACATGACCGGGGTTGAAATCTCTCCGGCCCAGAACCGGATCGAGCTCACCCTCATCGGGGAACCGGTCGGCGAGGACATCTTGAGGTCGATCCAGGGGCGTTTGCCCGAAGCGGGACTTGAAGGCGCGAACCTGCTGGTCCGGCAGGCGGGAGACAATCGCATCGACGTCACCTCGCTCAAGGCCGGGATCGTGAGCGACCTGTTTCGCGAGGGCCTTCAGACCTCGAACCTGAAGGATCAGGAAATTGAGACGCTCCGCACGGAACTGACCCGCCTGGCCGCGGCACGTGCGCAATCCCGGGAAATCGCACTCGAGCTCAAGGCCCAATACCCGCAGTTCGAAGAGATCATGGTCGGGGAGGGCGTGATTGAGGAGGATCGACCGGCGCCGGCCGAAGCACCGGTTGCGGGTGCGCCCCCAACCATCGGCGAAAGGCCGGCGGTGAGCGAGAAGTCCGTTCTGATCGTAAGCGCCAAGTCAGGCAAGGCGCTGGAGCCTTCGGACCGGAAGCGGATCGAGAGCTGGCTGAAAGTGCGGGCCAAGTCCGCCGATGTGCGCCTGGTGGTCCAGGTGACCGCGGCGCCCGCTCCAACCCAAAAGGCCCCGGCCGGCAAGGGCAGGTAGCGGGACTACCTCACCACCTCGACCCGCACTTTTCCGGTGCCGGGACCAATCAGGCCGATCTGCCGCGCCGCGCCGCGCGAGAGGTCGATGAGGCGGCCCTTGTGATTGGGGAAGAGGTCGTTGATCGTGACCACCACGCTCTTTCCGGTGGAGAGCAGGGTGACCCGGGCCCGGGTGCCGCAGGCCCAGCTGCCGTGGGCCGCGGTGAGGGCATCCTGATTGAAGCGGTCGCCGCAGGCGGTGCGATTGCCGTGGTAGCCCGGGCCGTACCAGGACGCGACGCCCACCGCCTTGGTTCCGATCCGGGTCGGGGGCCTGGTGGTGGGGCTGCGCAGTTTGGGACTGGTGGCGCAGGCGGGGAGCAGCAGGGCCACCGCCGCGGCCATGACCAGCCATCCGCCGGGGCGGAAGCGTCCCGGGAGGGAATTATCCCGCGACGGCATCTCGCGCGACGGCATCTCGGGTCTCTCGGATAATGGGCGCATCACTCGCGGCCGCTATTCGATCACTCTTCTGACCAGCGGGCGTGGTGGCACCGGCTCGGGCCCCACCGCGAAAGCGTCTTTCAGCCGGGCGAGAGCGGGGTCGAGCCGCGCGGCATCGTTGTAGTGAAGGGTGGCGAGCACGTCGCCCGCCCGGACGGAGTCGCCCACCTTGGGTCCGAGCTCGATGCCCACCGCGGGATCGATCCGCTCCGCCACCGTATTCCGACCCGCCCCGAGAATCATCGACGCCTCTCCCACGGCGCGACAGCCGATGCGATGGAGGAAGCCCTTCGCCTCCGACCGGATCGCGTGCCGGTCTTTGGCCTGGGGAAGGCGCGTGGGATCGTCGCAGACCCGTGGGTCGCCGCCCTGCGCTTCGATGACCCGGCGGAAGAGGTCGAGTCCCGCTCCCGAGGAGATGGCCTGGCGAATCTTCGCCCGTGCCGCCTCGAGGTCCGGTTGAACGGAGGTGAGGACCAGCATCCAGGCGGCGAGTTCCACGCAGAGGTCGGTGAGATCCTTCGGTCCCTGGCCGCGCAAGGTCAGGATCGACTCCTCGACCTCGAGCGAATTGCCGATCATGCGCCCGGTCGGCTCGTTCATGTCGGTGATGACCGCGGCCACCCGCTTGCCCATGCCCTTGCCGATGGCCACCATCCGCTCCGCGAGCCGGATTGAATCCTCCTCGCGTTGCATGAAGGCGCCGTCGCCGGTCTTGACGTCGAGGATCAGCGCGTCGATTCCTTCCGCCAGCTTCTTGCCCATGATCGAAGCCACGATCAGCGGCAGCACCGGCACGGTCGCGGTGACATCGCGCAGGGCGTAGAGCTTCTTGTCCGCGGGAGCGATCTCAGCGGTCTGTCCGATGAACGAGAGCTTGTGGGTGCGCAGGGTTTGGCGGAACTCGTCGAGGCTCAATCCCACGCGGAAGCCGGGAATCGACTCCAGCTTGTCGAGGGTCCCCCCGGTGTGGCCAAGCGCGCGGCCCGAGATCATGGGGATGGTGACCCCGCAGGTCGCGGCGAGGGGAGCGAGGATCAGGCTCGTCTTGTCGCCCACCCCGCCGGTGGAGTGCTTGTCCACCTTGGGGCCTTCGAGGTCGGAGAGGTCGAGGATCTCGCCCGATCGGAGCATGGCGCGGGTGAGGTCGGTGGTCTCGTCGTCCGACATGCCGCGGAAGTGGACGGCCATGGCGAAGGCGGCCATCTGATAGTCGGGGACGTCGCCGCGCGTGTAGCCGGCGATCAGGAAGTCGATTTCGGCTCGAGTGAGCGCCTCGCCGTCCCGCTTCCGTTCCAGGATGGCGGGAACGCGCAGAGACCCCGGCGAGCCCGGGCTCACTTCGGGTCGCCCTCGGTGACCGGCTCTTTCTTCTCGTTGATGCGACCGAGAGTGGCCCACAGATCGCGCCTGGGTTTGGGGGAGGGGGCGGGAGGCATGGCCGGCATCTGCGGCATGTTGCGAAGCACCTGATCCATCAGGCTCTGCTTGGTCTCTTCCTTCTTGGCCGGCCGTTTCGGGATTCGGGCATGCTTGTAGTCGTGGGTGTTGAAGCAGGTCCGGCACGTGGTCTTGGCGATCTCGCCGTTCACCACGCTCGCGATGTCGTGGGAGAGCAGGAGATGACAGGACGTGCAGTAGTCGTCATGGACTTCGCCGGCTCGAAACACAGTGGTCATAGGTCGTTAAGGAACGCTCCTTGAAGCGGCAACGTGGTGGAGGGCGCAATGTCACCCGTGCCGGGCGGCCTTCCAATCTCGAGCCGGCCCGCAAAAACGCGGGGCAGGCCTTCAGGACGCCTTGAAGCCTAGCATCCCCGGGTGAAACTCTGCCCGGGCGCCGCAGGTCCGGCGGACCTTCACCGCGGGAGACGCGCGAACCCCAGGGCCCAGATCAGCCACAGCGCCACCATCAATCCGGTCACGGCGAAGTTCGCGGGCTGGTACAGGCTCGATCCCGCGAGGTCGTTCCAGCGGGTCAGTCCGAAGTGGACCATCTGGGCGCCCAGGCACAGGGCGGCGGCGCGTTGAAAAGGGTTGCGATAAGGGGTCACCGCGGTCGCGGCCAGCCCTCGCAGTCCCGCCGCTCCCGCCGCGGCGATGGCGGGCCAGGCGTAGGCGAGCGGCCGCTCCGTGTTGTTGGAGATGATCAGAGTCGCGTAGGTGGCGAGGCTGAGCGCCACCAGGTCCAGGTTCGAGCGGACCCGCCGGGCCACCGCGCGGACCTCGGCCGTGGCCAGGGGAAGGAACACGCCCCAGGTGCCGATGGTGAGGACGTACCACTGGCTGTCGAAGAGCCGCCGGTACCGAAAGCCCATGCTGTCCACGATGCCGGACCACCAGTCGTCCGGCGCTGCGGGCGTGATCAGGGCATGCAGGGTCAGGGAGACGGAGAAGAAAGCGACCGCGATGGCAGCGGTGCGGAGGACGGCCTGTCCGAGGTCGTGCCGTGAGAGCGTGCGGAAGAAGGCGAAGGGCAGAACCAGGACGAAACTTTCGCGGACGAACCCCGCGAAGAAGCCGATCAGGATGGCGGTTCGCCACGGCGTGTCCAGCTCAATGGCCAGGATCGCCGCGACTACGAGGGCCAGGCACAAAGGATCGGACATCCAGTACTGGTATTCGAACCACCGGACCGCGCCCTGGGTAAGACCCATGAGCACGAGGGTGAGGGCGGAGATCTCGGGGGTGAAACCTCGGGCCCGCAGGAAGAGGAACGTGCAGGCGAGGAAGGCGACCAGCGAGATCTGAGTGAGGAGGTAGAAGGCCTGGTTGACCGAAAGTCCCCAGGCCATGAGCCCGCGGGCGAGGGTCGGCGTCGCCACCCGAAACGCGTACGGGGGATCCTCGGGTTCCTCCGGATTCGTCGCCATGTGGATGTAGTGCCGATGGTCGGTCTCCATCACCGCGCGAACGCGATGGATGAAGCCGAGCTTCGACGCCACGAAGCCCGCGTTCGCGGCCACGATGAGCCCGGCCAGGGCGAGGGCCATCCGAACGTCGCGGTCGGAGAGTCTCATGCGGCGACGAGCTTAGCCCGCACCCGGCCCCCGGGGCCGGCCCCCTCTCCTCACCGTCACCGCGAAGGCCGAGTCGTTCTGCGGGGCCTGAAGCGATCTCGCCGTCCTGGTAGCGGTTGCCCGCCTGGTCCCAAGGGCGAGCGGGCATGCCCTCCAGCGGGACCGCTCCTCACCTCGGGCTGATCGAAAGAACTCCGGAATCGCGACTCGGTTTCGTCGCTTCGTTGGGCCGGACTTCGCCTACGCACTGCGGTGAATTCGGCCCAAAATCCCGCAGGATGGGCATGCCCACTCACCCACGGGACCAGGCTCCGTCCTTTTTTCACGCGCCAGAACCTCAAAGCGCCTGAAATGTGCCATCCTCGGCGATGCGCGCACCTTCGTGGTGGTCCGCGGCGCCCGACCACGCTCCATCCTCGCCAGAACACCGAGCCGCGAAGTCGCTTGAAACGGGCTACCTGAGCAGGTGATTCAGTTTGGCGGCGGGATTGAGACCTTGACCAGAGAGCAACTGCGGGCGAAGCCGAGCCCCCGCTTCAAGGTCGGAAAGACCCGGGCGGTTGCGATGGCGAGAGACAACTCGGTCAGGACCGTCGCCCCGAACCGCGCTTCGATTTCGCCGCGGCTCTCGTCCTCCGAACCATCCCGGCGGAGCACGCCCTCGGCGAACCTCACCACCAGCGACACCCCGCTGTCCATGTGCTCATGGTCTCGGTCGAGGACGGCGCGAACGGCCCGAGGATCCATCCCCTCGTCCTGGGCCACGTTCACCGCGATCTGCACGCATGGGCCGCAATCCTCGTGCTGGCTGGCCACGATCCTCGCGGCGTTGGCCAGCGCCGGTTCCATCCGGCTCCGGTGTGAAGAGAGGGGCAGGAAGAGCAGGAACTTCAAGAAGCCGGAGAAGGACGTCTCGCCCATGCGGCCGAGATAGTCCGCGGGAACGCGGAGCTTCCGCTCCGCTCCACGCTGAATCAACCTGACCAGAGCCTTCATTGTTCCTCTCCTCTCCTCGCCTCATTGGCCTGTTGCCGCGCCACCTTCCTCACAAAACGGTCGCTGGCCATGATGCCGCGGATATCGTTCATGAAGATGGCAGAAGTCCGAGGGCGGCGAACGTATCTCGCGTGGCCGGGTTGAGGTCGTAGGCCACAAGCTCGGCGGGAGGCGCCCATGCGTACTCGGAAAACTCCTCGTGGATGGTCGGTCGACTTGAACTGACCCGGCATTCATAGAGCAGGAAGACCAGGTAGATCGTCCGTCGCTCGCCGTCTGGAAAGGCCTTCTCGCAAAGCAGGACCGATCCGTGGTCGTCCCTGACCTCGGGAACGACGATGGGCCGGGCCGGCCCGGGAAGCGGTGAGTCCCCAGTGGTGCGGCGGGTTGTCGTTGCCATTGAAATAAGCCCGAGAGAACGTTCAGGTGGGAGGATCTACGCGCCGGAGGCACAGCCCCAGTAGTTGAAGCTCGCCGGTTTCCAGCCTGGAATGTACATCGAGGAGAGGTCGCGGATTCGAAAGCCCGCCTCCTCGATGAGTGAGGGAATCGGGCGATTGAGATGGCAGCCACCGGCGAGAGCCTTCCAGACCGGGTTCAGGCGGTTCTGCCATCGCCGAACACCTTCGTCAGGCGAAGCACCGTGTTCGCAGAAGACCAGTTCGCCGCCCCGTTTCAGCACTCTGGCCATTTCGCCAAGCGCCCGCCGGACATCGGGAAGAGTGCAAAGGGTGTAGGTCACGAGCACGGTGTCCGCGCTTTCATGGGCAAGCGGTATCTGCTCCGCCGGGGCCTTCAGGAACTCGACCGGGAATCCGGCGCCCCGGACCCTCCCTTCGGCAATGGCCCACATTTCTGCGGATGGATCGAGCGCCCAGACCCGCTGCACCCTGGTGCGGTCGTAGAAAGGGAGGTTGAGCCCGGAACCGAAACCCACCTCCAGAACGCTCCCCGAGGCGAGGGGCACCACCTTCGCTCGTTGCCGCATGTTGGGTTTCAGGCTGCATGTGAAGTTCACAACCTGGGGCAGAAGGAAGCGCTCGTAGAGTCCCATCGCCCTCACCCCCGGTTCGTAGCGAATTCCGTCAATCGGCTCGCATGACACCGACTGAACCGAGATGTATTTCTCGGAGAAACCTGCATGCTCCGCAGTCTATTCCGGCCCATCCGGCCTCGCCTTGACTCCCGTCCTCACGGAGGCTGCCCAGGGTCTTGATCCGGCGCAGCAACCCCCCCTTTGGCGACGTCGGCTGGCGACCCTGCGTCGGTTACGTTGATCGAGTCCGCCGTGGGGGCAGCAGAATGTGGCCCGGTCGAAGCGACCGCCGAGCGCGAAACCGCAGCTTGTGGAGCTGAGCATGAAATGATTCAAGGACTGGGGCCGATCAAGGAGTCGAAACCCATTTCGATCGGCGGTTGCCTCGCCTGGGTTACGAGAGATCCGCGCTGGCTCAAGGCGGTGGCGATCGGCGCCTTATGGAACGTGGCAGTCCTGCTCCTTCTCCCCGCGGTGGTGCTGCTTGGTTTCGGAGCGCGGGTCCTTAAGGCCTCCTTCCTCGATGAGCGTGCGACCATTCCCCGATGGACGCCCGTTGGCCCGTTGCTTCTGGAAGGCCTCCGCGTCCTGGGCATCATGGCCGTGCACTACTTGATTGCAGGTGCGGCCATTTGGGGCGTGTCGCAGGTGTTCACCCTGCCGGAGGCTCCGCCCGGTGACGAGGCCGGCATCGCTTTCATAGGCGGGATGCTTGCGGTGGGCGGATTGGCCTTGCTGGCCCTTGGGTTCTTCGGTCTTTATGTGCTGACCGCCACCAGCCGTGTCGTCGTCCTGGATCGATGGACGGCCGGCTTCGAAGTCGTCGAGAACCTGGATTTCCTTCGAAGAAACGCGAACAACTACGGCCGGTTCGTGGCCATCGTCATCATCGTCAGTACGCTTTTCCAATTCAGTCCTGGCCGCCGAGACCTGGAGCGATCTTCGGGGCCGGTACGTTGCCAGGTCATCGTCAACGGGGACGGGGTCTTCGAGAATGGCGCGATGACTGCGCCCAGGCCCGGCCGGGTGCTTTTCGGGCCCGCCCACGTCGAGAAGCGAGACCCTCCATCAGTCTCTCTCACTCCGGCTTGTATGCGCCCTTCAGGAATCGCGCCTTCTCCTCCTCCCTCTCGAGGTAGGGCACGCCCTTCTCCATCCACTCCGGCAAGGGGGCGCCCTTCAGGAAGTGATCGAAGAACTGCTGCATGCGCACCGTGTAGTCCTTCTGATCGTGCCGCTTGCGCAGGCCGTGGAACTCTCCGTTGTAGTTGAACAGATAGGCCTCCTTGCCGTTGCGCCGAAGGGAAAGGAAGTACTCGATCCCCTGATACCAGGGCACGGCGTCATCGTTGTCGTTGGCGATGATCAGGACGGGCGTGGTCACGCGTTGAGCCTGGAAGATCGGCGAGGCGGCGAAGTACCGGAGCGGCGCCTCGTACAGCGAAGGCCCGATCCGGCTCTGGGTCTGCTCGTACTGGAACTGACGGGGCATTCCCGACCCCCAGCGGATCCCCGAATAGGCGCTGGTCATGTTGCCCACCGGCGCGCCGGCCTCGGCCGCCTTGAACATCCGGGTGCGAGTCAGCATGTACGCGATCTGGTAGCCGCCCCATGAATGACCTTGAATGCCGACGTTGGCTTCATCAACGAAACCCTGGTCGACCACCGCCTGAATCGCGGGCAGGACCGACTTGAGGGCATCCTCACCGGGCTGGCCGAGGGTGTAGACGATGTCCGGGGTGAGGATCAGATAGCCATTGCTCGAGTAGTAGGCGAAGTTGATGCTGTGCCCGGGCGCCGGATTCACGAACCGGTGGATGTTCTGCGAGAGTCTCTCGTAGATGTAGACGATCATCGGGTACTTCTTCTTCGGGTCGAAGTTGTCCGGTTTGATAAGGCCGGCCTGGAGGGTGACGCCATCCGAGTTCTTGAAGTCGACAAGCTCTGCCCGGCCCCAGCGGAAGGGGGCCATCTGGGCCCGACCCTCGGTGACCCGGGCCAGGGTCTTGAACGTGGAGTCGGTGACCTGGACATCCGGGAACTCGTCGAAGCGCTCGGCGGTCACCAGAAAGACGTCGGCGTCCTTCGCCCGGCCGACGAAGCGGTAGTCCGCCTCGCCTCTCATCAGGCGAGCGGGAGGGATCGTCCCGTCGAATGAGGTCCGGTAGAAGCCGCTCGCATGGGTGCGGTCATCTTCCCCGCGCAGGGTCAACGGTTTCGAGGGGTCGAAGCCGCGCTCATCCTCGTCTTCGTCTACCGGCTCCGTCCGTTCCACCCGATAAACGGTCTTGCCCTTGCGTCCCTCGCCCTGGGTCAGGTTCTTCGCGGGCCGGCCGTCGGCGAAGAGTTGCCAGACGTCGTACCGGTCGTAAGCCAGGACGGACGCGCCGTCCATGGTCCAGCCTGCCGAGCCGTACGCCGTCGGCGGATCGGGGGTGTCGTCTTCTTCGTCGTAGAAGGATACGGGCAGCCGGTCCGTCAGATTGCGAACCGAGCCGTCTGGCGCGTTCACCGCAAGCCAGTGCCGGTCCGAGAAGAAAACCGCCGCCTGGCCCGAAGGCGACCACTGGAAGGATCGACCGAAATCTCCACCTCGCCACTTCTGAACGATCGGCTTGCGCCGGCCCGTCGACGCGTCCACCAGGTAGACATCGTTGTAGGTTCCATCGAAATCGATCATCCGGCGGTAGGGCGCGTCGTTCAGACCGATCGCGGTTGCGCCGTCGTCGGCCAGAAAGACCGTGGGCAGCGTCGGATCGCTCACCTGCACGTAGCGTTTCTCCGCGATGTCATAGACGCCGCGGTAGGTGCGGCCCCTCTCCCGGGCCGCGCGGACGCGTTGCATGGGCTGGACCAGATCGTCCCTGGAACTCCAGATATCGAGAACGACCTTTTCGTCGGATGGAGTCTCCTCGGCGTCGGGGGCGGGCGCCTCTGGGGGAGGGGCGGTGGGGACGTAGAGGCTGCGGCCATCCCGCGAGAAAGACAGTGCGCCCTTGTCCGCGACCGACAGCGTTGCGGGCATTCCGGGGGTGGATGAATCGATGACCGCCATCGCCGGCCCCCGGCCCCGGTTCCAAAGATAGGCCTTGAATCGCGGCGCCTTCGCGGAAGCGGCCACATCGTCGCGATCGCTCACAAAGGCCGCGTGCCCCTGTTCGCGATCCCAGACGAGCTTGAGGTACCGGCCCGGACCCGAAACGAGTGCATTGGGCGTCTCCGGTCCGGCGCCCACGTTCACGGCGAAAACCCCGTTCTCCGTCTCCGTCTTCGAGGAGACCGAGAAGAGCAGCGTCTTCCCGTCGCGGGCCGCCTCATACTCGAGAACGGCCGGGAATGTCCGCTCCTGAGCCGATATCAGGTCGCGCACTACCAGATCCGTTCCATATTCCTTTCGGGTCGCACCCGGCTTCGCGGGAGGTCCCGCCGGCTCGGATGACTCCCTGGAATAGGCAATCCACGTTCCCGCCTTCGACGGGACCTTGACGTTCTTCACCCCCGGGATCGTGGTGGCTTCGAAGGACGTGAGGTCGACGATCACGAGGCCGCCCTTGGGTATCTCCTCGCGCGTCTTCTTTTCTCTCTTCGCTTTCTGGGTGTCGGCCTTCAGCGGGTAGGTGGTGCACACGACGTACTTGCTGCCGGCAGTGAACAGAATCCGCACGTTGCGCACGGGGGGAGGCGCGTCCGGGTTCGCATCCGGGTCGGGAAGTGGGGGAGGCGGGAGTGCGCCCACGCCATAACGCTTCTCCGTCCCCTCCTTCAGGTCCCGGACCACCAGGTCGCCGTCGCCGTCCTGGGGCATGTAGGAGTAGGCGAGGTAGCGGCCGTCGCGAGAAAGCACTGGGGTGGCGATGGATCTCCATGCGTCGTAGTCGCGATGAGCCAGAGGCCGCTTCTCGGCCTGGCTCGCCGCGGCCGGGGCCGAGGCCTTCTGGCCCCGGGAGTCCCTCGCTTGCGGGGCGGCCTCGAGCGATGCGGCGAGGAAGAGGGCGATCGCAACGCGGCCCGGAAAGCGAAGGTTCATGGCGGCTCCACCGGCTTCGGGGTCGGGACCATTCACCGACCGCAGGACCGCGATTCTAGCTGCTGCCATTTCAACGCGCCCCAGCGCGAACGCAGCGTGGCGTACCCGCGTATCGACGCAGCGCGGCCAGGCGCAAGAGAGTGGTGCAAAGCCCGAGGAGAGCAGACGGCTCGGCGGCGCTGGATACGATCCGAGAATACGCTGCGACCCGACCCGCCCCGCATCAGTTTTCGCTCAGCGTACGCCTTGTCCGGGTCCCCCCTTGTCTTACCTACTCGCCCACGAGCGGGCCCCTGTTTTCGAAGATCTTCGCCTTTGGAGGCTCGGTCACCCTCTTCAGCGCGCGAGTCATTCTCTCTTCAATGTCGGCGCGTGACCCGTGACCAGCGCTTCCAATTCATACAAGCGACCGTTGGCGATCACGCGCTTGACCCGGTAGGCCGCGCTGATGTCCTCGAGGGGATTTCCTTCCACCATGACCAGGTCCGCGAGTTTGCCCGCTTCCACGCTGCCCGCATCAAGGCCGAGCGCTTCGGCGGGTGTGACGGTGGCCGCACGCAGGGCCTGATAGGGCGTCATACCTGCCCCCACGTAGGCGGCAAGTTCGCCGTGGAGATCTATGCCGTTGGGCGAGTCCGTGCCGGCGACAATCCGGCCCCCGGCCTTGAAGATGTCCATCAACATGCGTCCCGGAGCCTCGGGGTCCGCGGTGCCGCCTCCCGAAGGACCGCCGCCGCTTCCCTCAGCGAATCCCGCCACCTGATCGCGCATCCATTCCGGATAGAGCGCGAACCGCGGATCCCTGGCCAGGGCCGGATTTGCCGCGAAGATCGCGCGGGTCCCCGCACTCGCAACCATAGGGCAGAAGACGGTTTGGGCCGCGCCAAACAGCCCGGCCACATCGCCATAGGCGCGCTGGAACGTGCTCCGTTTTGGCGAGTAGCCGCGACGACTTGTGCCCCCAACGTGCTCGGTGTTGTCGACACCCACGAACGTCGACGGGTAGATCTCGTGAGTCGCCACCCGCATGCCGGCCGCATGAGCGAACTCCACCATGCGCCTTTGCCCTAGATCGGTCATGCGGACGTAGCTCTTCACCAGATCGTGGCGCAACACTTTGGCCCGCTCCAGTTCCATTTCGAGGTGGGCCGGGCTCGAGATCGCGATACCCATCTTGTAGTAGACGCGCTGCCATTCCATGAGGTAACCGGTCGAGTAGACGCGCGGCCCCGGTCTCACTCCGGCATCCATGACCTCGCGATCCTCAACCGCCTCATAGGGGGTGCCGCCGGGGCTGCGCACGGTGGTGACGCCGAAGGCGAGCCAGGCCCGACCCTGGGCTTCACCCATGTCTTTTTGAAGGTGCGAGTGGAACTCGATCAGGCCGGGCATCAGGGTCAGTTTCGAACCGTCGACGAAGCGGGGACCGGAGTGACCGGCAGGGCTGTGGGGGCGCACGCTCAGAATGCGATTGTCCTGGATCACCACATCGACATCCGTGCGGGCGGTTTCGCTCTGGCCATCCACCAGACGCCCGGCATGGACCAGAGTGCGGCCTTTGGGTACATCAAGGGTGTATTTCAGGTCGAGGGGAACGTCATTGATCTCGCCGGTTTCGATGTCGATCACCTTGAGCCTGTCCATGGACTGATACAGGATGTGTCTTGAGTCCCCCTGCCAGCTGGGGGAGTGGGCGAGTTCCGAGGTGAAGCGGCGGGGAGGCCCGAGGGGCTCTCCAGCGGGCGACACGGGCACGATGGACAGGCCGCCTTCGTAGATCATCGCCATCTTGGTGCCGTCCGGCGACCATGAAGGACCGCAGCCGCCACGCGAGTCGATCGACATGTTGGGCTGGGGAGCAAACCACCGGTCGCCCCCGCCCTCCGACGACATGGTCAGGATCTGATTGGTTCCCTCTCGGTACCTGGTGGAGTAAGGCGCCACCATGGCTATGGCGATGCGCTTGCCATCCGGCGACCAGGTGGGCGTGCCCGGTCCGAATAGCGACGGGTGGATCTTGGTGACCTTGCCCGAGGCGACATTCACCACCGAGACGGAGGCCCGACGCCACATTCCGTCGACCTCGAGGAATGCAATTCGCGATCCGTCGGGCGACCAGGCG
Organism: Acidobacteriota bacterium; assembly: GCA_032127745.1. Lineage (GTDB taxonomy): Bacteria > Acidobacteriota > Vicinamibacteria > Fen-336 > JAGNNV01 > JAGNNV01. The sequence goes on from JAQBHL010000304.1 coordinate 12,603, forward strand.
GCTCCCATGGGCTGAGTTGTGAGCCTGGTGAGCTGGCGATCCTGGCCGGTCTTCAGGTCGCGGATCCACAACTGCAGCATGTCGCCCCCTTTGTCGGACGAATACGCCAGCTTCGTTCCGTCGGGCGACCAGGCAGGCTCGGTGTCGAGGAAGTGATCCCTGGTCAGGTTCTCCGGCTTGCCCCCGACCGGCATCAGATAGATATCGCCGATCGCCGCAAACGCGACCTTGGATCCATCAGGGGAGATCTCGGGTCGCACCATGCCGAGAACAGGACGAGGCGCGGTCGAGGTGAAGTCACGCCTGCGGTGAGCGTATTGCGGGCGAGTGACCTGCAGCCCGGCCGCGAACTCCACGGTCTGGGCGGCGCTCGCCGTCGACGCGATCGAGCGTTTTCGTATTTTGCCGTCTGAGACATAGAAGAACTCGGTGGGCGACACCCAGGAGGCGCGGAATGCGAACGCATCCTCCGTTCCGGTGATGGGCTTTCCAGAAAGCTCCAGCCTGCTCTGGCCCTCGGCGAAGGCGTGATACACGATCTGGCCGCCGGGGCCCCACGATGCCGCATCGGCTCGAATGGTCGGATCCGTGATCCGGCGTTCAGCGCCATCCGGCACGGACACGGCCCAGACGGATTGAGCGCTGTCGCGGGTCGAGATGAACGAGATTTCTCGATCATCCGGCGACCAGCTGGGCATGGTGTCCTGAGCGGGGTCGTCGGTCAATTGCTGAAGGCCGCCGCTCCTCAAATCGAGGACCCAGATGTTGTAGTCGCTGCCCAGGGCGTCGCCGCGATCCGACGCGAAAGCGAGCCTCGTCCCATCATGAGACCAGGCGGGCTCGCGGTCATCGAAGTTCCCCCAGGTCAGCTTGTGCTGGTTGGAACCATCGGGCGAGATCGCCCACAGGTCGTAGCCACCATCACGAAACGCGAAGAAGGCGATCATCTTCCCATCGGGCGACCAGGCCGGCTGCCGTGCGTCGTTGAACAAATCGGTGATGCGTTTCGCCGGGCCGCCCGCGGCGGGCAGAGTCCAGATGCTCCCCTGCAAGTCGATGGCCAGCGTTCCGCCGTCGGGCGAGACCGCCACCGACATTGACGTGCCCTCGCTTACGGTGAGGTCAATCGGCGCCTCTGATCGAGCGGCGGTCGGCGCTTCCTGCGCCTTGACGGCGTTTCCCGTCCCGGTGCCAGCGCTCAGGGCGAGCACCAAAGCCGTGAAAAGGCCGAATCGCTGCTCGAGTTTCATGAGATTTCCTTGGATCGCTTAGGAGTCACGGACTAGGGGGCCGGGGAGAGGTAGCCAACCTTGCCAGAAGGAAGCGCTCGTAGAGTCCCATCGCCTCACCCCCGGTTCGGAGTCGATCCCGTCAAGCGGCCCGCGTAACCCCGATCGGGCAGGCCTGCCGGTCTCGGAGAAACCTGCATGCTCCGCAGTCTATTCCGGCTCATCCGGCCGCGCCTTGACTCCCGTCCTCGCGGAGGCGACCCACGGTCCTGAGACGGTGTAGGGACTTCCCCCGCGCACCCTTCGGCGGCGCGTTCTGGTGACCCGCGTCGGTTACGATCCGGCGCGATGTCCGATGCTCCCCTCAGCAAGCTGGAAGGCAAGCTCGAACAGCTGCCCACCTCGCCCGGGGTCTACATGTTCAAGAACGGCGAGGGGACGATCCTCTATGTCGGCAAGGCGCGCGTGCTCAAGAACCGCGTGCGGTCCTACTTCCTGGCTTCGCACGAGGGGACGTTCCACAAGGCGTCGATGGTGGCCGAGATCGCCGATCTCGACATCCTGGTCACCGACAGCGAGGGCGAGGCCCTGGCCCTCGAGAACAATCTCATCAAGCGCCACCAGCCCCCCTACAACGTTCTCCTCCGCGACGACAAGAACCATCCCTACCTCAAGCTCACCCTCGGCGAGACCTACCCGCGTCTTCACATCGTCCGCAGGGTCGCCGAGGACAAGAGCGCCTACGGCGGTCCGTATATCCCCGCGCATCTCGGGCGCAAGACCGCGTCGCTCGTGCATCGCGTGTTCGGGGTCCGGTCATGCCGCGAGAAGCTGGACGGGAATCGCGGACGGCCCTGCCTTCAGTATCAGATCCATCGCTGCCTGGCGCCCTGCGTCGCGTCGATCTGTGCCATCGAGGACTATCGGAAGTCGTGCGCGGAGGCCGCGAAATTCCTGGAAGGCCGCACCGACGAAGTCCTGAAGGACCTGCGCGCGGCCATGACCAAGGCCGCCGAGGAAGAGCGGTTCGAGCACGCGGCCACGGTGCGCGACTCGATCCAGGCCCTCGAACGCATGGAATTGCCGCAGAAGATCACCACCGCCGAGGTCGATGAGCGTGACGTCTTCGGCCTTCACTTCGAGGAAGGCCGCGCCTCGCTCCAGGTCTTCTGCGTCCGCGACGGCCGCGTGGCCTCGAGCGAAGGCTTCCTGCTCGACCGCGTGGGCGATCCCACTCGCGTTCTCGAAGAGTCGGTGGCGCGCTTCTACGAAGGCGACCGCTACGTTCCGCGCGAGGTTCTGATCCCCGAAGCCTTCGAGGGCATGGACACTCTGGCCGCGTGGCTGACCGCGCGCCGGGGCACTCAGGTGCGGTTTCGCGTGCCCCAGCGGGGCGAGAAGGTTCGCCTTCTCGAACTCGTCGCCGGCAATGCCAAACTCGCCCACGACCTCGAAT
>JAQBHL010000305.1:0-2765 GCA_032127745.1 Acidobacteriota bacterium
CGTCTCCGAGATACTCGAAGCGAAAGAGGGCCGCGTCACGGTGGAGGAACCAGTCAGCGGGAAGAGCGCCGACACCCCTGGTCAAGAGATCGACCGCCGCTTTGGGCCGACCGAGGCCGACCGGGGGCGGTTCGGCGAGAAAGGTGGCGCCCAGCCGGTAGGCGATCGAGAACCTTGGATCGAGGGTGATCACATTCTCGACCAGGGGCTCCACGCGATCAAACTCAGGGGTGGCTTCGAAAGCCCGCTGCCCACCGTAGTACTGGACGGTATGCAGCCAGTACAGATCCGCGCCCGCAAGCTCAAACCCGGCGAACAGATGGCGCAGGCGCGGACCCGACCACGCCGCCAGCCGGCGGGTCTCATAGTCCCTGATTTGAGGGGCGGCCTCGATGTGGCTCTGCGAAAACACCATCCCCGCCACCGCTGCCACCAGCCCGGCCACGGTTCTCATCGGAGGTCCTTCCTCTCAAAACCGAGAACCGCGATCGATAGCGCGATCGCGGTGTAGCAGACCGCATAGGCGGCGACGCTCAATAGATGTTCCACGGGCAGAAGGTCGCCGTAAACGGCGAGCGCCTTGAAGTCCATATAACGGTAGTTCGGCAAGGCCAGATAGAGCGCCTCCCAAAGGAGCTTCGGAGTCTCTGGCGCGATCTCATTGGCGCCTCGAATCACGTCCGACCAGCGGCCTGCGATGTAGGAGGCAAACGCGAAAACCATGGCGATCGGAGGCGATGTGAAGACTGAAAGCGCGGTCGTGATCGCGCCCACCAGGAGGGCCTGAAAGGCAATGCCCAGGACCGCCACCAGAAGTCGCGCGTCCACTGGCACATCGATGTAGGCGAGGGTGGCCCAGAGAATGCCGAACAGGCCGAGGAGGTTGACAAGCTGGGCCGCCGCCATGCCGGTGAACTTTCCGACCAGAAACGAGAACCGGCTGGTCGGTCGGGAGAGCACGAAATAGAACGACTTCTGTTCCATTTCGCTGGCCAGAATGCTGCTCCCTCCGATGAGTGCGTAGAAGACGGCCAGCATCTCCATGGCGGCAAGACCAAAGTCTTTCAGGATCTTCTCGTCCTGTCGGATGCTCAGCTCCTTGCCCAGCACGGCGACGAGAATCGCAAGCGCAAGATACAGCGCGAGGCTCGCGAAGAGGCGTTGTCGGGAGGACTCCCAGTACCCAAGCTGGGCGCACCCCACGAAGACGCGAATCCGCGGGATCATGACGCTTCGGGGAAAGGAGCGCTGGGCTTGCCGATCCTTCGAGCGAAGAGTTCGTCCAGCGATTCCGGTCGCGGATGAATGCCAACAATCCCACAACCCCGGCTCTGAATCTCCTCTACCGACCGACCCAGCGCGCTGGCGGGAACGATCGTCTTGTAGTGCCGCGAACCGGGAACGGGGGTGGCTTTGGGGATCTGACCCATGACGCCGGGTGGCCCTTCCATGGTGATTTCCAGGAAATCGGCCCTGGTCCCGAGGATGTCGTCCAGAGAGCCCTCGGCGAGCAGGCAACCGCCTGAAAGGAGCGCCACCCGGTCGCACAGGGCCTCGGCGTCCTGAAGAATGTGGGTCGAGAAGATTATGGTGCGCTCTCGGCCACGGAACTCCTGGATCAGCCCCCGGACCAAGGCTCGGCCTGGAGGATCGAGGCCCGACATCGGCTCATCAAGAACGATGAAGTCGGGATCGCCGAAGAAGGCCAGCGAGAGGGCCAGCCGTTGCCTCATGCCCTTCGAGAGCCGTCCCGAGCGGGTCTTGGCCGAAGATGCCAGGTCCACACGATCCAACCAGAACCCAGCCCGCCTCCGGGACTCGGACGACGGGAGACCGAGCAGCCTGCCCGTGTTCTCGAGCAACTCCTTTGGGGTGAGGAAGTCATGCACAAACGGCTGCTCGGGCAGGTAGCCAGCGCGAGCCTTCCAGGCGAGCTCTTGCGGGGCGGATCCAAGAACCGTTACGGAACCGGAATCGGGCCGGGAAAAGCCAAAGACCAGGGAGAAGGTCGTGGTCTTTCCGGCGCCGTTTGGTCCCAGAATCCCCAGAGTCTCGCCCGTCTCGACGCTCAGGCTAAGGGCCCGAAGAGCCTCTCGTCTCTTGAGGTGCAGGAAACCCGCAGGGTAGCTTTTTGTGACTCGGACCAATTGAAGGGCCGCTGGCATCGAGAATGCTCCTCATTGTGATCCAACCGCGTGGTGATCCAACCGCGTGATCCAACCGCCTGGGGGGACCGCGGCGGCGTGGGCGAACGGACAAAAACACTCTGGGCTCCGCCAGGAGCGGAACCCAGAGGTGCGACATCTGACTGAACTGCTACTCTACTGGATTACCAGACACGCAGCGTCGAGCGCAGCGCCGCTCGTCGTCGGGACTACGCCGTTGTTGGTGAAGCAGATTCGCCCGCTGGCATCGCCGGCGAAGCCGCGAACACCGGTCTGGTTCGCGGTCTGCGGAACCGCGGTGTAGAGATAGCCGTCTATGTTGCCAACACCGAGTCCGGAGACGGCGTTACCAGGGACGAAACCACGAGCGTAGCCACTGCGGGTGCCAGTTGCCGCCATGTTTTGATCGATGAACGTGGGCGCAGCGGCCGGATAGTTGGTAATACAGGTGCCACCGCTGGGAGTCGAGAGGCAGGTGAGGATTCCGTAGGCGCCGGCCGCCGACGAGTACGCCGCCTGGGCCGAACTCACGGCTCTGATGTCTCCGATCGTTCCCGCCTCGTTAGCGGAGACGCGCGCACGGAGAAGCGAAGGAATGGC
>JAQBHL010000306.1:0-16752 GCA_032127745.1 Acidobacteriota bacterium
CCTCGGGCTCTCGGTGGACTGGCGGCTCGAGTACTCCACGATCAACGAGCGCAGTCGCCGCATGGCGCAGTCGAGCTTCCTGGACCTGCTCCGCTTGGGGCAGGTGTACCAGGTCGAGGCGCCGACCCTGTGGGACGTGGACTTCAAGACCGCGGTGGCGCAGGCCGAAGTCGAAGACCGGCCGATGAAGGGCGCGTTCCACCGGATCCGGTTCGCGGTCGAGGCGGGGGGCGATTTCACCATCGCGACCACGCGGCCGGAGTTGCTGCCGGCCTGCGTGGCGGTGGCGGCTCATCCGGATGACCCCAGGTACAAGCCGCTCATCGGCCGAAACGCTCTCACCCCGCTCTTCCGCGCGCCCGTCCCCATCTTCGCTTCGCCTCTGGTGGACCCGGCCAAGGGCACGGGCATCCTGATGGTGTGCACGTTCGGCGACGCCACCGACGTCCAGTGGTGGCGCGAGGAGAAACTTCCGCTCCGTCAGACTATCGGCCGTGACGGACGGATGGCCGCGGTGGAGTTCGGGACGGCGGGTTTCCCGAGCCGGGACCCGGCGGCCGCCAACGCCGCGTACGCGACCATCATCGGCAAGTCGATGTTCGAGTCCAGGCGACTGATCGTCGAGGCCCTGCGCGATCCCAAAGGATCCGCGGACGGCAACGGAGCCGCGCCCATGGTGGCCGAGCCCGAGCCCCTCGAGCACGCGGTCAAGTTCTTCGAGAAGGGCGACCGGCCGCTCGAGTTCGTCTCCTCGCGCCAGTGGTTCGTGCGGCTCCTCGATCAGCGCGAAAAACTGATCGAGATGGGCGACAGGATCGAGTGGCATCCCGACTTCATGCGAGTGCGCTTCAGGAACTGGACGGAGAATCTCCAGATCGACTGGTGCGTCTCGCGGCAGCGCTACTTCGGGGTGCCCATTCCGGTCTGGTACAAAGTCTCGGCCAGCGGCGAAACCGACTTCGCCTCGCCCATGGTTCCAGACCCCCAGAAGCTCCCGGTCGATCCGACCGTGGACGCGCCCCCCGGCTTCACCGAAGCCCAACGCGACCAGCCCAGCGGCTTCACCGCCGACTCCGACGTATTCGACACCTGGTTCACTTCTTCCCTCTCCCCCCAGATCGCGACCGGGTGGACGCTCGATCCCGAGCGTCACCGGAAGCTCTTCCCCATGGATGTCCGGCCGCAGAGCCACGAGATCATCAGGACCTGGGCCTTCTACACCATCGCCAAGGCCTGGCTGCACGAGGGCACCATCCCCTGGAAGCGCGTGGCCATCTCCGGCTGGGTCCTCGATCCCGACCGCAAGAAGATGTCGAAGAGCAAGGGCAACGTGGTAACGCCCATGCATCTGCTCGACCAGTACGGCTCGGATGCGGTGCGCTACTGGTCTTTGGCCGCGCGCCTCGGCGTCGACACTGCCTTCGACGAGAAGGTCCTGAAGGTCGGAAGGCGTCTGGTGGTGAAGGTCTACAACGCCACCCGCTATGTCCTCGGCCAGGAGGCGCCCCCGGGCCCGATCGCCCATCCGCTGGATCTGGGCTTCCTTCATCAACTGCGGCACGCCACTGACCGGGCCACCGCGCTTCTCGACGCGATGGACTATGCCCCGGCCCTGGACGTCATCGAGCGCTTCTTCTGGGACGGCTTCACCGACTCGTATCTCGAAATGGTCAAGGGCCGGGCCCGGAGCGATTCGGATGGTCCCGGCCGGGCCTCGGCGGTCGCGGCCCTCCGCCAGGGGTTGAACATCCTGCTGCGCCTGCTCGCACCCTATCTCCCCTACGTTTGCGAGGAAGCGTGGAACTGGGACTTCGCGGGCGAAGCCAAGAAATCCATTCACCTCGCGGCCTGGCCGGGGGCGGACGAGTTCAGGGCCCTTGCCACCTCGACCGAAGATGCGGAGATCTACGAAGTGGCGAGGGGCGCCCTCGGCGCGATTAATCGCGCGAAGACCCAGGCCGGCGGAACGGTCGGCCGCCACGTGGCCTCCCTGACCTTCGCGGCCCCCCCGAAGGTTCTCGACCTCTTCCGGAGAGCGGAGTCGGACATCCTGAGCGCCACGCGCGTCCTTCGCCTCAGGACCGAGGCCCTCGCGGAAGGGGATTCGTTCGAACTTGGCTCCGCGGTCACCCAGATCGAGCTTGCTCCCGTTCCGGACGGAGGCTGAGCGAGCGCGTGTCCTCACGGAATCCCGGACCCCAGGACTACGAACGAGCGCTTTCCGCGATCGGCCTGAACGACATCAATGTTTTCCATCGGCAGATCACCGGCTCGACCAACGACGACGCCCGGGCGAGCGTCGGCTCCGGACCCTCGCTTCTCGACACTCCCGTAGCCATCTTCGTGGCCGAGATGCAGACCCGGGGGCGGGGCCGCGGTTCCAACTCCTGGTCGTCGCCCAAAGGCTCCATCTCCCTCACCATCACCGCGCCCGGGGTCGACGCGTCGCGAATGGGCGTGCTGCCCCTTGGGGTCGGCGCCTGCGTGGTCGCGGCCCTGAGAGATCTGGGCGCCAAGGCCCTCGTGAAATGGCCGAACGATGTGCTCATCGAGGGCCTCAAAGTCGCCGGCATTCTCTGCGAATCGAGCCTGCTCTCCGGAACCGCTCGCGTCTTCATCGGCATCGGCATCAACGTCGCGGCCGCGGCCATCGATCCGGCCGTGGCCCCCCGCGCCACCGCGCTCAGTGCGCACGGGATCGAGGCGGACCGTCCGGCCCTGGTGGCCAACATCACGGCGCGAGTCTTGGGCGTCATCCGCGAGGCCAGATCCGGCCCGGAGATCGTCGAGGCCTGGAAAGCGGTCTCGGTTCCCTGGTGGGGCGAAGTCCTCAGCATCATCGACGGCGGAGTCGAAAGGCACGTGAAGCTGCTCGACGTCAACCCGGAGGGTCAACTCGTGGTGCGGGACGAAGCGGGCGTCGTTCGCTCGCTCGTCTCCGGCCAGATCCAGCGCCTTCGGATCTCCGGCTCGTGACCTCTCCTCGAGATGAAGAACCTGACATCGCGTACTTTCGCGACCTCGAGCGAGCCTTCGTCGAACGACGGGGCGATCCCCTGTTCATTTCCAACGCGGACTGGGTTCTCCTGGCCCGGCTCAGGAAGAAGGGCGTGCCCCGGCGCGTGGTGCTGCGCGGGATCGCCGACGCCTTCGATGCCCACGCCCACTCGTTCGCCCGCAAACAGAAGATCCGTTCGTTGAAGTTCTGCGAAGCCGGGATCACGGCGGCGGCGGATCGTTACCGCCGCGCCCTTCGGGCCGACGGCCCGAGCCGACGCTCCCAGGGTGCTACCATCGGGAAACTCGAGTCGCAACTGGCCGGGTTCGAGGCCCCGCCGGAACTCGCGGGGGCGGTGAAAGAGGCGAGGCAGCGCCTCCTCGCCACCGCGGCCTCGGCTGAGGCGGACCAGGACTACGACGCCGAAAAGGCCCTGGCCCGAATCGAGGATCGGCTGGTCGAGGCCGCTTCTTCGGCCCTCGATCCCCGCGACATCTCGGCTATTGAAAGCTCAACCCGCGACACCACCGCGGCATACCGGTCGCGAATGCCCGCGAAGGTCTACGAGACCCTGATCGGAGAATCGGTGAGACGGAAGATCCTGCAGCGTTTTGGCCTCCCCCGCTTCCTGCTGGCGGAACTCGAATGAGCGGCGAAGTTCTCCACGGGAAGGTTCTGAGAACGGTGAACGGCGGGTACGGTCTCCTGCAGGTCGACGGACAAACCGTCTTCGCCCGGGGCGCCCTCAAGGGCGAGGAGGTCACGGTCGCGATCAGCTCGAAGCGCAAGGGCGTTCTCTTCGGCGCCACCGTATCGGTCGATACGCCCCATGCTCATCGTCGCGAGGCGCCCTGCCTCGTGGCCGACCTCTGCGGAGGCTGTCACTATCAGATCGGGGGTCCGGTGGCCCAGGAAGAAGCCAAGAAGGAAGCGCTGCAGGAACTTCTCGGCCGCGCTCACCTCGACCTGCCGGTTTCCCGCTGGAGCACCGGACCGGAATTCGGCTGGCGCTCCCGGGTCGAGCTTCACGGCGCGCGCCTCGACCACGGCTTTACCCTCGGCTTCTTCGAAGAGCGCTCGCATCGGGTGGTCCCGGGCATGGGGTGCCTGCAGGTGTCGGAGCGCATGCGCGGCCTCATCGACATCGTGGTGCGCGCGCTGAGCGAGGGCGGAATCAGGGCGGGCTCGATCGAGATCGCGGAGTCGTACACCGGCCCCGGTCTCGTGCTCGTGGCCTCGGAGGCGGCGCTCACCGCGGTCCTGCGTCGACACTCGCACGAACTCGGTCTCAGCGGACTCGCTCTCAAGACCTCGAAGAACGAAGCGGCCACGGTCTACGGCGACATCAGTGTGGAGAACATCGTGGCCGGCATCCCGCTGCGCCACAACGTGATGAGCTTCTTCCAGGCAAACCGGTTCCTCACCGAGCCTCTCCTGGAGGCGGTGCTTGCGGCCGCGGAGGCGGAACCGAACGCGCGCATCGTGGACCTCTTCTGCGGGGTCGGCCTCTTCTCCGTGCCCCTGGCCCTGAAGGGCCGCGACGTCACCGCCATCGAATGGAGTCCGGTCGCCTTCGACGACCTGGGCAGGAATGCGAAGGCGAGCGGAGTCAAAATCGAGCGCCTGCCTCTGAGCGTCGGCACCGCCCTCGCGACGGGCCTGACCCTCAAGGGCGCCACCACCATCGTCGATCCTCCGCGCCGCGGCCTGGACCCCCTGGAACTGGACGCGATCGCCGCCGGCCGCCCGAACCGCATCATTTACGTCTCCTGCGACCCCGCGACCCTGACCCGCGACCTCCTCCGCTTCGCGACCTTCGGATACAAAGCCATGTCCCTCGAAGCCTTCGACATGTTCCCAACCACCTTTCACATCGAGACGTTGACGATCCTGGAACGAGAGTAGCGACAACGCCGCGGCCGGCCGGCCGACGGACCTTCGACATTCAGGGTCGAGCGAAGGCTGCGGCAGCAACGGTGCCAGAATCAGGGTTCAGGTCTTCCCGAACCATGAACCCAGACGACGAGACCGATCTCCCTCCATCCGGTCGCATCGGCCTCGGCCTGCTTCTGCTCGTTGGAGGCGCCACCTGCATCATGGCCTCTTTGGACCTGGGGCCTCTCTCTTCGGCCGACGTGAACGGTCCGCCCTGGCTGGCCGCGGCCGTGGGCGGAGTCTTTCTGCTGTCCGGGTTGTTGGTCGCCGCCGGGAAGCAATGGCGCCACCACCCGCTTTCCCATGCGATCGTCTTCTTCATCCTCGCAGGGCTCGCCGCGATCGGAAACTGGATTGCCTTCGCGCCCGGACCGCGGGTCTGCAGGGTCGAGGTTCCCGGCCTCGGATCGGACCCCTCGAGCTGGATGTCGGGTATCGGGTGCCGCACCGCCTTCGGTGTCGGAGCGGTGGTGATGGACGGCGTCTTGCTCTCGATGCTGGCGACCGGGGTCCAAAAACGCCTTGGAAAGGGCCGCGCCGCTGATTTCGCGGGGAAGATCGGCGAAGGCGTGCTGCTCGTGTGCCTTTCCCCCATCCTCGTTCCGATGGTACTGATTCTCGTCCTGAAAAGCCTGTACGCGGTCCTGCGCGAATACGCCAGCACCGGGCAAGACGGCGCAGAGCGGCCTTCATCGCGCGGCTGAAGAAACGGCGATCTGCCCCATTTGGGACCTCAAGTCCTCTAGTCTTGGTCCGTCCCACCAACCAAGGAGGCCCCAGATGAAGGCCATGACTCCCCGCGTTCTCACTCTCCTCGCTTCCGCGACGCTCCTTGCCGCCGGAGCGACGACGACCTTCGCACAGGTCGCGCCCCCTTTTCGATACCCGAACTTCCCGAGCGAGACGCCGGCGAACTTCACCCCCATCACCGACAGCTTCGACTACGTCCGCCGGGAGGTGATGATCCCGATGCGTGACGGGGCGAAGCTGCACACCGTCATCCTGGTGCCGAAAGGGGCCAAGGGCGCGCCGATTCTCCTGACCCGCACCCCATACGATGCGACCGGTCTGACCAGCCATGCCCAAAGCGGCCACCTTAGTCCGATCCTTCAAGGCTACGACAACGCCACCGATGTGATCGTGGACGGCGGCTACATCCGGGTGGTGCAGGACGTTCGCGGCAAGTACGGTTCTGAGGGCGACTACGTCATGAATCGGCCGCTCTCCGGACCCCAGAATCCCACTCCGGTGGATCACGCCACCGACACCTACGACACCATCGACTGGCTGGTGAAGAACATCCCCGAGACGAACCGCAAAGTCGGCATTCTCGGCATCTCGTACGACGGCTTTCTGCCTCTGATGGCCCTCATCAATCCGCATCCGGCGCTCAAGGTGGCCGTACCCATGAATCCCATGGTCGACGGGTGGCGGGGAGACGACTGGTTCCACAACGGCGCGTTCCGCCAGGAAATGATGCCTTACATCCACGACCAGGTGGCCACGCGAAAGAACGATCAGACATGGTGGAGCAACCATTTCGACGACTACGACATGTTCATGCGGGCAGGCTCGGCGGGCGAGCTCGGGCGGCTGCATGGCCTCGATCAGATCGGCTTCTGGAAGAAGCTCCTGGCTCACCCGAGCTACGACGCGTTCTGGCAAGACCAAGCCATGGACACGATCCTCGGCGCGCAGCCCCTGAAGGTGCCGGTGATGCTGGTGCACAGTCTGTGGGACCAGGAAGACATCTACGGCGCGCCCGCGGTCTACAAGCTGATCGAGCCTAAGGACACCGAGAACGACAAGGTCTTCCTGGTCATGGGACCGTGGCATCATGGACAGGAGATCCGGGAAGCCAGCGAGCTGGGGGCCATCCGCTTCGGCAGCGACACCGGCCTTCATTTCCGCCGGGAGATCCTGGGTCCCTTCCTGGCTGGCTACCTCAAGGATGGCGCGCCCAAAGCGGACATGGCGCCCGTGACCGCGTTCGAGACCGGGACCAACTCCTGGCGTCGCCTGAACTCCTGGCCCGCGGGATGCGCGACCGGTTGCGCGGTTCGGGCCACGCCCTTGTATCTCAATGCCGGACTCAAGGCCGAGTTCGTCGAGCCGAAGGCCGGCGCGGCCGGGTTCGAGGAATACGTGTCGGATCCCGCGAAACCGGTCAACTATCGCACGCGCCCGAATCTCCCGATCTCCGCCCCGGATTCGACGTGGCGCCAGTGGCTGGTCGACGATCAGCGCGCGGCCTCAGAGCGTCCCGACGTCCTTGGCTTCACCACCGATGTCCTCACCGAGCCGGTCAAGATCAGCGGCCAGCCGGTGGCGAACCTCATCGCCTCCACCAGCGGGACGGATTCCGACTGGGTGGTGAAGCTCATCGACGTGTATCCCGACGAGGTTGCGGACCAGCCCGCGATGGGGGGATACCAGCTGATGGTGTCGGCGGACATCTTCCGCGGCCGGTACCGCGAGAGTCTGGAGACGCCGAAACCGATCGCCGCCAACGCGCCGCTGCTCTATCGATTCGATCTGCCCACCGCGAATCACGTCTTCCTTCCCGGCCACCGCATCATGGTGCAGATTCAGTCGAGCTGGTTCCCGCTCTACGACCGCAACCCGCAGACCTTCGTGCCCAGCATCTTCTGGGCCCAGCCTGGCGACTACCGGAAGGCGACGCAGCGCATTCACCACGCGCCGGGTCAGGCAAGTTTCATCGAACTGCCGGTGGTGGCCCAGCCGTAGCGCCCTCGAGGGCGACCCGGAAAGGAGTCCCCTCAGTCCTTTCGAATCTCGCCCGTCATCGGAACGAACTGAACCGCGAGCACGTTGCGTTGCTCGAAGGCGGCCCCGCGCCGGGTCACGATGATCAACTCCTGAACATACTCGCCGACGGGCACGATCAGCCGCCCTCCGTCCTTGAGTTGCTGCTTCAAAGGCTCGGGAACCCGGGGAGCCGCCGCCGCGACCAGAATCGCGTCGAAGGGAGCGTGCTCGGGCCAGCCAAGGTAGCCATCCCCCGCGCGAATCTCGACATTCGCGTAGCCAAGGGAGGCGATGCGCTCTTTCGCCTCGAGGGCCAGGGCCTCGACGATCTCGATCCCGAAGACCTTCGAGGCGATGCGGGATAGGACCGCCGACTGATACCCCGAGCCCGCGCCGACCTCGAGAACGGTCTCGCCGCCCTTGAGGCCGAGCGCCTCGGTCATGAAGGCGACGATGTAGGGCTGCGAAATCGTCTGTCCGTGACCGATGGGCAGCGGATGGTCCTCGTAGGCCTGCTTCGCCAGGCGGGCCGGCACGAAGAGGTGGCGCGGCACTTCACGCAGGGCGGCCAGGGTCTTCGGATCACGCACGCCCCGGCTGATGATCTGAGAGGCGACCATGGCGTCCCGGGCCTTCGCGAAGTCGGAATCCTCCGAGGGCGCGGCCTGCATCCGCGCGACGGGCTCACTCGAATCGGGGAGTGGCGGCATTCGGAGGAATCATAGATCCGCCCGGCGGGTTGGCGACGACTCGCGTCGGGCCCGGGGGACCTTGACCGGCGGATTCACGTCCACGGTCCAAAAGGCGCCGGCGGAACGTCAGTCCGGCCGGGGACGAGCCACCGCGGCCAGGGTCGTACCCAGGGGCCAGAACGGCCAGCGGGACTCGAGGTCGAAGAACCGGGTGAGGATGGAATTGAGGAGGGGACGCACACGGGCGAACTGGCCCGCCTCCGCGCTGGCCAGACCGAAGCGGGCGCGGTACCACGCGGGCAGGGTGATGCCGGCGAAGCAGTACTGGAGGGCCAGGGTCTGGAAGCCGCCTTCGAGCAGATGGTCGCGCAGCATCCGCCTGGTGTAACGGCGCCGATGGGCGAGCAGGTCGTCCCACCGGGACCACAGAGCAGGAAGGGCGGGCACCAGGATCACCACCAGACCCTCCCGGGGCAGACGGCGGGAAATATCGCGCAGGGTGCCCACGGGGTCGTCGAGATGCTCGAGCACATCCAGCAAAGTCACGACTTCGGGAAAGGGGTCGACCTTCACCGCGGCCAGATCGGACAAAGGTGCGTCCAGTATCTTCAATCGCCGCTGGGTCAGAACGGCCTGCGCCTCGGGGGAGGGCTCCAGGGCGAGCGCGTCGTCGCGCCCGATAAAACCCTCATCCACCAGGGTGGCCAGAAACCCTCCGGCTCCCGCTCCGATGTCGAGGACCGAGACCGGCTTCCGGCCGAGCGCGCGCGTGATCATCCGCATGACGATCCGGTGGCGGACGAGAAACCACCAATAGGAGCGATCGAGGGTCGCGAGTTCGCGGTAGTGCTCCGAGATCATGCCGTCGGCGCCCGCCTGGGAACCACATGGCCGATGAGCCGGTACAGATAAACGGGCTGCGGCGCCGAGGTGCGCAGGGGCATCCGGGGCAGAAGTCCCTCGGGCAGAAGGCGGGCGAGGGGGGGGGGAACCAGGCCCTGGTGGCCGAGGGTTCCGATGGCGACGCCTCGTGCCCCAAAGGCCTCGGAGTAGTCGTTGCTCCACAGGCCCCGTTCCTCCCGGAAACGCATGCCGGGGGTGATCGCGATCTGGATCGGAAAGAGAGGACTCCACGGATTCGGCTCCAGAAAGGCGAACCCGGCGAAGGAATCGCGAGTCATCTCCGCGCCCAGACGGTCGGCCAGGCCGGCGAGGCTGGCCCGGTCGAGGTGGTGCAGAACGTGGAAGCCCACGACCGCCCGCACCGATTGAAGGTCCTCGGCGTCGACGCTCTCGATCGTGCCGGGATGAAAGGTGAACCCGGCTCGATCGCAGAGACGGCTCTTGAGACCTCTCAGCAGAACCGGATCGGGTTCAATGGCGAGAACCGGGATCCCGAGTTCCAGGAGCGCGTCGGTGAATCGTCCCGACCCTGCTCCGAGCTCGGCCACCCGATCTCCCGGCCGGAGGCCAAGCCGGTCGACGATCCTCGCCACCCCGTCGCGATGGTGAAAGTCGAGGGGCGGGTGAAGGTAGGCGTGCCGCGAGGGCTCCGCGTAAGTGGTCAAAGGCCGGCCTCGTCGGCCATGACCACGTATCCCACACTTCGACTCGCCTCGGCGCGCGCGCGCCCCAGCGCGTGGGCGAGCAGGGCCAACTGCATCGACTGGATCCCCAGCGAAAGGAAGATCGAAATCAGAATCAGCGCGGTGCCCTGCACCTGCACCAGGCCCGCGAGCTTCAGGCCCACCATCATCAGCGCGGCGCACAGTGAGCCGAGGATGGTGAAGGTCGCCATCACCACCAGAAACGACAAGGGCAGATCGGAGAAGCTTAGGAGAGCGTTCGTGGCCAGCCGGATTAGACCGAGGGGTCCGACTCTCGACGAGTCGCCGGAACGCCCGTCGCGGGCCAGTGGGACGCCGACCTGCCGAAATCCGACCCAGGCGCGCAGGGCGGGAAAGTACGGGGTCTGGTGCGACTCGGCCGCGATCACCCGGGCGGTCCGCAGGCGCATGACCGAGAACGTCCCCGCGTCGCGCGGGATGTAGAAGCGCGCGGTTCGGGCCAGCAGCCAGTGGAAGGTGGCGGCGCCGATCCGGAACAGCGCGCCTTCGGATCGACGCGCTCGCACCGCGTACGCGACGTCGGCCTCCTGAACCGCGGCGAGCAGGTTTTCGAGGTCCTCGGGCCGGTCCTGCAGATCCGCGTCGATGAGGCCAACAAAGGCGAACGATGCCTGCTCGGCCCACGACACTGCGGCCTGGATCCCCGCCACCACCGCCACCTGGTGACCGAAATTGCGACTGAGGCGAAGCAGTCGGACCCGCGGCCGCGCCCCGTTGGCGCCGGCCAGAAAGGTCCGGATGGTCGCGCAGGTCGCGTCGGTCGAACCATCGTCGACAATCACCACTCCCCGAAGATCGATGCGGGCCGCGACCGCGAAGATCCGCTCCAGAAAGCGGATGACCACCTTCTCTTCGTTGAGTACGGGCGCGACGAGGATCAGGCCGGAGGCATTGAGACTCATGGGCGTAGGTAGACGTTACAGAAATAAGTCCAAAAGGGCATGCCCAGCGGTCCAATGGGAAAGAACTCGGACGAGTGAACCTTCAAACCGGGCGGCTCGCGAAGCTGCTCGTAGTCCCGCACGAACTTTCCCTGGTCGCGGCTCTGAAGCCAGCGCGCGAGCGGATGGGTTCTTCCGCCGAGTCGCAGATGGTCGCAGAGGATCACCGCGCGCGCGTCCCGGCCCGCCTCCAGAGTGGCCAGGAACAAGGGCTCATCGAGGTGATGGGCCACGCCGTTCAGAACCATGATGTCTGCAGGCCCGATCACCGTGCCCAGATCCTCGGCGCCCTTGGGCAGGAACCGGGCCTCGGGGAAATCGCGTGAGGCGGCCTGCCGCAACGAACCATCGGGCTCGAGACCCAGATAATCGGCACCATGCTCGCGGGCGACCCGGCTCAACTGTCCAAGTCCCGAACCCACGTCGATCAGACGCGCGCCACTCAGGACCGAGGGCGGCAGCGAACGCAGACCCCTCCTTATGGCTCGTTCCCTGGGCGACCAGTGGATAAGGCATCCGAGACGGTAGAGGAAAGTGTGGACACTCATCTCAGGAGGGCCCCCGGACGCGTCCTCGATACTCCCGCGCGAGAGCGAGGGCCTGGGCCCGGATGCCGGGATCGGGATGCAGGACCGCGAGTTGCTCCATCTCTCTCGCCGCGGCCGCGAACCGCCCGGACTCCGCATCCATGCGGGCGCTGAGGACGAACTCCGACGGCCGGTACATCGAGGCCATGGCCCCACGATCCCGGAACAGGACGTCTCGCTGAACCAGAAGCTGGAGGGCAGCGACCACGGCAACACCCAAAGACAACCGGAGCACCGAGCGCGGATTCGGTTCGCGCATCCCGGCCCACGCGCGGCTCAGGGCGAGACCGGCGAAAGGAATGAGATGGATCGCCCACACCGCCCGATATCGGGAAAGCGGCAGGGTGAGGATCATGGCGGCGAGAAGGGTCAGAGATGAAGGGATCCAGCACCATTGAACCGCCCTTCGATCGGGCGCGGCGAGGAAGGCCCCCACCACGGCCAGGGGAAACAGGACGCCGTAGGCGGGCAGCCATCCCAGCCAGGGATTGACGATCGCCGCGTAGTAGTAGTTGAGATTGTCCGGGTTCTCGAACGGCGCCACCAGGCCGGCGACCTTGCGGAGATAGAAGGAGGCCCAGTCGGAAAATGACGCGAAGGATCGGGCGCACGCGATGAGGGTTTCGAAGAGACTGGCGCCCGAGGCGCGCATCACCGGCTCGAAATGCTCGGGGCGGGCCGAGAAGAAGAGCGGGTCTGAGGTCGAGGAGTTGAAGACGGCAAGGACGACGGTCCCGGTCACCGCCATTTGGAGGGGGGGCGCCCCCACCACGGCATTGCGGACCACGACCGGGGCCAGACCCGCGAGGGCGCCCACGGCCAGGCCGAGGTAGGCCTTCCATTCGCGCCCTAAGGCGACGCCGGAAACGGCGAGGGCGAGCGGCGCCAGAATCACCAGAGGCGTCATGCCTTCGTTCACCAAGATGGCGGCGGCCACCGAGAGCCCGGTTATCACGCCCCGTGCGGGCGACGGTCGCAGCGCAAGCCCGAGCAGCCGGTCCGTGACCAGGAGGGTGGTGAGAACGATCCACGGGCCTCGAAGCAGCGCCGTGGTGAAATGGATATCCGGGCCGTAGAACGCGAACAGGGCCACCGCGAAGAGCCCGGCACGTTCATCGAACAAGCGTCGGGTCACCCGGAAGAGCAGCCAGCCGGAGAAGGCCGCGGCCAGGGCCTGCAGAGCGAAGACCCCGACCACAGGCACGCGGATCGCGGCGAGAATCGCGACCAGGTACGCATACAAGGGCGCCTTGTAGAAGGTGGGGGCGGAGCCGTACCACTCGGCCCACTTCTGGGCCGGAGCGGCCGCGAGCTGCCAGGCCGCGAGGGGATGAAAGGGCTGACGACCGAGCCAGTCTCCACCGACAATCCGCTGCACCCACTGATCGAAGAACCACATGTCGGAATCCACGAACTCGCGGTGAAACCCCGCGAGCGGCGTGGGAGCGATCAAGGCCAGGTGAGCCAGTCGGAGCCCCACCGCGAGGGCGAGGAGAACGAAGACCAGCCGGACCAGGGGCGCCTGGCGCTCGAGCACGCTCCTCAGTCCCGTCGACGGAAGCATTCGCGAAGAAATGCCCGGAGCGAACATTCCGGCATCGTAACAGACGGGCATTTCGGAAACGGTGAGCGCGCCTATTCGTCGGTCCATCCCTTCGGTCGGCCGCGCCACCAGACCACGAACGCGCGGGACAGTGCGTGATCGGCAGGGGATGCCCCCTGCCCGGTCGAGGGGGCCAGGGAGGCTTCGGGACGACCCCTGCGCTCTCGGGCTCGAAAGGGGATGCCGCTGGATCCGCAAGCTCCTGAACTCCATCGTGATGTGACGCTCATGGAACCGTCACACCATGGCGCGAGGCTCCCGCAGCCGCAAGCCAAGCTCGCGGCCCATGGGGTTTCATCCTCAACCGCTCTTCTTCCTGGTCCTCGGCCTGGTCGCGGGAACCCTGGTGCCGCTCTCCGAGGTCTCGCCCTGTGTGATCATGGCCCTGGGCCTCGCCGCTTTTCTGGCCACCTTCGCTATCGCCCGACCGGCCGTGGTTCCCCTCTCCGCCCTGATCGTGGCCGCGGCAGCGGCGGGCGCAGGCCTGGCCGCGGGCACGCGAGCCACTTATCAAAGCCACGCCCTACCCGAGGTCCTGCGCGACGTGGCCGGGTCGGTGGTGATCCTTGGGCGAGTGTCTTCGCTACCCCGGATCGTCGATGACGAAATGCGGTTCGAGCTGGAGACGACCGGAATCGTCGCCGAGGGCAAGGCGATCGACTATCAGGGCCGGGTTCGCGTATTCGTGAGAGGAAGCATCGACACGCCCTTCACCTCCGGGCGCATCGAACCGGGTGACCTCATTCGAGCCTGGGTGGATCTGCGGCATCCCGAGCCGGTGCGAACCCCCGGCGGGTTCGATCAGCTCGAGTGGGCGAGGCGGGAGGGGCTTCACGCCTTCGCAAGCTGCAAGAACGAGAGGCTGGTCCAGGTAACGCGAAAGAGCATGGCCGGTCCCACCCTCCTCGATCGGGCCCGAGCCCGGCTGAAGGACTCCTGGCGTCACGTCCGCGATCCGCTCGACCGGGCGGTCACCGCCTCGATGGTCCTCGGAGATGACGGGGCTCTCGACCGCGACACCCGCGAGGAATTCCGCGCCGCGGGGCTTCTGCACATCCTGGTGGTCTCGGGCTCCCAGGTGGCAGCTCTCATCATCGGCCTGCGACGGGTCCTGCCGCCTTCGCTGCGGATCGCCTGGTCCGGCTGCCTCCTGGAGTGTCTGGTGCTCATCGCCTACTGCCTCCTTGCCGGCGCCGAGAATTCGATCGTGCGCGCGACGGTCATGGCCATGGCGTTCGCGGTGGCGGTGAGAGTGGATCTCAACCGGGGCGGAGCCAACTTCCTCGCCGCCTCGGCCCTGGTCCTCCTGGCCATAAGGCCCCTGGACGCCCTCGATCCGGGCGCCCAGATGTCCTTTGCCGCCACCCTCGCTCTGGTGACGTACGCGGGCGCCGCCGCACGCAGGCTCGAAGGGACGCGGGCGCCGGGCTTCCTCGCCGACATCGTGGCCGCGACTCTGGTGGCCACGGTCGCGGTGTCGCCTTTGACCCTCATGCACTTCCATCGCTTCAGCCTGGTCGCCCTCCCCGCCAACCTGCTGGCCGCTCCTCTCGCCGTTCTTCTGCTCTATGGCTCTCTCGCCACCGCACTTCTCGATTCGGTGTTCGGCCCCGCGGCTTCAGGGGCGGGAGCCTTGTGCGGCCTCGCCGCGGAGGGCCTGCGCTTCGTGGCCCGTCAGGCCGCAGCTCTGGATCCGGATTGGCGCGGTCCCGGACCGCCCCTGGCGTTGATGATCGGACTCCTGGGCCTGGTCGCAGGGTCCGGCTGGAGACGCGTGGCCGCGCCGCTTTCCGGCCTTCTGGCCGCCCTGACCATGAGCGGCCTTCCGATGGCGGATGGACGGCTACACGTCTGGTTTCTCGATGTGGGACAGGGCGACGCGATCGTGATCGAGACGCCGAACGGACATGTCGGGGTCGTCGATACCGGACCGGCCTTTGAGGCGTACGACGCGGGCGAGCGGGTGGTCGGGGAAGCACTCTGGGCGCTGGGCCACCGGCGCCTCGACTTCATGGCCATCACCCACCGGCACGCGGACCACGATGGGGGCGCGCCCTTTCTGGCTCGCCACTTCCATCCCGGGCGGGTCTACGTGAATGGACCCTCGGCTCACCCGAAGGTTCTGGAGACCGCGGTGGTCGGTCGCGGGGACTTGTGGATGGTGGATGGCGTCTTGTTCAGGATCCTCGGCCCCCATGAGACCTGGCCCCGGCCCGGCGGAGACGAAAATGCCCGATCGCTGGTGATGGAGGTCCGATACGAGGCGACGTCGCTCCTGCTCATGGGCGACGCCAGCGTTCCCGTGGAGCGCCTTCTGAGCATCCCGGAGGGCCGCTTCGATGTGGTGAAGGTCGGACATCACGGGGCCGCTACCTCGAGCTCGGAACGGCTGGTCGAGCAGACTCGACCGAGAGTGGCCGTCATTTCCGTCGGCTCCCGGAATCGCTTCTCCCACCCCGCGGCCGCGGTGGTCGACCGATGGTCCCGAAGCGGCGCACTCGTGTGGAGGACGGACCGGGACCGCACGCTCCAGGTCGTGAGCGATGGCCGTTCCATCGTCTGGTAGGACGCGAAAGGGCGGTCCATGCAGGACCGCCCTTTCCCGGCCGAATGACACCTAGAAGGCCAGCCGAAATCCCAACGTGAACGCTCCGCCCGAGACGTCGATCTCGTTGGGGGCGAAATCTCCGTCCATTCGGTCCTTGCCCCAGAAGTACCGGTAGTCGGCCGTGATCTGAAGGTTCTCATTGAGCCGGTAGCGAAGCCCCGCGTTCGCCATCGGACCGAACTCGGTGCCCGTCGACTCGAACGAGTCGAAGGTCACGGGCAGACCCTTCCGGTCGAAATCGATGAAGTCGCCGTACTCCTCGTACTTCCAGAATATGGCGGAAATCCCGCCGCCGATATAGGGCGTGACCTTGCGATAGCGGCCCGCCGGCATGAATCGCATGATCGCCGAGACGGGCAGTAGTTCGAGCCTCAGCGTCTGCGCGATCTCGTCGCCGGAAGGCCGGACGAAGTCCCGGTAGACGGTTGGGATCGAGCGCGCATAGCCTTCAACCGCAATTCCCAATTCGACGTTCGGGTGAACGTTGGTGGTGAACTCGCCGCCGCCGAACCAGCCGATGAAATCGTCCTTCTGGACCGTGTACAGGGTCACGCTGTCAGCGAAGAGAATCGAGTCGGCCCGCGGAATCATGCCGCCGATGCGCAATTCGATCCCGGAAGCTCTCGCCTCCCCGGGGAACAGCCCGATCAGACCAACGTTCAACAGCGCGCCCAAAATCACTTTCTTCTTCACTTGCCGTCCTCCTTTGCCTCGAAAATCCTCAAGGCCGTCTGACCCTTCTGCAGGAAAGATGCCAGCCCGGCCTAGGGATTTTCACTGACGGGTTGTCCTCCAAACGGGACGCCTTGTCCACCCAAGCCCGCCCAACCAAGAGTTGAGCCCGTGCCCTGCCCTTTGAGGCCACACTATCGGTCCGGGCACCTGAGCGGCGCCGGTGAAAGGCCGGGACCGCCTTTGGGGCCACACACTGAAACCCCTATCGGTCCGGGCACCTGAGCGGCGCCGGTGAAAGGCCGGGACCGCCTTTGGG
>JAQBHL010000307.1:0-5226 GCA_032127745.1 Acidobacteriota bacterium
CCCGCTCCCAGTCCGCGCGAAACCGGTCCTCCTCGGAACTGGAAACGAGCGCCCAGACGCTCCCGCCGAAGCCGGCGCCGAAGGCCGAGGCGGCGTGGGCCCCGAGCGACCGCGCCATCCGCGCCAGCTCGACGGTCTCGGGTATCTGATTCTTCAAGCCGCGCTCGGCGCCCTGCTGGGAGCGATCCACCAGAGCGCCGAAACCCGAGAGGTCGCCTGCGGCCATCGCGTCACAGGCGCCCGGCACCAGCACGAGGGTCTCCTCCACGAACTGATCGAGCCGCGCCTCGAGATCGCGCGGGGGATAGGCCGCGGCTCCGGAACCGATCGCCTTTCTGAGCCGAGCCACCGCGTCAGCGCTCGAACTCACCGCCTCGAACAGGGTCGCCTCACCCCCCCCGCTGACCCGGCGCCAGATCTCGAGGAGGGCGGCCGAAAGGCCGGCGGCCCGGTTGAAATCCTGTCGCGCTCCCGCGGTCTTCTGGGCGGCCACACCACTCACGGCGATGACGAAGGTGAGGCCGGAAGGGAGGGTCACCGAGCCTTCGGACCTCACCGGCGCGAAGCCGAACCGGCTCAGGCGGCCGGCCTCACTGGCCAGAATCGCGGTGTGGTCCTGACTCCCGCCCCGTGTCCCCACCCCGGCCTCGCCCCCGAAGTCTCGAAAACGCCGACCGCTCTCGACGCTGCCGAGGTAGGCGGCCACATCCAGCACCCCGGGCAGGGCTCGCCGGAAGTCGTCCCTTCGGTCGAGACGGTTGGCAAGGCGGAGGGCCTCGAAGGTCGCGATCAGCAGGGCGCTCGAACTGCTGAGACCGGAGGAGGAAGGGAGGTCGCTCACGAACGCGACATCGGCGCCGTTCACAGGTGCGGCAAAGTCACGAACCAGACGCCTCACCACCGCCGCGGGGTAGATCGCCCAGTGAGGCGTGGTCACGACAAGTGAGACATCGAGGGTGAGAGCCACTTCATCGTGGCGTCCGATATCAATGAGGCGGACGGTGGCGTCCTTGCGGGGGGCGCTCGCCACACAGAAGCCTCGCTCGGCCGCGGCCAGAAGACTGCGCCCGCCGCCGTAGTCGGTGTGCTTTCCCAGGATCTCGATCCGGCCGGGAACATGGATACGGTCGGTTGGTTCAACCCCCTTCTCGCGCAGAGCCGATTCGACCCGGGCGAACATGCCCGCTCGGGTCCGCGCAGGTTGTTCGCTCATCCCGGCCTTCTGAAGGAGGTCCGCGATGAGGGTCACAGATCGACTCCGACGTCGCGCAGGCGTTGCTTGACCGCGGGGATGTCACCCCGCCTTGACAGATCGAGAACGCCCTCGTCGCTACCCACGACTTTGAACCGCACTCCCGAGGCGATGGCCTCCATGATCGCATCCGCGAGTTCGAGTTCGCCGCGGACGGAGGGCTTGAGATGGCGGCAGGCCTCAAAGATCGAGGCGGGGAAACGCCAGCAGTTCATGCTCACGTGGCGCTCGGGCCCGATCCGGGCCAGAGCCTCGGCGGTTGGCTTCTCAATCAGGGCGTCGAGGCACCCGTCGACGCCGATCGTGCCCAGCGCGAAGGCCAGGATTCGGGCGGGCTCGATGTTCGATCGCCGGGCCAGCCCCTCGGGGGTGAACAGGACTGTCCCCGGCCGGCCCATCTCCACCAGGGCCCGCAGCGCGCTCGGCGGGTAGTAGTTGTCGCTGTTCACCATCACGAACTCGTCGGGGCCCACGAAGGCTTCGGCGGCGAGAAGCGCATCGCCGGTCCCACGCGGCTTCTCCTGAACCGCGAACGCCACGCGGAACCGGCGCGGCCGGGCCAGGCTCGTATAGCGCTCGCGGATGGCCTGATGCTCGGGGCCGATCACGAGACAAATATGAGAGCAGCCCGCGTCCGCGAGTGCGGAGAGGATGTAGTCGAGGAAGGGCCGATTCGCGGCCAGGGGAACCAGGGACTTGACCCCGGTATCGGCGACCGACGCCTCGAGGGCGTTGAGGCTCGCGGCATCATCGTCGGCCTGCATCCGCGTGCCCAGGCCGCGGGCCAGCACCACCGCCTTCACACCCCGGCTCCGAGAGGCCCACCCCGATCGAGACCATCGTCCTTCATCGACACTCCTTGTTCCGGGGGCGCCTAGTCCAGCGGCTTGTCATCGCCGTCGTCCGCGTACCAGTCCTGATGCCTCGACCAGACCTGACAGCGGGGGCACTGGGTCTCGGTCCAGCGGTGATCGCACGACGGACAGACTCCGCCGGTGTCGAAGGTGTGCCATGAATGGAGGCATACGCAGGTCCACAGGTCCTCCTTCTTCGGCTCCCAGCCGCAGGCGGGACACCGGATGCGAGGCGTGCCCTTGCGCCGGTCGAGTCGATCACGGACCCTGGGCGGGCGGAGCTGGTCCGGATCGCCCTTGAAAAGATGGAAGAGAAGCGCGGACACCCGCAGCCTTCACCAGCCGGTCCAGATCGGCCCATCGCCGAAGTCCCAGAGAAGGTAGGCCCGGAATTCCTTCGGCTTGGGCCCGCCGCTCGGCCGCAGAGGAAAACCCACGCCCACGGAGGCCACGACATGGCCAAGTTTGTTGAGCGCCTTGGACACGCCGATCACCGCGGTCTGGGCGTGCTCCCTGGTGGCCGGGGTGTAGGCGCCGAGGAGCTCGAGGGCCGGGATGTAGCCCGTGCGGGCGAACCCGATGGAAGGCAGCGAGTAGGCCACCGCGTACTTGTAGGCTCTGGCCGCTCGATCGGTGTCGAGCGGAAGCTCGGCCGCGACCTTGGCCTGGAACACCATCGACCCGATCCCCTTGCCGAAGGCCAGGAAGGGGACGAACACCGTGGTGCCCGACCCGAGTTCTTTCTTCTCGTTGCCGGTGGGCAGCGAGGCTTCGAGCCCGCCCGAGAAAATCCGGAGTTTCGATGGGTTGAAGGAGAACACGTACTTGCCCGACACCACCACGTCGCCCACGCCGGCGCCGTACCCTTCGTCGGTCGCCTTGGGACGCAAGGGGAACTCGAGCTCGTATTGGAAGCGGGGTCCGATGCGGTTCTCATAGACGAACTCCAGTTCGGTCTCGCCCTCGCCCGGAACGATCCTCGTCTTCATCACCACCTCCGCCTCGGGGAAGGCCTTTCCGGTGGCAAGCAGGCGGCGGAAGTTGAGATCCCCCGGCGGATACCGGTCGGCGGTTTTGCAGAATGTGCGCAGGTAGGCGACCACCGCGGTCAACTCCTCGGGCGGGAAGGCGTCGCCGAAGGCGGGCATGATGTCGGCGAGGCCGTGTTTCGGCCCCCCGTTCACCACCACCGATTTCCATAGGGCCGACGGCTCGGCGGTGGTGCCGCAGTCGGCAAAGGAGACCGGACGGATCTCGCTTTCCCAGGCTGGATTCCCCTCTCCAGTCTCCCCGTGGCAGGGGATGCAGGCCATTTCGTAGACCTCTTTGCCTTTGGCAAGCTGGGCCGGGTTGGAGGTGGCCCAGCCCGCCAGCACGGCCAGAGCAACAAAGCTCATGGCGCGCGCCTACTTGAGCGTATAGGTCAGGTCGACCGTGCCGGCGGCGCCGGCCTTGACCACGACCTTGCCGGTCATGATCTTGAGCGTGGGATGCTGCGCCTCGATCTCATACTCTCCGGGAGGGACGTTCGGGATCTCGAAGGTACCGTCGCCCTTGGTCACGGTGAAGAAGGGATGATCGAAGACCGCGATATACGAGCGCATCCAGGGATGGACGTCGCAGCTCACCGGGAAGATGGTCTCGGCCTGGTCGAACTTCTTTTCCGTCTCCATGCCCTTCCGGGGCTGGCCCACGTTGAAGCCGGCGTTCACCTTCGGGCGCGGATGAATGTTGTGGAGCGTCTCGTCGCTGTTCCGCATTTTGAGAGGCTGGCCGACCTGGAGGGCGATCACCGCGGGGGTGTACATGCAGCCCGACTGATCCAGGAGCACGGGCGCGGTGTGGGGAGCGTGAGCGCCCGGCACTTTCGACCTGATGGACACGATGACATTGGCGAGGCCGCCGTTCTTGCCCTCGATCTGGCGGCGCTCCGCGCCATTGGGGTTCGCCTTCATGCAGCGCGGGTCGGCCGACATCCGGATCTTGATCGGCTCGGGTGCAATCCCCTTGAAAGAAATCTTGCCCGTGACTTTGCCGGAAGCCTGGGCCTGAGCCGCAGGCAGGCCTCCGGCAAGCGCGGCAAGAGCGCCAAGGGAGGCTAGAACGATGAGTGGATTGGGTCGCATGGGTGTCCCCTAAGGTAGCTAGTGATGGACCTCGATGATACTGGCCCGACACGGATTGGCCTCGTCCAGTGTCCGGCCTCGCAAGTACGCATCGCATGGGAGCGCCGATGCATCCCGGATCGCCGCGTTGCTCGTGCCCCGAGGGCAGGCATCGCGCTCGGTGCATATGCTGGATATGCGGCCTCCTCGACGCCTTGCGCTCCGGGCGCCTCGACACTCGCATGTGCCACTTGCTTACGAGGGAGGACACTACCGGGACAAGGCGATGGCGATGAGCAGGGCCCGCTGCGTGCCCTTCCACGAGTCGGTGGTGTTGAAGGCTTCGGTGAGGGCATGGCCATCCTGGCCATCGCCCCCTCCATCGATCGTGATCGCGGGGATCCCGAGGCCCATGGGAACGTTCGAGTCGGTGGACCCGGTGGACCAGTCGATGGGAATTCCCAGGGCCCGGGTGACCGACTCCGCCCGGGTCACGATGGGGTCTCCGGCCGGGGTTTCGCCCGGAGGCCTTATCCCGACGCTTCTCTTTTCAACCGTAATCGTTCCCTGGCCCCAGCGCTTGTTCTCGGCCGCGGCGGCCGCATCCGCGACGGCGAGAAACTTCGCGTGGAGGGCATCGAGGGACGCCTTGTCATGCGACCTCATGTCCACCTCCGCCCAGGCTTCGAAGGGGATGGAGTTCACCGAAGTTCCGCCGCCGATGCGGCCGACGCTGAACGTGGTCTTCGGTTCCTTCGCCACCTGAAACTCGGCGATCTCGGCGATGGCGCGGCCCAGGGCATGGATCGGATTGACCCGCCCGAAAGCGCCGTAGCTGTGACCCCCGGGCCCCTTGTAGACAAGGCGATAGCGGAAGCTGCCCACCCCCACCCGGGTCAGGCCGAGGCCGGTGCCGTCGATTGAGACGAAACGATCGATCCGGCCTTTGAGAGTCTCGCCGAAAAGCGCCTTGATCCCCCGCAGGTCGCCCAGGCCTTCCTCGCCCACGTCGGCC
>JAQBHL010000308.1:0-11439 GCA_032127745.1 Acidobacteriota bacterium
AACCGGGTTCCACATATTCGGGTCGGCCTTGGCCGCCGAGTACACGATCACGGGATTCGACGTGGCCCCGGTCGCGCCATGGTCAACCGCGTCCCGCAGCTCAGGCAGGGCACAGGAGTCGTTCCAGAACTCGGTCCCGCGAAGGATGGTGAGCCGCATTCGGCTGGGTTGGGTCATGGGGCGAACCTCCGTGGCGTCCGGGCCGTGCCTCCAGGATTGGAGGACAGGGCTGAATGAACCCGGGCCTCGCCAGCGGCCGCCAGGGCCAACCCAAGAATGAGCGGCGTCTTTCGCATGCGGGTTAAGACTAATCCTTCACCGTGGACAGCGGCGCCGGCCCCAGGCTTCCGGAGCACCGAAGGCCCGAGCCGAAGATAGTGGACCCACCAGAAGAGAAACGGCGCGTCGCCACCGAGACGACGCGCCGCCGGTTGCTCGGAGCGACCCTTAGAAGGTGAGGCGCAGCGACACCTGCATCAGGCGGGGATCGCCACCGAGGGAACTGATCGTCCCGAAGCCCCCGCCCGAGAGGTTCCGATTCGGCAGTCCGAAGTTGACGCGATTGAAGGCGTTGAAAACGTCCCACCGCACAACCGCGCCGATCCTGGACGAAATCTCCAGGCGCCGCTGCAGGCTGAAGTCAACACTCTTGTAGTTCGGACCCCGGAGCGAATTCCGCGTGACGTTGCCGAAAGTGCCCGATGGAACGGCCACGAAGGCCGCCGTATTGAACCACTGGTCCACGGTCTCGGGCCCCTTGGGGTCGCCCACCTGATCGGGAAGGCCGGTGAGGTTGGTTCCCACGTTGTTGCTGCTCTGGTTGATCGTGAAAGGGCGGCCGGTACGCGCCGTAAAGATCCCGGACAACGTCCATCCTCCGAAGATCGAGGCGGCAGCGCCTTCCTGAGCAAACTTCTTGCCTTTGCCAAACGGCAACTCGATCACGTAGTTGATCGCGAGGCGGTGCCGGACGTCATAGTCGCTGGGGCCGTACCACGCCGCGATATCTCGGGTGTCTTGGGGGAAGGAATTCGAGCCCTGGGTGGACAGATGCTCGGACGTGTTGTCCTTCGAATCGGCCAGGGTGTAGGCCACGCCAAAGCTGTAGCCCTTCGAGAATCGCTTTTCGAGGCCCACGTCGACTCCCTTGTACTCGGACTCGCCGTCCTGGGTGCGGTATTCGATAAAACCGAAGTTGGGATAGGGCAAGGGGCCGAGGGCATTGTTGCCCGCGGCGTTTGGGAGCGGCTGGTTAAGGTTCACCAGTCTTCCCAGATTGCTGCCTTTCGTGTAAACGCCGTCGACGGTCAGAACGATGCCGGGACGGAGTTCGCGCTGGAAGCCGATGCTCGCCTGGGTGACCGTGGTCTTGGGCGCGTCATTCGAGACGGCGCGCAGACGGTTGGTGCGCAGTCCGCCGGCGGCTGGGTCGAGGTTGGGAGTGACCAGGAAAGTGGAGGGAATCCCCTGCTGCAGGAAGAAGACGGGCGAACCGGAGGTTCTCGTCACCGTGGAGTTGGTGAGTTGGGGCAGGTTCAGGGCCAACTGGTCCTCGCTGCCGACTCGGTCGAAGAGGTTGTAGAAGATGCCCCAGCCTCCGCGCAGCACGGTCTTTTCATTCAGGGTGTAGACCACGCCGATCCTCGGCGCGAAGTTGTTCTTGTCGGGCTGGACCAGGCCCCGCTCCTCCAGGGACCCACTCTTGGCAAACACCAGGCTGCCGGTTCCGGCGGGATCGAAGTTCGTCTGAAGATCGCGCGCCTCGAGGGCCGGCGTGATGAAGTCGTAGCGGAGCCCGAGATTCAGAGACAGCTTCGTGTTCACCTTCCAGTCGTCCTGGACAAAGAACATGGAGGCCCAGTGACGCTGCTCCGCGACGAAGACGTTCGAAAGCTGGAAATCGGCCACGTATCCGAGGAGGTAGTCGCCCATCGGGTTTCCGGTAAAGCTGTTTCGGAAACGCATCTGGCCGCGACCGGCGGGGACATCGTAGTAGTCGTTGCTCATGGGCGCGATGATGTCGATGCCGGCCTTCAGGGCGTGGTTGCCCTTCAGCCAGGACAGGCTCTCCACGAACTCGAACTGCTTCGTGTGCTGGAACTTCGGCAGGAAGTCGGGGGAACCGATCCGGCCAAGACCCGAGCCCCCAAAGAACCCGTCGACGATAATGCCCGGGAACCCGCCCGCAACCACGGGATTGGTGATCGAGTTGGGAATGGTTGCCTCCGGCGGGGGTGCGAGTCCAAAGGCCTGATGAACCGCGTCCGAGTCGGACTTCGACCAGGAGAAGCGGAACTCGTTGACCATGGCGGGCGAGAGGATGTGGGTCCACCCGAAGACCAACGCGTTCGTCTTGATCTTCTGGTTTCCGAAACCCGAGGTGCCAGTTCCATCGATGACGCCGCCAAAAGCGCCCGGGATCTGACGATCACGGTTGGAATAAATGTAGCGCGCGAACACGCTGTCGTTCGAACCGGCTTTGTAGTCGAGCCGGCCGAGGATTCGATCGGAGTTATCCAACAGGTCGGCCTGCCGGAAGAAGTTGTTGGCGCCCGGCTGGTTGGGAAGAGGTACAAGGGCCATGATCGCCGCGGCGTATGGATCGATGCGGCTCGCCGGGATAACTCCTCCGGGGAAGGCCACCCCGGTGAGGGGGTCGCGCACTCCGGGCAGAATTCCGGCGCGTTCCGCCTCGGTGGGCACGCGGGTGAGGCGGGTGACGCCGCGGGTGATGCGGGTCCCCTCGTAGTCGACGAAGAAGAAGGCCTTGTCCTTGATGAGCGGACCGCCCAGGTTCCCGCCGAACTGGTTCTGGTCGTTGGCGGGCTTTGGCTGGCCGGCTCGCTCCGAAAAGAAATCGTTGGTGTCCATCTTCTCGTTGCGGAAGAAGTCGTAGACCGTTCCATGGAACTCGTTGGTGCCCGACTTGGTCGAGACGCTGATGGCGGCGCCGGGGCTGCGGCCGTATTCGGCCGAGTACGGACTGGTCACGACCTTGAATTCCTGGATGGAATCGACGGACGGGCGGGAGACCTGCGAGGTCAACTCCTGGACGTTGGTCGACACGCTGTTGTTGTCGACACCGTCGAGAAGGAAGTTGTTCTGCAGGGATCGCGCGCCGTGGACGTTGACGCCACCGGTGCGGCCGAACGAGGTGCCGCCGCCTTGTTCCGTGAACCGGTCGCCCTGGACGCCGGGCACCAGGGCCAGAAGATCGTCCCAGTTCCTGATCGCGAGGGGGAGCTTGGCCACGGAGTTCTGGTCGAGAACCGAGCCGAGGCTCGAGTCCTCGGTGTTGAGAAGGCGCATAGCACCTTCAACCGTGACTGTCTCGGTCAGGCCGCCCACTCCCAGGGTGAGATCCAGGCGCCCGCGCTGGCCGACGTCGAGGATGATGGACTGCACGGACTTGGCGAGGCCGGGAGCCTCCGCTTCGACGATGTATTGCCCGGAACCCAGGTTCACCACGAGGTAGGCGCCGTTGTTGGCGGTCGTCGCCTTGGAGGCGATGTTGGTGGCGATATTCGTGACCGTTACGGAGGCCCCGGGCAGCACCCCGCCCGAGGCGTCCTTGACCGTCCCGTAAAGGGTCGCTCGGTCTATCTGGGCCCAGGCTACCGGGGCGGCGCACAACAGGGCCATGACCGCGCTAAGAAGTCGCTTCATACACTCTCCTCAAAAAGTAGTAGATCGGAAACGATCATCGCGAAATGCGGTGACAAACATGTTGCCGCCCTGTGACGACCTCGCGGCAACATACCCCCGGTTCTCTCCGACTGTCAATGAATACTTCGGGCCAGCATCGACGGGCTTGGAGGGTTCCAGATGGAGGGGGGAGGGGGAAGGGAAAGAGGCGTTTCATTCCATCCGCCGGTTCGTCTCGATGTCGAAGAGGAGGACCCGGCCCGGCGAAATGGAGAAGAACACCGGACGGTCGGCTCGGGCCTGAAAATCGGAGGGCCCCCGGGCCACCACGCGGCAGTCCTCGCTCATAAGCGTGATGATGGTCTCGTGGCCCATGGGCTCGGACAGCAGGAATCTCCCCTCACTTCGTCCGGGTCCGGGCTGGTCAAAAAGCGCTACGTCTTCAGGCCGAACCCCGGCTTCAAGGCGGCCTGATGAGGCACCCCCGCCCGGCCCCGCTGGAATCGCGAGTCCCCCTCCGGCGGCCGTGAGGGTGCCGCCGGGACCGGCCACGACCGGCCAGATATTGATGGGCGGACTTCCCAGGAAGGTCGCCACGAACCGGCTGGCCGGACGTCGATAGAGTTCCAGCGGCGGTCCCACCTGTTCAATCGCGCCGTCCTTGAGGAGAGCGATCCGGTCCCCGAGGGTCATGGCTTCGCCCTGATCGTGGGTGACGTAGACGGTGGTGGTTTTGAGCTCCTGCTGCAGGCGGCGAAGCTCGGTGCGGGTCTGCAGCCGGAGTTGCGCGTCCAGGTTGGACAACGGCTCGTCCATCAGATAGACGGCCGGATTCCGCACCAGGGCCCGGGCCAGGGCCACTCTCTGTTGCTGGCCGCCGGAAAGCTGGCTGGGCCGGCGGTCGACCAGGCCCGCCAGGTCCATGCGGGAGAGCGCGGCCTCGACCCGGCGGTTCAGCTCATCGGGCGAGGTACGTCTGGCTCGCAACGGAAAGGCCACGTTCTCGAATACGGAGAGGTGCGGATACAGGGCGTAGTTCTGGAAGACCATGGCCACATCGCGATCGGCGGGCATGACCTCCGCCACATCCCGGTCGCCGATGAGAATCCGGCCGGAGTCCGCATGGTCAAGGCCGGCCAGGAGGCGCAGCAGGGTGGTCTTCCCGCAGCCCGAAGGGCCGAGGAGGACGAGGCATTCTCCGGACTCGATGTCGAGATCGATCTCGCGGAGCGCACGGTGCGCTCCGAATCGCTTGCTGACTTTCTCGAACCGGACTCTCATTCTGGCTTTTTGTGGCTCCGCCCTTGGGCCCGACTCTATACTCCCCGCCACTCGAAATGAGCATGACTTGGTTCCGCGCCTCGCTCCTGAGCGTCCTGGCTTGCACTGCACTCTCGGCGTCGCCGGGAAGCCCCGTACTCCGGCAGGAGTCGTTTGAGGTTCAGGCATCCGCGGAGGTGATGGCCATCATCACCGCGGCCTGCCCGGGCTGCGACTGGAGCCGCGCGGGCCGGGAGGGCGGGCTGCTTCGACTCGAGGTGGACGGCCGCTACTCTCAGCACCTGTTCCTCACCCGCGGACCTGGGAAGGCCGAGTACCGGGTCCTGCTCGGATCGTTCCCGCCCGGACCGCACGTGTTGACCCTGACCCGCGATGCCGAGGGCTCGGCCCCCCTGGCCAGAGCCTCGATCTCTCACCTCGGGTTTGTGGTGGTGACGGCCGCCGCGCCCGAACACGACGCCATCGCTCTTGCCCCCATCCTCTACGCGCGGCCCAACACCGTCGGTCGCTTCACCGATGTGCCTTTGATCATGTGGTACGAAACCGAGGGGACGGACCGCGGCTCTCTTATCCGCTATTCGGTGATCTTCAGCAACGAGGACGGGGGGACGCCGCCGGATCGCCTGCTCGCGACCTGGGGCCGTTTGACCGACATCGAGTACATCTACGGAATCGAGTTCGATCACGAAGGCAAGGTCATCGAGGAGACCTTCCAGGGCAAGGACCACAAGATTCTTCCCTTCGACGGGAAGCGCGAAGGTCGCCATCCCCTGCTCTATGTGGTCACCGACAACAACATGGTCGGGGATACCGGCGTCACCACCCAGCGATACGCCCTGGCCCCCGTTGCCTTCGATCTGACCAGCGTGTCGCGGGAGGCGGTGATGGACGCGAACCCCTGGACCTACGCGGTGACGGCCCGGGAGGCCCGGAGGGAGGGGAGGGTCGAGGTCGCTCCTCTCCCCGGCTCTAAGAAGATCTTCGACCCGAGTCGATACGCGGTGCTGGAAGCTTGTGCCTCACCCGACGATGGACCCTATGCGACCTTCTCCTTCGCCATCGGAGTGAAGAACCATCAAGGAGAGGTCCGTTTCTACGACTCGACCGGCGGAGTCCGCGAATACCTGATCTCACGCTCACCCGACAATTTTCCGAACGGCTGCTTCCGCGGTGCCGTGGCCTTGCCCCCTGGGATCAAGGCCGGGGAGGTGGTCGCAATTCAGATGCGCGCGCACACCCGCGTCCCGGGCAAGGAGGAGGAGGTGCCCCCGAAGCGGTCGGGTCCGGCGCACCTGCGTCACGTCAATCGCCTCTTCCTCATGGACGCGAACGACCGTCCCCGGCCGAGCCTGTTCTCCTGGAGTGGAGATGAGGCCCTGGGCCTCGACGGCGACCCTCTCACTCTGGAGATTCGTCCCTCAAGGAGATAGCGTAGACATGCTGACCGGCACCGCCAAAGAAGCGCTCGCGGAGTTTCTCGGAACCTTCATTCTCCTTCTCTTCGGATCGGCGGTGGTGGCCCAGGTCGTTCTCTCGGGAGGCGCCAACGGCAACTACCTCTCCATCAACATCGGCTGGGGCCTCGGCGTCACCATGGGTATCTACGTCTCGGCGGGAGTCTCGGGCGCGCATCTGAACCCGGCGGTGACCCTGGCCCTCGCCGTCCATCGCCGCTTCCCCTGGGCCAAGGTGATTCCCTACTGTCTGGCCCAGACCGCGGGCGCCTTCGTGGCGGCGGCGGTCACCTTCATCACCTATCGCGAGGCCTTCGATCACTTCGACGGGGGCACGCGTCTGGTGACCGGAGCCAAGGCCACGGCCGGTATTTTCGCCACCTACCCGCAGGACTTCCTGAGCAACGTGCCCGGCGGTCTGGTCGATCAGATCGTCGGCACCGCTCTCCTGGTGCTCCTGGTTCTGGCCATCGGCGATCAAAAGAATTTCGCCCCGGAGGGACGCTTGCAGCCGATCCTGGTGGGCGCCGTGGTTGTCCTCATCGGCATGACCTTCGGCTTCAACGCGGGCTATGCGATCAATCCGGCGCGCGATCTCGGTCCGCGGCTCTTCACCGCCATGGCCGGCTGGGGCGGGGACGTCTTTCGAGCAGGAAACGGCTGGTGGTGGGTCCCGATCGTGGGACCGCTGATCGGCGGCGTGCTGGGCGGATACGCCTACGACCTCTGCATCACCCGACACCACCAGAAATAGCTCGCGCCGTACTCGTAAACGTACTCGTAAACGTACTCGGCCGTAGAAGCGACGGAACCCAGGCAAAGGTCGTTCGGGTTCACGTTAATCGCAGAACGGGAGCCGTCCACGTTGGCCCGGAAACGCCCGTCCGTTCACGCGCCCTTCGGCCGCAGCGGCGCCTCGCACTGTCCGTCATCGCGAGCAGGACCCGAAGGCCAGGCCATTCACATCCGTCATCGCGAGCCGGGCACGGCCTTCGGACGTGACCGTCTGGGAGAAACCACCACCGTCATCGCGAGCCTTCGACGGCCTTCGGACGTGACCGTCTGGGAGAAACCACCACCGTCAGCAAGGCCTCGTCGTTCTGCGGGGCCTGAAGCGATCTCGCCTGCTGCCGAGACTGCTTCGTCCCATGCATTCCGTCGGGGTCCTCGCAGTGACGGAAAGGCTCTGAAATGGGCCTTTCTCGCATGGGTTTCTCAGCAGGACCCGAAGGCCAGGCCATTCACATCCGTCAGCAAGGACCCGAAGTTTGGGCGTGGACTGATCCCGCTCGCACGCTCCGACGCAGTTGTCACGACGGATGCAGCGTGGCCCAAGGCCAGGCGTCGCCCTGCCCTCCGGGCAGCGCTCGCGCTCCGTGACGGCGGGGTCAAGGAGATAGCGCCTTCCTCAAGTGCGACCTTGTCGAGCTTGTGAAAGCTCAGCCCCCGACTCGCCGCATTGATCTGCAAATCGAACGCCGTCGTCTTCACGGCCTTCTGCTCGTCGCCCGTGAGCCGCGCGAGGCTATCGGTGAAGGTGTCGGCGATGCGGAAGTTCATGGGCGAACGACTACGTCTTCTTCCAGTCGTCCCCCGGCATGATGCGCTTCATGAACTCATCGAACAGGGGCACCGTGAAAGCCGTGTCGCCATGGCTCGGGCTCCAGATCATCCCTTTCGCGATGAGTTGATTTCTGGTCGGCCCCAGGGAAGTGACTTTGCGGTCGAGTTGCTCTGCGATGTCGCCCGAGCGATGCGGTCCCGGCCCAAGCTCGGCCATGGCCCTGAGGTACCGCTTCTCGACCGGCGTCAGCCGGTCAAACCTGACTCGGAAGAAGCTCTCATCCAGCGCCGCAACGGCGGCTGTCGAAGCGGCCCGAACGTCCTTGACAGTGATTGGAGAAGAACTGGCTGCGTCCCACGCGTGCTTGCCCCACTCCTGCAGGAAGTAGGGATAGCCGTGCGTCTCCTTGACGATCAAGGCGAGCGCCTTCTCGTCGATCTCGACCCCCACCGCCTTCGCGGGCTTCGCGATCGCAATACGCGCTTCCTCCGCTTTCAGTGGGCCAATCTCGGGGAACTCGAAGAGCCGCTCGGCGTACGACTTGGCCCGACCCATTCGACCGCGAAGCTGGGGCAAGCCCGCTCCAACGAGTACAACCGGCAATGAACGCTGTGCGGTTCGATGAAGGGCGGTAATGAGGGCTGCCAGTTCTTCCTCTTCGACGTATTGAAGTTCATCGATGAAGAGTGTGAGCGCGGTGTCAGCCGCCTTTGCGGCTGCACCTGCGGCTTCAAACAGTGCTTGCAGGTCATGTTCGAGGTCGCCGTTGTCGGCGAGCCCGGGCTCAGGATCGAAGTCGAACCCGACCTGGATATCTTGATACTTGAACTTGAGTGCGTTCGCGAATCCGGCGAGTCCCCTGAGAGCACGCTGAGCAAGGCTCTTCGCCTTTTCGTTGCGGGAGAGTCGCAAGAGCGCTTGGCGCAATTGGGGAGCCAGAATCGCCGGCAGAGATCGACTCTCTGGGGCCTCCACTCTGAGAGTCTGGACACCTGCGGCCTCCGCGTCGTCTCGCATTCGGTCGAGGAGAACAGTCTTGCCAACGCCCCTGAGCCCGACCATTAGCACGCTCTTCGTGGGCAAGGTTCGGCGTACCCTCGCTATCGTCACTCGGACAGATTCGCGTAGTTCGTCACGACCGGCCAGCTCAGGTGGTGGGGTGCCTGCACCGGGGGCGAAGGGGTTTGTTACTGGGTCCATTGGTCTGGAAGTATACCAATATTAGACAAGTTATCGAAACGAGATAATTTAGCTAATCTCTCTATCAAGCCCCTTGGCTGAGTTCCGTGCTTAGCTCCCCCCAGGACTCCCCTGCCTACTCGCGTCCCCCGAGTTCCACCGTCGCGATCTTTCGCGACCCCAGGCTGAGACTCGCGCGACCGTCCTTGACCGGCAGCGGCTGCCGACGCTGTTCGCGAAGGTTGGTCTGGAACGCGGTGACGAGGCCACGGGCGCTGGTGATGTGCGCCTCGACCGGACCCTCGCCCGGGTTGAAGAGGCGCAGGACCACGCTTTCGCGATCGTCGGCCTTCTTGAGGGCGCTCAACACCGCGGTCCGCTTCGGCTCGCACTCCACGGACAGGAACGAATGACGTCGGGGCAGGCTTGAGGCGCCGGGCCCGCCACCCGTTCCCACCACCGCAACCGGAGGGGCCAGGAACTGGCGGCCGAGCGCACACAGCGCGCCTTCGGATGGCGGTTCGGCGCGGACCGCGAAGGCAAAACGAAAGTCGTGGACGCCGATGCACTGGGCGCCGGGAGTCTCCAGGCTGGGGCCGGCGTTGCCGGACCGGGTTACGAGATCGTCGCGTGACAGCCAGCCCACGCAGCGAAGAACGGTGAGCGCGATCCTTGGGTCTTCCCCTTCCTGACCGGCCAGGACCTCATACTCCATGAGGCCCTCGCTCAGGACGGTCATCCCCGCCTTCGGGTCCCCCGCGTCCACGAATGACTGAAGAGGCCCGGTATTCACCGGCGATTCCTTCATGGGAATCACCGGAACCAAACGCTGCGCTGGTCTCACGATGACTCCGAACGCGGTGTCGGCTCGGGATTCGACCACGGTGCGGGCGCCGGTGGGAAAGAGAACACGCAGTCGATGATCCGAGGCGCGGTTATCCACTCTCAGCCGGCATGAAACCACCGGAGAACGCTGGGTGAGTTCGATTTCGAGGGCGGCCCGGATCGGCGCCATCTCCTGAGCGCGACTCCTGCGGTCGGCCGAGGCTCGTTCGGGAACATCGAGAGCAGTGTCGAATCGCAGGGCGCTGCGGAGCGCGCCGTGTTCGACCACTACGTTCGCGACTTTCGACCAACCGCGGCTGGACAGACGCCGATCCTTCGCGGGCGGCGAGTAGGTGTACTCATCGCCCACGTCGCCCACGTCCTCGAACTCCAGTACGTGTCGATAGGTCGCCCTCGTTCGCTTGTGGTGAACGTCCAGGGTGCCGTCGTCGTTCAGGTCGAGCCGCAAAAGGTCGTTCTCAATGGAGCGCCCCCCTCCCTCCCCGGTCCGCGGCGCCCCGGTCGGCGGACCCACTCGAGCATCAAAGGCGGCAAAGCCCGCCGGCGGCAGGTCCACCGAGCAGACGAGGTGAAGACGCTCCACCTGGACGGAAAGAGGCAACTCCACCCGGCTCGTCCATTGTGCGATCCGCGTCTCGCGCCGCACCTCCTCGAACGGAACCGCACCGCCCTCGGAATCGAAAACGCCGGAAATCGACGAAGAGCGAGGGAAGAACGTGAGGGGCGCGTCGAAAAGCTCGGTGTCCAGATTGCGTCCTGCTTCAGCGCTTTCCACCGGCACGTCGATCACGACCTCGACCAATCCCGAGAACGGATGCACATCGGTGTTCACGGCCAGAAACCGAATGGCGTCGTCAGGTGCGGTTTCGACTCGTCGGGCGAGGGCACGGAGCGACCGCTTCGCCTGGCCGTCCGCGGCCTGAAGCACGCGCTCGAAGCGAGTTTCGTTCTCGGCGTGAACGGCGTCGATGCTGCATCCGCAGATGCTGTCGTGCGGGTGGTTCTCGATCAGGGTCTTCCACGCATAGGCGAGGACGCCCGAGGGGTGCGGCTCTCCGGCGAGCCACGCGAAAAGGGCGAGGGGCTCCACGGTTTTCTCGAGCAAGGCCTGGGCGCGAACGTTGCTCCTCTTCAAATACGTCCGGGCGGAGAGAACGCCGGGGAGGAGGTTCGAGTAATCCTCACCCGCTCGCATTTCGCCCCGTACCACCTCGAGCTGGATGTCCCGCTCCGCCACCGCGGCGCGAATGCCGGCCACATACGCGGGCAGGGTCGAGAGGGCGGCGGCCACACCCTCGCCCGCGTCCATCTCTCCGATAAGCGTGAGCAATTCGGGATGTGGTTCGGTGTGATCGATCCCGGCCATGATCAGCACTGAACCCACCGCGGACCGGGCGCGCTCGGATGCCACCATGGACGCCGCCGCGACCGGGCGTTCCTTGGGGGGCAGAAGAGGCAGTCGGAAGCCGT
>JAQBHL010000309.1:0-3285 GCA_032127745.1 Acidobacteriota bacterium
GGACCCGCGTTGGCCGGTGCTTCGGTCCGGCGCCGGTCCGGCGATGGCAGGCCTCCGCGCCTTCTGCGGGCGAGGCCGAGGGGACCCGCCTGCCCGGCCG
The DNA here is from genome assembly GCA_032127745.1 of Acidobacteriota bacterium. Classification (GTDB taxonomy): domain Bacteria; phylum Acidobacteriota; class Vicinamibacteria; order Fen-336; family JAGNNV01; genus JAGNNV01. The sequence continues at coordinate 101 of JAQBHL010000309.1, forward strand.
CGCTGTTCGCCCGCCGGGCACAAGTTGGCCTAGGCCAGACCGAAGCTCGCTCCACCGTCCACCGCGAGGGCGACGCCCGACAAATAGGACGCGCGCTCTGAACACAGGAACGCGGCCACGCTCCCGAATTCCTCCGTTTCCCCGATCCGGCCCAGAGGGACGTTCTTGCCCAGCATCTCGTAGTACTGATCCTTCGTGATCCCGGCCCGCTTCACGCGATCTTCGGCCAGTTCCTCCAGCCGATCGGTGCGGGTGTATCCCGGGCAGATGGTATTCACCAGAATGCCGTGCGGCCCGAGTTCCTTGGACAGAGATTTCGAAAGGCCGGCGATGGCAGGCCGGAAGGTATTCGACAGGATCAGATTGTCGATGGGCTGCTTCACCGAGAGCGAGGCGATGTTGAGAATCCTCCCCCACTTCGCCTGCTTCATGTGTGGAACCGCGGCGCGCACCAGATTGATCACGTTGCTCAGCAGGTTCTGATACGCCTTCTCCCACTCGGCGCCATCGATCCCTTCGAACCCCCCGGCGGGCGGCCCTCCGGTGTTGGTGACCAGAATGTCCAGCCGGCCGAAGGCCCCCACCGTCTCGCCGATGAACCGCTCGCAGTCCGCGCGCGAACCCACGTCGGCGGTGACGGCCAGCGCGCGTCCGCCCGTCTCTCGCTCGATGAACTCGGCCGAGGCGCGAATCTTCTTGGGGTCCCGGCCGCAGACCGCCACCATGCAGCCCTCCCGCGCGAGGGCCAGGGCGGTGGCCCGGCCGAGACCGCGCGACGCCGCCGCCACCGCGGCGCTTCTGCCCTTGAGTCCCAGGTCCATGGTTCTCCCCCAGATGGGTTACTGAATCTTCTCGCCCACCACTCGCTTCACCAGCGTTCCCGCCGGAAGGGTCTCCGTGGGCGTCACCGCGTTGATCAACGCCAGGGTGGCGAGGTCCACCGGTGCTTTCCACTCCCGCGCGAGTTTCGCGAGGGTGGTGGCCGATCGCACGGTTTCGATCTTGAGCCGCAACGGCTCAGCGGAAAGGATGCGCGGATCGGTGAGACGTCGATAGCTGCGAATCCAATTCGTAAAGGTTGACCGATGGGCGTCGTACCTCGCCTGGGTGCTGTATCCGAGCAGTTGCAGGGTTCGATCACCATGCTTTACGAACGTCACCATGCCCGCGAGCGATCCGTTCTCCTGATCCTGGATCGCGAACTCGATCGAGGCGGCCCGAAAACCGTTGACATTCCCGCGTTCCACCGAGCCCGCCTGCACTCCTTCCTGCCGGGCGAATTCGGCCGCCGCCTCCGCCGGTTCTCCCTGCGCGAGAGTGAGCTGGGCCATCGCGTCCTTGCTCGTGGGCATGGACGAGACGCCCTGCTTCTCGTTCTGGACCGCCCAGCCGGACGGAAAAGTCATGGTGAAGGCCATCTCGGGGTGATAGAAGACCTGCTCACGGAAGAACCCTTCGCGCGGGTTCGGGCCGAAATCCATGCCATCGAGCTGACGAATGAATTCGGGCCGGCCCACCCGGGTTCCGCTCACTCCCTGTTCCTTGATGAGGCGGGACATGTCGGCCAGACGGTTCGGGGGTGCCGGATGGGTGGACAGCCAGTTCGGCATCCGGTCGCCGCCCGCGGCGCTGGTCACGCCATCCAGCATTCGAAACACGTCGAGCATGCCCTCAGGCTGGTAGTCCTTGCGCACGATGTAGCGCAGGCCGAGCCGATCCGCCTGGCTCTCCTGGTCGCGACCGAACTTCAGGAAGACGAGGCCGAATGCCGAGCTCAAAGCGTCACCACCCTGACGGAGAGTGGGCGAGAGGATCATGCCAACCCCCAGGCCGAGCGTGCCCAGCATCTGCTTGCTCTGGGAACTCGCCGAATGGCGGGCGGTGACGTGGCCGATCTCATGGCCCAGGACCCCGGCAAGTTCCGCCTCGGAGTTCATATGGGCGAGGATGCCGCGGGTCACGTAGACGTAGCCGCCCGGAAGTGCGAACGCGTTCACCTGCGGGTCGTCGACCACGCGGAACGTCCAGGGAAGGCCCGGCCGTTCCGACACCGCGGCGAGCGGGCGGGCCACGGACTCGACGTAGGCCTGAACCGCGGCGGCGGGGAAATCGCCGTAGAGCGCGTGGAACTGATCGTCGGCCTCCTTCCCCATCGAGGCCTCCTGGCCCTCGCTCACCAGCATGAGCTGTCTCTTTCCGGTGGCCGGATTCGTGGCGCACGCCGCCAACACGCTCATCGACACGATGGAGGCGCATTTGCGCATGTCCGCGATCATCATCTTTCGAGTGTAACGCGCCCCTGCGACGACCCGCCAACCGCGGAGCAGACGCCAGGGAGCCTCACCAACCGCTCAGGCAGCAACTCCCGCCCTGGCGCCTTGACTAGAAGACGAAACCGACGGAAGCGAGCCAGCCCCTGAGCGTGCCGCGGTCCAGGGCCTGGTTCGTTGTCGTGTTCGTTTCGTAATTCACCTTGAGCACCCATTGCCGGGAGGCTTGATGGCCACCCGGCGTCCGATGTACGGATCTTCGCCAAGGTAGACCTCACCCATGCCACCGCGGCCCAGCAATTCAAGGACGGTGTACTTGCCGATCTTTTCCGGAATCATCATTCGAGGAGTTGCCGCTCCGGGTGGACCGGAGGCCATTGCCGTCGTCTCGGCCGCGATTGTACAAGTTGGCTTTCCAGTCCGTCCCTGAGTCATTTGCATTTTGACCGCGGGCGTGAACCCCCGCAGAATTCACTCCGTCGACGTTTCCGAGCCCTTCCGGGCGGCGCACCTTCCTCACCCAAATTGGAGACCCCCATGACCCTTGCCCGAACCGCAGGAATCGCGACCCTGTCGCTCCTGCTCACCGCTTCCGTCGCCGACGCTCAGAAGAAGGGAGCGAAGCCCGCGCCCACCCCCACGCCCTCGGCGCTTTCCAATCTCACTGCTGATTCCTTCAAGACCATGGCGTTTCGCAACATCGGCCCCGCCAACATGGGCGGCCGCATCGCGGACGTGGAGGGCATCCCCTCCCCGTCGAAGACCTTCTTCGTGGCCGCCGCCGGCGGCGGCGTGTGGAAGACCACCAACAACGGGATCACGGTGACGCCGGTGTTCGACGAAGGCGGCTCGGGATCGGTGGGCGCCATTGCGATCGCTCCGGCCGACGCCAATTTGGTCTGGGTGGGCACCGGC
>JAQBHL010000310.1:0-5292 GCA_032127745.1 Acidobacteriota bacterium
TGGCCCGCCTTCCTCCCCCTGCCGAACTGAGGGAGTTCGCGAAGGCTCCTCCTCTCACGCTCCCTCAGCCGGGCGTCGAGGAGATGTTCGCAACCGCACCCGGTCCCATGGTCGCGAAGGCTCCTCCTCCCATCCTCCCTCAGCAGGCTTTCAAGGAGATCTTCGCGACCGCACCCGGTCCCACGGTCGCGGAGGCGCCACCGCTTTCAAAGGCGCCCCCCATCGGCCTCGATAAGACGCTCGTTCGCGAGATCTATCGCCTCATGTACCTGTCGCGACGCATCGACGACAAGGAGATCGCCCTCAAGCGGCAGAACAAGATCTACTTTCAGATCAGCGGCGCCGGCCACGAGGCCGTCCTCGTGGCCGCGGGCATGGCCCTCCGCCCCGGCCACGACTGGTTCTATCCGTACTATCGCGATCGCGCCCTGATGCTCACCCTGGGCATGACCCCGACCGAGATGCTGTTGGGCTCGGTCGGAGCGAAGGACGACCCCAATTCAGGCGGGCGGCAGATGCCCTCGCACTGGGGCCACAAGGCCTTGAACGTGGTGAGCCAGTCGTCGCCCGTGGGCACCCAGTTCCAGCAGGCCGTGGGCTGCGCCGAAGCCGGCCTCTACATGCAGAAAACCGGGGCCGCAGCCACATTCAAGCACGACGAAGTCGTCTTCGTCAGCACCGGAGACGGCACCACGTCCGAAGGCGAGTTCTGGGAGAGTCTCAACACCGCCTGCAACCTGAAGCTGCCCGTCGTCTATCTCGTGGAGGACAACGGATACGCGATTTCCGTGCCCGTCGAGGTCCAGACCGCGGGCGGAAGCATCAGCAAGCTGGTGAGTTCGTTCCCCGACCTGCTGGTCCTGGAAGTCGATGGCTGCGATCCCATCGCCAGCCTCGAGACCATGGGCGAGGCGGTCCGCTACTGCCGCATGCGGAAAGGCCCGGCTCTCGTTCACGCCAAGGTCATCAGGCCCTACTCTCACTCTCTCTCCGACGACGAAGCGCTGTATCGGCCAAAAGACGAGCGCGCGGCCGACGCGGAACGGGATCCTCTGATTTCGTTCCGGGACCGGGTGATCAGGGAAGGCCGTCTCACCGAAGCGGACCTCGCGAGCGTCCGCGCCGAAGCCGATCGCGGAATCGAGGAGGCCGCCGAGCGGGCTCTCCAAGCCCCGCCCCCGGCCGCGGAGAGCGCTTCCTGGTGGATCTACTCCTCGCTCGATCCGACCTCGCGCGAATTCGACTCCCCTCCCGAATACGGCGACGCTCCGAACCCGAACAAGACCATGGTCGATCTCCTGAACGCGGCCCACGTGGACGAAATGGCTCGCAATCCGCGGATCGTGGTCTTCGGCGAGGACGTCGCGGACTGCTCGCGCGAGGACAACCTCGACCAGGTCAAGGGCAAGGGGGGGGTGTTCAAGGTCACCCACAACCTGCAGCGCAAGTACGGGTCGGACCGGGTCTTCAACTCACCCCTGGCCGAGGCCAACATCATCGGGCGCGCCATCGGCATGGCCACCCGCGGTCTCAAGCCCGTGGTCGAGATTCAGTTCTTCGACTACATCTGGCCCGCCTACCATCAAATCCGCAACGAACTCTCGCTCATGCGCTGGCGCTCCTCGAACCACTTCAAATGTCCGGTGGTGGTGCGCGTCACCTACGGCGGCTACCTCCAGGGCGGCGCCGTCTACCACTCCCAGTGCGGCGAGGTGCTGTTCACCCACATCCCCGGACTGCGGGTGGTGATTCCCAGCAACGCCGAGGACGCGAACGGCCTTCTGCGCACGGCCATCCGCTGCGACGATCCGGTCATCTTTCTTGAGCACAAGCACCTCTATCGCCAGACCTACAACAAGGGGTCGTATCCCGGACCGAACCACATGGTCCCTTTCGGCAAGGCCCGGGTGGTGCGCGAGGGATCGGACGCGACCATCGTCACCTTCGGCGCCCTCGTGCAGCGTTCGGTGGTGGCGGCGAGAGATCTCGAGGAAGAGGGAATCTCGGTCGAGATCCTCGATCTGCGAACCCTCAATCCGTACGACATGGATGCGATCCGGGAGAGCGTCAGGAAGACCAGCCGGGTGCTGGTGGCTCACGAGGATCAGCTCTCGTTCGGGTACGGCGCGGAGATCGCGGCCCGGATCGCCGACGAATTGTTCTCCTTCCTCGATGCGCCGGTGAGGCGATTGGGGGCCCTCGACAATTTCGTGGGCTATCACCCGAATCTTGAAAACGCGACCCTTCCCCAGGTCGCCAACATCAAGGACGCCATCCGGAACCTGGTCGAATTCTGATGCCCGGGGCGGCCGGTCGGAGAGGCCTGGCCGGGGCGAGCGCGATGGTGCTGGTCTGGGGGACGGCCTTGACCATGCAGGTCTCCGCCGAAGGACAGGGCCCGAGCCCCTTCGCGATGGTTCTGGGAACCGCTCAGGACGGAGGGCTGCCGCAGGTCGGCGGGAACGCGGACCTGGACCTGTCGGCCCGGCAGGACCCGGAGCTGAGACGCCTCGTTGCCTCGTTGTTGCTGGTCGATCCCGGGTCGGAGGAACGCTTCCTGATCGACGCCACCCCGGACCTTCGCGAACAGGTGGAGATCGCGGATCGGGTGGCTCCTCAGGCTCCCGCGGCCGGACGGCCGCCGCTTTTTGGAGCCATCGCCCTCACTCACGCGCACATCGGTCATTACACGGGATTGATGCAGATGGGCCGTGAGGCGTACGGCGCCAACGGACAGCGCGTCCTCGCTTCGGACCGCATGGCCCGGTTTCTGGAGACCAACGGCCCGTGGGACCTGCTCGTGAAGCTCAAGCACATTCAGATCGAGCGATTCGTGGCGGACCGGCCGGTGAGGCTGAACGCGCGTTTGTCGATCACCCCCATCGCCGTCCCCCATCGGGATGAATACAGCGATACGTATGGCTTCATCGTGGCCGGTCCGGCCAGAAAGCTCCTCTGGCTGCCCGACATCGACAAGTGGGAAAGGTGGGACCGGCGGATCGAGGACGTCATCGCGGGCGTGGATGTCGCCTACATCGACGGCTCGTTCTTCGGCGCGGGCGAAGTTCCGGGCCGGGCCATGGCGGAGATTCCGCACCCCTTCATCGCCGAGTCGCTCGCGCGGTTCGCTGCCCTCCCGCCGAAGGAGCGGGCCAAGATCGTCTTCGTTCATCTGAATCACACCAACCCCGCGGCCGCGCCGGGATCGAGCGCACAACGGGCAATCGAGAAGGCGGGAATGCGGGTCGCGATTGAGCGCGAACGTCAATCGCTCGGAGACCCTCTGCAAGCATCCGCACCCCGATACGACTGACCCGCACCTGAACGAATGCGCAGCGCGGAGGCGTCACGGCGAGACCTCCAGCGAAGACGTGAAGCGGGTCGGACCGCCTTCGGGAGCGCTCGGAGAAAACGGAGCGCGGTGGTGGACAAGGATCTCGCGCACCAGGGTCAATCCGACTCCGCGGCCGTCGGCCTCGGTCGAGAAGAACGGCGTGCACACACGAGCCTGGACGTCATCCTCGTTCCCATGCGAGGAGTTCTCGACCATTACTTCCACCGCCTGGCCCGCACGGTTCGCCCGCACGAGCACCCGGCCCTTCTCCCCCGCCGCCTCGATGTCCAGGCGATCCCGGGCACCGAGGCGGCCATCTCGCCGTTCTTCTCTCCCGACGGACGGTGGGTGGGCTTCTTCGCGAATGGGCAGCTCAGCAAGGCGTGTCTGTCCAGCGACACCGTTCTCACCGCGACCGCCTCCAAGGACGCCAATGGGGCCGCGTGGGCGCCGGACGGCGCCATCGTCTTCGCTCCCCGCTATCCGAGCAGCCTGCTGCGGGTCAACGCCTCGGGGGGGAGGCCCAGCCTCTGAACTACCCGGACGCCGCCGCCAGCGAAGCCAGCCAAGGCGGGCCGGACATACTGCCCGATGGCGAGCACGTCCTCTCCACCGTCGAATACACGGGCAGGCCTTTCGAGGAAGCGGTCATCGCGGTGGTCTCCCTGAAGACCGGCAAGAGCAAGATCCTCCTGCCGGGCGGAACCCGACCTGGACCACGAGGATGCTCGATCGGAATTCGGCGGAGGCCACGCGAGTCGGCGGACCGGAGGATGCCAATCTCGTGGGCTGGACTCCGGATGGCCGGACGCTCATTTCCTTGCGCGGCGCCCATCGCACCTCTTCACTGAGTGATGCTATGATGCTCTCATGATTCGCACCACGATGACGTTGGAACCGGACGTGGCCGAGGGGCTCAAGCGACGGGCCCGGCGGACGGGCCAGCCCTTCCGCCGCAATGTCAACGAGGTCATCAGGCTTGGACTCCAGGCGGAAAAGTCCCGGCCTGCGCGAGCCTACCGGATCAAGCCCGTGTCCCTGGGCGGCGTCGCCCCCGGCATCGATCTCGACAGGTCGCTGCGCCTTGCCGATGCCCTGGAGGATGAGGCTCAGGTAAGGAAGCTCGAACTACGCAAGTGAGTCACTCCTGATGATCCTCGTCGATGCGAACCTGCTGATTTACGCCATCGACCGCGATTCACCCCAGCACAGGGAGGCCCGCGGGTGGCTGGAGGGAGCATTTTCCGGTCTGGTCACGGTGGGGCTCACCTGGGGCGTGATTCTGGCTTTTCTGCGGCTGACCACCCGGCCCGGCATTCTGAGAAAGCCGATGTCTGGCGAGGCCGCCCTCGGCTTCCTGGACGAATGGCTGAATCTGCCCACGGTGGAGATCGTGGTTCCGGGTGAGCGTCACTGGCCGGTGTTCCGCAATCTCTTGAAGGCGGCAGGAACCGCAGGAAACCTCACCTCGGACGCCCACCTCGCGGCGCTCGCCATCGAACGGGGAGCCACGGTGTTCTCGACCGACAGCGACTTCGCTCGCTTCCCGGGTCTCCGTCACGTCAATCCCCTTGGCGCGCGACCACGCCCTACGCGCTGACCTTCGTCCATCCCAGATACCGTGGCAGCGTGCTTGCCGTAGGCGTCGCCGAATTGTTCCGCCAGGTACCGCTCCTCCGGCAATTCCGCGGTGAAGTGGACGAGGAGCAAGGCGAGCCCCGCCAGTGAAGCGACAGGGGCCCTGCGCGATGAGTTCTGGAGACGGCTTCCACCGCTGCGGCTCCTGGCCGGTTCGCCTGAACCAGAATATCGCGCCGCCCATCAGCGGCAAGGCAGCGAATCCGAAGAAGAAGGCCAAGGTCAGGACCGCGACCCGACCCAGTGCGACGGGCAGGGACCAGACGAAGGCGCCAAGGCGCGCTAGGTAAGACAAGTGGGCTTTGCCGATCAAATCCGGC
>JAQBHL010000311.1:0-8854 GCA_032127745.1 Acidobacteriota bacterium
GGAATTGCCTGGGTTCTGGCCCAGCCCCGCGTGGCCGCGGTCATCGTAGGGGCCCGGAACGCGAACCATCTTTCCCAGACCCGGGCCGCGCTCTCGGTCCGGCTGGACGATTCCGACCTCACGGTTTTGAACGCGCTTTCAAGCCGCGGGCTTTCCGGTGACGTCTACGAACTGGAGCGGGATCGCGACGGTCCGCACGGCCGGATCATGAAGTACAACCTGAACAAGGAGTAGGTGGGGCGACTGACCTTGGCGTCGCGTCCACGGGATACGTCAGCCTCCGCTCGTGGCCCCCGCGTCTTCTAAGGAAGGGTAGCGCTCAGGCACGCCTCCAAGAGCATAGGGATGACGACCGGTCCCATCTCGAGAAAGGCCTTGGCAGATCGGGCTGACTCTGGATCTCCTTTGGACAAATCCGCCACGAGCCCTCGTCTGAATCCGGGAGGGGCTTGGGGTGCGGAGTCAAACCAGACAATTCGCCAGGCTTCTGGTAACGACGCTGACGACGTGAAACCCGGCCACAGTCCAGCCAGATTGAGCACGACGCCACGGCCGAGTACGAGTACGTCGAACGGTCGTCGATCTACCGGGGAATCCGCATCGCGTGGACGGACTGGTTGCGGTTTCCCGCGCAGGAATGGCCGATGCTGCAGATGTCGCCCGCGTCCGTGATGCTGCGCAGGTCGGTCCAGGCTGCCCAGGCCTCATTCGCATCTGCCGCGATGCCGATGTAGTCGCCGATGAAACCGTAGCGTTCTACGGCGCAATTTTCGTTGGCGGCGGCTTTGACCACGTCCGGTCTTGCCGTCTGGGGGTCGAAGTCGTGGGGGCGCTCTCCCCTCAGCGATGAGATGCCGGCTGGTCTCGTTCTTGTGAACACTGGTCGATCGGCCCGCTGAACCTCGGGGGTCAGGCGGCTGATCCGCTCGACCTTCAGTCCGTCATCGAGAACGGCCGCGTACACGTCGACGCCCCGGATCAGGGACAGCGGCGCAAACTCCGGATCGTTCCGGGAGTCGTACCACACCGCGAAAACCCGGCCGCCCCGGGCGGCTACCGCGGGCATGAGTTGATTGCCCTTTCCCGGGTCGTCGATGGGAACCGGAGCCGACCAGGTGAGGGCGCCGTCGGTCGACCTTGAAATCAAGGTCCGCGACCTTCGGGACCCCGGGTCGAGAGCATGAACCACGGCGAACAGATGACCGCTGGACGCATCGATCGCGGGCATGAAATAGGAGCTGAAGCGGAAGCTGCCGTCGTATCCGGCTCCCCCGTAGGCGGTGAGACCGGAGATCCTCCCGGGGAGAAACGCCCAGGCCAGGGGATCGCGCAGGCGCGCCTCCAGCGCGGATGTCCCCTCGAGACCATCGATATCGGCCTTCACCACGTGCATGGCGATCGTCCCGCCAGCACTCTGGGTGCGGAGGATGACGTAGAGCACGCGGCGGCCGCTCGCCGGATCGCGTCCGAGAAGAGGCTGATAGAACTGGGATTCGGAGGCTTCGAAGGCCGGCACGGGGAGCCGAATGGGCGACGAGAAGGAGCGCGCGCCGTCTCCGGACACCGCGATCCAGCCGCCTTCGGGAGCGAGAGATTCCGCGGCGGTGGTGAACAGCCGCCAGCTCGCGATCACCATGGTCCGATCCGCCGGCGATTCCCGATCCACGGCCAGCCAGTTCTTGTCGTTGAAAAGGCGCTCATCGTTCTCGAGAGCGATGAGATGAACCGAGCCCGGAGCCAGCGATCCGTCGGGACTCCGGCGCGAGATCACCACTGCGGAAGGATCGCCGGCCGCATTCGGCTCGACGGCGAGGGCGGAGGTGTAGATGTTGCCGTCGCGATCGAAAGCCACCACGGGATCGCTTTCATGGGTGAGCCGCAAGGCCGTTCCCGCGGCTCGTCCGTAGGATCCGTCGGTGGAGCCGGCAATGCCGGTGTCCGGGGTGGCGTCTTCGAAGGAAAGATTGCGCCAGGCCGCGCCGTCGGGGGACAGATACAGGCCGTTCCAGACCCGGTTGTTGTAGGTCAGGTCGTCGGTCGGGCTGAAGCGGTAGTCCTTGGCCGCGGCGGCCAGACGCCCCTCCTCGGAGACATCGATCGATACTTCGCCCTGGGGCTGGTTGTTGACGTCGTCCGTATCCACGGGAAGGCCCACCGCCACCGCGCAGACCGAAGCGCCGGGCCGGTCCCGGATCACCTCGACCGACTGAGCCGAGGCGAAGAGCGGGAAGACCAGGACAAGAATCGACACTCGACCGACGCCCCTCGTGAAGTTACCGCGCGTCCCTAAAGAACCCATCGATCAATCCTCGTCACCCGCAGCATAGGGCGGGCCGTTGTTCAGCCCCTTCCCGGAGATGCCCATAGAACAAGAGCGGAGAGAGGAGCGTGGCTCCCGGCTTTCGCTCCCACAGGCTCCACCGGGCGGGGGTCGCCTGGCTAGAACCGGCTCAGGAACTTCCCGAGCACAGCGTTGAACTCGGCCGGCGTTTCCATCGAGGGCAGATGTCCCGCGCCGCGGATCATCGCGAGCTCGGCGCCTTTGATTCCGCGCTGCATGATCTCCGCCTCGGCCCGCGGGGTGATCGCGTCCTCCTCGCCGCAGACCACCAGGGTGGGAACCGTTATCTCGCGCAGGAACGCGGTCGAGTCCTGACGCGCGGCCAGACCGTGCAGGCCGTCCGAGAGCCCTCGAGGCGGGGTCGCGAGCATCATGTCCTTGAGGCGAGCAACCACATCGGCGCGCGAGTTCCTCGTGGTCTCACCGAAAACGCGGGGGAGAAAGAAATCAAGGGCGGGCTGCGGGCCTTCCTTCATGATCCTGGCCGCGAGCTCGGCTCTCCCCTTGCGGGCTTCCGGTGGGTCGGCGCCGGCGCGAGTGTCGACCAGGACCAGGCCGCGCAGGAGCGAGGAGTGTTTCTGAGCGAAGGCGAAAGCGGCGTAGCCGCCCATCGAGCACCCCACCAGGATGACCGGCCCCAGGCGCAGGCGTTCGATGAGGAAGGCCGCGTCCTCCGCGATTCGATCCATGGTCAGTACGGCGTCGCCCACGTCCGACCCTCCAAAGCCTCGAGCGTCGAAACGGACGATCCGGTACCGCGGGGCGAGCGTTTCCTGGCCGTCCCACATCCCGAGAGAAAGGCCGAAGGCGTGAAGGAAGAGGACGGCCGGGCCATGCCCCTTGTCCGCGTATTGGATGTCCGCCCCGCCGATCTTGATCTTATTCATGGCGCCGCCAGAGGTCAGTCGTCTTCGTACTTGGTTCGACGCACCGATTCCGACTTCGCCCTGCGGCCGAGAGCAATGCGCTCTTCGACGATGCGGTCCGCGATGACGCCGGGCGGCAGTTCCTCCTCGTGCGAGCGCTGCCAGATGTCGGCCAACCGGGGGCCGATCAGGCGCACTCTTTCCACCACGCCCTCTTCGTCCGTCTGTTTGGTCTCGAAGAGCAGGCTGAGCAGACCTCCCGCGTTCACCACGTAGTCCGGACCCCACAGGATGCCGATCGAATGGAGCACATCGCCGTGACGGGGCTCGAGCAACTGCTCGTTGGCTCCGCCCACGATGGCCTGGACCTTGAGCCGGGCGATGGTGTCGTCGTTCAGGATGCCGCCCATGGCATTGGGCGAGAACACGTCCGCCTCCACGTCGTAGATGGCGTCAGGCTCCACCACCTGGGCCTCGAATTCACGGGCCGCCCGGAGGGTGCGGGCTTTGTCGGTATCGGCCACGATCACCTGCACGCCGTGTTCCGTGAGCAGTCTGGCCAAACGGAACCCCACCGCCCCGATGCCCTGAATGGCCACTTGCAGCGAGGAAAACTCCCGACCGAGAACCGCGGCCGCCGCGGCGATCCCCTCGAAGACGCCGAGCGCGGCCAGATACGAGGTGTCGATGGGGGAATCTTCGTTCGCGTGCGAGAGGTGCTTGGTGTGCCGCTGCATCACCTTGAGGTCGCGCGGCTCGATGCCCATGTCGCAGCCGGTGAAGAACCGCCCGCCCAGACGATCCACCGCCTTGGCGTAGGCCACCAGAAGGGAGCGGGACTTGTCGCGGTTCGGATCGCCCATGAGGACGGCCTTGGCCCCGCCGTAGGGCATCTCCACCATGGTGGCTTTGTAGGTCATGGCCCGGGCCAGGCGCAGGGCGTCCACCACGGCATCGTCGAAGCTTGCGTATTCGCGCATCCTCGTGCCGCCGACGCTGGGCCCGAAGGTGGAGTCGTGGATGGCGATGGCTCCACGAAGGCCGGAGTCCCGATCGTGAAGAAGGATGACCTCTTCGTGACCGAGCTGGGCGCTGACTTCGAGAGCTCTCAGTTCGCCCACTTCTTCAGCCACCCCAATACCTCGTCGTACCAGAGCACGGAGTTCTCCGCCTTCAACACCCAGTGATTCTCGTCCGGGAACATGACCAGCCGGGAAGGCACCCCCTGGCGCTGCAGGGCGGTGAAGAGCTGAAGTCCCTGTTCGATGGGCAGGCGATAGTCCCGGTCGTTGTGGACGATGAGCATGGGAGTGGTGCACGAGGTGATGAAGCGGGCTGGCGAGAACTTCTGGTATTGGGTCTGGTCCTTGCCCCAGGGCGGTCCGCCGAACTCCCAGTCGCTGAACCACTGCTCTTCGGTGGAGCCGGCCATTGAAGTCAGGTCGTAGACCCCGTCATGAGACACGAAAGCCTTGAACCGCTTGGTCTGAGTGCACATCCAGTTGACCATGTACCCGCCGTAGGAGGCGCCCGCCGCGACCAGGCGGTCCTTGTCCACATAGGGAAGGGCGGCGGCGAAGTCGGTGCCCTTCATGATGTCTTCATAGGCTTTGCCGCCCCAGTCCTTCGTGACATCGTCGGTGAAAGCCTGGCCGAAGCCGGTGGAGCCGCGCGGATTCGGGGTGAGGACCACGAACCCGGCACCCGCGAAGACCTGGGGATTCCACCGATAGCTCCAGCTGTCTCCCCAGACCCCCTGGGGTCCGCCGTGAGGCATGACCAGGAGCGGGTACTTCTTGGTCGGATCGAAGTTCGCGGGTTTGGTGATCCAGGCCTGAACCGGCTTGCCCAGCGCCCCGGTGTAGGTGACCGACTCGGCGGGAAGGAGCGCGAACGGAGCCAGGGCCGCATCGTTGACGCTGGTCAGGCGTGAGATCTTTCCGCTCACCAGGTCCACACTCACCACATCGGCGGGCTTCTGGAGCGAGTCGAGAGCCATGATCGCTCTGGTCCCGTCGTTCGAGATCGACAACTGGGTGAGGTGCCCGGTGGCGACTTTCCGCGGCGTCCCGCCCGAAGCCGGGATCGCGAAAAGGGGGTTCGTGGGTCCGTCGCCGGCGGTGAAGTAGATCGTCTTCGAATCGGGCGACCAGGCGATCTCGTCCACGTTGCGATCGAAGGCCTCGCTCAGGTTGCGAACCGCTCCGGCCCTGCGGTCGTACACCATGAGCCTAAAGCGGTCGGCCTCGAACCCCGCGCGCATCTGGGCGTGATACGCGATCATCGAACCGTCCGGGCTGTAGCGGGGGAGGCCGTCGTAGCCGGGAGAAGTGCTGAACTTCTTCGAAGCACCTCCGCCGGTCGGGACTACGAACAGATCGGCGTTGGTGGACGCGGACTCGTCCTGGTCGTGGTTGCGGCCGAAGGCCACCTCGGAACCATCCGGAGCCACGTCGAAGTCATCCGGTCCCGGGTAGGGAGGAACGTCATGGTCGCCGGGGGTGAGATCGGTCGCTTCGCCGGTTTTCACATCCACCCAGAGCACATGGGAACGCAGACCGTCCTCCCAGGTATCCCAGTGGCGGACGAAGAGCTTGTCGTAGACCCGAATGGCCGCATTCTTGCCGTCCACTTTCTTCTTAGTGCAGGCGTCGAAGTCCACACCGGCACAGTCCGGATGCACGTCCGAGATCACCACCAGCTTGTCGGCGGTGGCCCAGCGGAAATTGTTGACGCCCTGCGACAGGCGTCACCTGGCGCGCCTCCCCGCCGTTCAGATCCAGGACGTACACCTGCGACGCGCCGTCGCGGGTGGAAAGAAACGCGATCCGGGCGCCGTCCTTGGAGAAGCGGCCCTGCGCGTCGGTCTTGGGATTCGAGGTGATGGCGCGGGGGGCGCCGCCGCCGGTCGCGGACACGAGGAAGAGGTCGGTGTTGCGGCTCTTTCCGAGGTCGATCGAAGTCTGCTGATACAAAACCCACATCCCGTCCGGGGATATCTGGGGATCGGCGATTCGCTTCAGCGAGTGCATATCCTTGGCCGTGAAGTCCGGCGCGGCCAGGGTGAGCAAGGTGGCGAGGGTCAGAAACATGTCATGGATCTCCTGCGATGATGTTCACTTTATCGAGGTTCGTGGGGTCTCGACCGACCAGGCCCGCCTGCCAGAGGATGAAGGCGTAGTCGGAGGCGGTTTCCCGCCAGGCGTCGTATCGACCGGAGGCCCCTCCGTGCCCGGCCTCCATAAGGGTGCGAAGCAGCAAGGGCGTGTCGTTGGTCTTCAGGGCGCGCAGCCTGGCCGCGTATTTGGCGGCCTCCCAGTACATGACCTGCGAGTCGTTGAAGGAGTTGCGGAGGAGCATCGCCGGGTAGGCTTTCTTCTCGAGATTGCTATACGGACAGTAGGAACGCATCACCCGGTAGTCGGCGAGGATCTTCGGGTTCCCCCACTCTTCGAATTCACCCACGGTGAGAGGCAGGTCTTCGTCCAGCATCGAATTGATGACGTCGACGAAGGGGACCTTGGCGATCACCGCCTTCATGAGATCGGGCCGCAGGTTGGTGACCGCACCCATCAAGAGGCCCCCGGCCGAGCCGCCCTCGATCACCAGCTTCGCGCTGGAGGTATAGCCGCCTTCGATCAGTCGGGTGGCGCAACTGATGAAGTCGGTGAAGGTATTCATCTTCGCGGCCATGCGCCCCGCGTCGTGCCACGGCTTGCCCATCTCTCCTCCGCCCCGGATGTGGGCGAGGGCGATCACGAAACCACGATCCAGGAGGGAGAGGCGCGGGGAGACGAAGGTCACGGGGTAGGGATACCCATAAGACCCGTAGCCGAGGAGATGCATGGGCGCGGTCCCATAAAGCGGAGTGTCGCGCCGTCGCACCAGGGAGATGGGGATGGGCGTGCCGTCTTCGGCCGGGGCGGACGTCCATTCCGATATGTAGTCCGCGCGATTGAAGGAGCCCAGGACCTCGGTCTGCTTGACCAGGGTGCTCTTTCCGGAGTCGAGGTCGAGATCGAAAACCGAAGGAGGCGTCACCAGCGACTGGTACGCATAGCGAAAGGTCGACGAGGAATATTCGAAGTTGTCCCCGGGAAAGGCCGAATAAGTGGGCTCTTCGAATTGGGCGTCGATGCCGGGCGAGAGGCCGCGGCGGAGGGATCTGAAACGGGGCAGGCCTCGCGATCTTTCACAGAGAACCGCGTGTTGTTCGAACGCGACCACCGATTCCAGCATCACGTCGTCTCGATGGGGCGCCAGCTCGCGCCAGTTCTCCTCCCCCGGGTTCTCCACCGGGGCCTCGGCCAGGCGGAAGTTGCGGCCCTGGTCGTTGGTGCGGATCAGAAAACGGTCGCCCTGATGATCGAGCTCGTACTCATGATCCTGCCTCCTCGGAGAGACCAGATTGAAGGCCGCCCGAGGCGAGGCCGCGTCGAGGATGCGCACCTCGGTGGTGGTGTGCGATCCGGTGACCAGGAACAGGAAAGCGCCGCTCCGCGACCTGGAGATGTCGAGGCTGAACCGTTCATCGTCCTCCTCGAAGACCAGAACCGGCTCATCATCGGTGAACACCTCGATCCGAAACAGACGCGCCGCCCGCTTGGCGTGATCCTCCTCGGTGAAGAAGAGGGTGCGCGAGTCGGCGGCCCAGGCGAGCGAAATGGTCTTCTCGAACGCGCGACTCCAAAGCACCCCGCTGGAGAGGTCCTTGACCTGCAGCCGGTACTGTCGGAATCCGGTGTCGTCCGTCGAATAGGCGAGGTACCGGCCGTCGTCGCTCATGGCGTAGCCGCCGAGCGACATGAACGACCGGCCTTCCGCCAGCGCGTTGACGTCGAGGGTGGTTTCCCCGGGGGCGACGGCGGGGGGATCGCTCAGGCGGCGCCGGTGGTGAATGGGGTACTGCAGACCCTTCACCATCTGGACCCAGTGCTCATAGCCCGAGAACCGGTAGGGCACCGAGGTGTCGTCCTCCTGAATGCGGGCCAGCATCTCATCGTACAGAGACGACGCGAGGGCGTCGAGCGGCGCCATCACCTGCGCGGCGTATTCGTTCTCGGCCTCCAGGTAGGCCCGAACCGCCGGGTTTTCCTTTTCCCGCAGCCAGAAGTACGAATCTTCCAGGGTTTCCCGGTGGAGCGTGATCGTCCTCGGGACGGCTGGCGCGTGGGGTGGCTTCATGCGGGACCGGACCCGAAGGCTAGTTCAAACCACCTCGCCAAGGTTCATCCGCCGGTCGCCCGGGCTCGCGTGCGGGATGCCCGAGCAGGGTGCCGAAGGACGCAGATCGCGAGGTCGCGTGAGGACGCAAGGTTGCAAAAGGCCAGCAAAATAGCGGTTCGTGGATCCCAGCACCGTACTTCTGTTACAGGACGCTAGGAGCCTGGGCGGTAGAAGAAAAAGAAGCCGTCGACGGCGCGTAGCGAGATCCCCCCCCCGGCGCGGCATCGCGCGGGACGCCGTTGAGCGGATCGAGCGAAACCACTCTCGTTGCCCCTGAGACGGCTTCTGAATCCTGCGGATCGTCCGGTCGGCGGACGGCGACTCGCCGCGGGCTTCACGCAGGAGCCCAAGTGAAGGTGAGCAGCGTGCGAATCCGCTTCAAGTTCACGGCAAGGCAGATCAGGTCCCATTCGCCTTTGAC